>CAXUCK010000143.1:0-800 GCA_964249375.1 uncultured Acidobacteriaceae bacterium
GCCGGCCTTGGGCTCGAGCGACAGCGCCAGCCCGTAGAAGAACGGGTAGACGAAGAGGGCCAGGATCGCCAGCAGGGCGGGCAACACGAGCAGGGTGGTGCCGTCGATGCCCCGGGCGGCGAGGCGGGTCCGCAGGGGGAGGGCGCCGCCCCGCCCCGTCGTGACGGCCGTCACGCGCCGCTCCCGGCGAAGACGAGGACCTGATCCGGGCGCGCGCCGAGCGTCACGCGCTCGCCGGCCGCGACCGGGCGGTCGGACCGGAAGAACAGCTCCGTGCCGTCGATGGCCCCCGCGGCCCCGAAGAAGGCGCGGCCGCGGTATTCGCTGATCCGCACCGTGGCGACCACGCCCGCCGTGCCGGCCACGAGGTCCTCGGGCCGCACCATCAGCGTCACGGGATCGCCGGGAGCCACCGGGGCCCGCACCGACACCTCCAGCCGCGACCCGCAGGCCTCGACGGTGACGCGGCCGTTGCCGGCCGACACGACGCGGCCGGCGAGCTTCGAGCGGTAGCCCATGAACTCGGCCACGTCGGCGTGGGCGGGGCGCTCGTAGAGCTCCTCGGGCGTGCCGGTCTGGCGGATGAGGCCGTCGCGCATCACCACGATGCGGTCGGCCATCGACAGGGCCTCGTCCTGGTCGTGGGTGACGTAGATGGTGGTCGAGCCGATGGCCTCGTGGATGCGGCGGATCTCGGCGCGCATCTCCAGCCGCAGCTTGGCGTCGAGGTTGGACAGCGGCTCGTCCATCAGCACCACGGGCGGGCGGATCACGATGGCGCGCGCGATGGCGACGCGCTG
>CAXUCK010000143.1:810-3673 GCA_964249375.1 uncultured Acidobacteriaceae bacterium
CAGCTTGTCGGCCTGGGCGGACAGCCGCACCAGCGCCAGCGCCTCGTCGATGCGCTTCTCGGCCTCGGGGCGGGGCACCCGCTGCATGGCGAGGCCGAAGCCGACGTTGCGCCGCGCGCTCATGTGCGGGAACAGCGCGTAGCTCTGGAACACCATGCCGAAGCCGCGGCGCTCCGGCGGCATCCACTGCGAGACCACCCGGGTCGCCACGGGAAAGGTCGCCGACTCCGCAACGCCCAGCAGCAGGCGCAACCCGCAAAGCACGAGAAGCGCCCCCACCGCCGACCGCCCTACTCGCCCCGGCAGCAGTCCCGTCAGCAGCGTCACCGCGCCGATCGCCAGAGTCGACCAGGCAAGCACCCGCTGCGCGCCAACGCGATCGCCTAACCATCCGGCGGGCACCTGGAAGATCGCATAAGAAAGCAAAAAGCTGTTGAAAATCCAGCTCAGGTCCCCCTTCGTCAATCCCAGCGCCGGCATCATCGCTTCGGCCGCGACCGACAGATTTACGCGGTCAAGGTAACTCACGCACGTCACGCAGAACAGCATGCCCGTCACAAGGGCGCGAGTCCTGTCGTGGGTCGAAGCAACGAAAAGCGGCATTCCCTTTTGTACAGGGAAACGGGGAGGTGGTCAGGCCCGCACGCGGATCGTTCTCGTCCAGACGCACCAACGGGGTGCCGGCTTCGCAGCGAGGCACCCCGCCTGTACTTGTTCCTGAAACTGGTTAGTCGAGGTTGGAAGCCGGTGCCGACTGCGCGCTCGAGTGGTAGTACGCGCCGTTGTAGCCATTCGGGAAAAACCCGCCGGCGCCGGCATTGCCCGCATCGCCAAACGCAAGGTACAGCACCTCGAACGGCGTACGCGTCGCAACCAGCCCGTTGGCCGTGTTGGTCGAGAAGAAGTTCGAGCCCGACGGTGGCGGGATCACGTCCGCCGCATCAACGGCAAACGTCTGGATACCCAGCTTCGCAATCTGCAGGCGAATGTTCCCGACATGCTCGCCTTCCACTGCCAGAATGCGGGCCGCATACATCAGAATCGCAGGCTGGCTCACGAGCAACGCCGCCGCGCCGGCATACGCCGAAACACCGATGTCCTCAAAAATGCGAGCCAGAATCAGGAAGCTCTGCATGTTCTGCAGGCTGGCGCCGATCGATGCCAGGGCGTCGAGATTGATCGTCGGCTTGGCCACCGGCGTCACGTTGTAAGACTGCAACGCAGACCGCAGCAGCTTCACGTGGGCGCGCTCGTCGGCGGCAATGTTCATCGCCACCTCTTGGGTCAGGATCGTGTTATCAGAGAAATCCACCTGGCCATACTTGGTGTTCGTCGGTCCACTGCGGCCGCTTCCGGAGGTGTCAATCCCCGTCTGCGCCAGCGTCTTGCCCGTCGTGGCGATCGTGTAAAACTCCGCCTCCAGGTACTCCAGGCCAAGCGCAAACTGTACAACGTTGATCGGCGTCTGGTCGGTCGTCACAGCCAGCGCGGTTTTACCGCCAACGGCCGTGGCTGTGCCGACGGCCGCGGTGGCCATGGCAAGCTTCTTGATCATGGACCGGCGATTGGTGGTCTCAGACAAAAGGTCGGGAATCAGTTCGTTCGACTTCGGCATGGTATCTCCTGACATCTGGCGCCTCCGAGGCAGCCAGAGTCGCGTTGAAAAAAGGGTACGGCAACTACGTTTACGGTTCGAGTAAAGGCCCTGAACAGGAGTTCCTGTCCGAAGAGAATGGCAGAGAGTGAAACGTGCTCATCGTGATACTTCGGCCCCGGAACACATTCACCTGATACATAAGCGAAGTTCCTCGGTCAATTGGATTGCGGCTTTTCGGTTCAAGTCCGGCCTATTTGCGCCGCGGAAGGGTACGTCGGTTTACACCGACGTGACTTGTCGATGCAGTGAAAACATCATGCGGGCGTCAACTCCTCCAACCGCCGGCAACGCACTACGTCGCGGCTCGGCAGCGGCCCAGCATACACCCCAGCGTACGAACCGCGCATTCTCAAGCGGAAGTCGATGGAACGATCAACCGTGACCGCAGGCGCCGCCGCAACTCCGCCGTCACCTCGCGATGGCAGGGCAGGCACAGCGTCCGGAGATTGCCGAGATCACACTGCCCTCCGCCCTCCGCCACCGGAACGATGTGGTCCGCATCCCACAGCGACCGCCGCGACCGGATCGTCTGGAGCCCATACACCCGCAACCCCGCTTCCTGCGCTGCCCCCCGTGCCCGTTTCAGCGCCGCAAAGATCCGCACCGTGTCGGCCGCGCACATGGCGCACCGGCCCCGATCCCGCGCGAACACCTGGTCTCGCAGGTATCCCGGGTCCGATCGGAGGCGCCACTGGTGCACGCAGTAGGCAGAGCAGAACGTCCGTCGCCGCGGCGCCGCGATCTCCAGCTGGCACCATCGGCAAAGCGGCCGGCCCCCCGCCCCAGTCCTCTTCGGCGTCCTGCGGTCAAGTCTTCCTGCTTCTTCGAGCGTTCGAGTTGGGTTGGGGCGGCGCGTCGGCATCACGAACCCTGAGCATAGCTCCCTCACCGCGCCGCTGGATTGACGCCGCAGGTACCCGCCCCAGTCAAGGCCGCGTCACACGCAGCGTTCGGACCCGCCCAGCAACGCATCTCAGCAAAGGAGGAGAGCAAACGAATGGCCAGGATGGAATCCGCAATGATCGAGCTCGGCACGGTTGCCCCCGCCTTCGAACTCACCGACGTGCGCACCGGACGAGCCCTGGGCCGGGACGACATCTTTGCTCTGAGTTGGGACGACACCGCCACTGATCAGTTCAACCGCATGCCCGGCGGCGGAACCTCCCGCACCGGTCGCCACGGCCTGCTCGTCCTTTTCGTCTGCCC
>CAXUCK010000143.1:3683-5670 GCA_964249375.1 uncultured Acidobacteriaceae bacterium
CCCAGTCCACCATGCTCCCGCTCGGGACCGAGGCCCCCGGCTTCCGCCTGCCCGACACCGAGGGGGGAATTGTCGGCCTCGACGACTTCCGCGACGCCCCGGCGCTCCTGGTGATCTTCGTCTGCCCCCACTGCCCCTACGTCAAGCATGTCGAGCGCGAACTCGGCCGCATCGGCCAGGACTACTTCCGCGACGGGGACGGACCCATCGCCATCGCCGCCATCCAGCCCAACGACATCGTGCAGTACCCATCCGATGGCCCCGAGGGCATGCGCGAACAAGCCGGACTCTGCGGCTGGACCTTTCCCTATCTGCTTGACGAAACCCAGGAGGTGGCCCGCAGCTACGGCGCCGCCTGCACCCCGGACCTTTTCCTCTTCAACGCCGAAATGAAACTCGTCTACCGCGGCCAGATCGACGGCAGCCGGCCGCGCCGAAGTGACAACAGCGGCAACGACCAGCCCGTCACCGGGGAAGATCTACGCCGCGCCCTGGACGCCGTCATCGCCGGTCGCCGCCCAGACCCCAACCAGCGCGGCAGCCTTGGCTGCAGCATCAAGTGGCGCGATCCCGCATCAGCCTAACCACAACACCTACGTCAACGCCGTCTGCGCAAACTTCCGCACCATCGCCAGCAGAAGTCGCCGATCGCTCTCCCCCAGGTTCGCCGAGTATCGCTGAATCTGCGTCAAGAACCGGATCTCGTCCTCATCCAGGCTCAAGCCGGCCATGTCCTTGGCCATCTTGTCTTCCGCAAAAAATTCCGAAAGCTGCAGGTCCAGCGCCCGCGCAATCTTCTGCAGCGTCTCCAGCGACGGCACCGTGTGCCCGTTCTCCACCCGCGACAGATAACAGCGCAGCAGCCCGGTACGCTTCTCAATGTCGCCCTGAGACATCCCCTTCTGCAGGCGATACGCGCGGATCGTGGTTCCGATGTTTCTGGAGAGCGACTCCGGAGGAACGGTTGCAAGGGCGACGGGGAATGTTGTCATATCTGCCATTAGCCACAAAGTACGCAGCCCACCTTCACCGGTCAATGCCTATGTTGGGGGAAACGTCCCCCACTTGAACCTTTTATGGTTCAGACCCCCACCGGTACGCCTCGCACAGGTCGTCCTCATGCGCGACCGGGTCTGCGGCCGCATCCTCATCCGACATCGGCAGCACCCGGCTCCACAGCAGCCGCACCCCAGGTTCGTCACGCCAAAGCTCCCCCGCCTCGGGGTTGAAGTAGATCACGTCCAGCGATCCATCCGGCCGGTCCCGCATCGCCCCGCGCAGCCGGGCAACTAACCTCGCCATCGCTGCCCCCGCAAACGGATGAAACAGATACAGCAGGCACGGTCTCTTGCGAATGATTGCTTGGTATGAAGAGCACGGCCCCTCCGGCAGTTCAACCACCGCTGCATCTTCCGTCACCACCCGTGCCGGACACCGCGCGCGTCCCGCCTTTCGCCACATCCGCAGATTCTTTCGAGCCACCCCGGCCAGCCCACCGTGCAGCTCTACCCCAATCGCCCGCCGAAACGGCAGCTCCGTCGCCAGCAACAACGCCCTTCCCTTCCCGCACCCCAGATCCAGAAAGCTGTACTCCTCCACCGGAAAGGGAGGCGGCGTCGCCTTCCAAAGCTCGATTGCTGTCCGAAATCGCGACGGCGACATGGCGTAATACGCGCTCGAATCCAGGCTCTCGGGGTGCCGCGTCCGCAACTGCTCCGGCCGCAGCAGTCCACCCGTGTCCGTGCCATGCGCCAGATCAAACGGATGCGGAGGAACGGGATCCACACCATGCGGCATGCGCCAGCGTCGAAACGCGTCGAGAAGTGGATTCATACGGAGGGGAGACCCAGGCGTCAGCCCGGCCTCTACACTGAGCATAGTCGCCCCTCAGGAGCAGCCCAGCATGCCCTCCGTGTCCGTCGCCGCCACCATCCTCAACGAGGCTCGCGACCTCCCGGAGCTGCTCCGCTCCCTCACCGCCCAGACC
>CAXUCK010000144.1:0-5653 GCA_964249375.1 uncultured Acidobacteriaceae bacterium
CCGCCACCCATTTGTTCCAGTAGGCGGCCTCCTGCTTCGTGCGCGCCATCGCGCCATCATTCGGCCGGTGTGGGGCCGACCAGACGCGCACCAGGTAGATCCGCCAGTTCGGCGGCGCGGAGGCCAGCTGCGCCTCGCGGGTGATCTGGTAGATGCAGGATGTCTCGCGCGCGACCTGGCCGCCATCACCCAGTGCGAACGCCATCTGCGCGGCGGAAACAACGGGCGGCCGCATCAAGGTCTGGCCGTTGCTGACCGGCAGCACCAGCGGGCGAAAATCGTAGGCGCCGTCGAGCTGAGCCTGATACCGGCGGAGCAGCTCATTGAGCGCGAAGGAACGCGCCGACAGGCCCCCTTGAGCCCCGTAGGTCAATGCGGCAGTGCGGACCATGTCCGCGCGCCCAGGCTCGAGACCATCACCTTTGTCATCGCCCGGCCGCGCGGCCTGGAGTGCCTCAAGGGAAGGCGGGGGCGCAGTGCCAACCACGAGCGGATCCTCTTGAGCCCCCGTGATCGGCTTATTCAGCGCGTTGGCAAGATCAGGGACGTTTTGCTCGACCTGCTGCGGCGAGGGATCGGGCGGAACGCGCGGTGACGTCAAGCTTCCTTGCGCTC
The DNA here is from genome assembly GCA_964249375.1 of uncultured Acidobacteriaceae bacterium. Lineage (GTDB taxonomy): Bacteria > Acidobacteriota > Terriglobia > Terriglobales > Acidobacteriaceae > Edaphobacter. Next base: position 616 of record CAXUCK010000144.1, read on the forward strand.
GACCAGGCGACGCAGCGGCGATCGTGCACAGGAACGTCGCAACGAGGAGTAAGGGCCGAAGCTTTCGTCCACATGCCCTGTGAAACGGACGTTGGTAGCGTGCCGCAGAACTCCCCATGGGCATGATCCTTTCGAACGAGAAGTCCCCTGAACTGCTCAGCACGGAACCGAACCCGAGGCTACGGGGCGGGGCCGCAAAGCCCGCCGAGTGATCATCGCCAGCCGGCATGCGAGAACCGCAAGGCCGGTCAAACCGACGACAGCAGTAAGGGCAAGTATTGCGATAGCTGCAGCGTGCAGTGCAGAGAAATCCAGGTAGTGGAGATCACTGAGATCGAAGGGGATCAACGATGCGCTAGACATGGTGAATGACCTGCACCTGATGGTGTTGTGGATCGACCTGCACAGTTGCCTGCGTTCCGGCTTCTTCACCGAGCGCCTGAAATACTCGGAAGACCGGGACGGACGAGATTGCAATAGCAACATTGAGCGGTTGCTGCGTTGCGGGCCCAGTTGTGTAGAACGTGTACCCGATGCTGGCTGCGAGCTTCGCGAGGCCGGCATCGAGGGGACCATTCCAGGTGAACGTCACTGTCCGCTGAAGGTCTTCGGGCACGACGTTCTGCTGAGCAACTTGGACCGTGGCGGGGGACATTTGCCCGAGCTGTGCCATCTCTGCATCGACATGCTGCATGCTTTGACGGAGCGCTTCCTCCGGGTTCGGCATCCCGGGTGTCGCGACCGTAGTCGGAACCGGGGTAACGGAGGCGCAGCCGCTTACCAGTATCACGCCCGTCATCAGTAACGGCAGGATGCGAAGCATCACCGTGCACCTGCTGCAACGAGCGACTGAACATCTTCATCGCAAAGCGTATCGGGTTGCCGGCAATCGAATTCGCCACGATGAACACGACGGCTGTCCAGTCGCCTCCCCACAAGGTTCAACACGGCTTCCGTAAACGAGCGACTGCGCCAGTCGGTCACTGGTCGCCGTCTGCCCCCGAATGGGACAACCAGCGCGGAACCAAGCTGCAGTGTGAGACGAGCCATATCCCCAACCTCCATGACGAAAAGAATTTGGCGGAGGTTTTTGCGAACGGCGCATGTTTTCAGCGCGGCAGGATCACTCGGCTGTGCTGATCGCCGAATGCGCGGCAGGCTTCTGATGAGGAACGTGCCCCTCGCCCCCAGCACGGCTTTCACCGCGACCGGCCGAGTTAACATGGTCAGGATCTGAGGCTCCAAGTTCTCGCCGAACGGTTGCTGACTTCGAACGTCGGAATTCGATAGCCGGTCCGACATAATCGGCTCGCGCATACGCGGCATAACCGAGCCGTACGACGAGTAGACGACGACGCATAGCAGCGAGATGCCCTGTTGCCGTTGGAACGGGACGGTTGATGTGGTCGGCTATGGCACGAGCCGACCGGGGCTCGCTCAGGAACGCAAGAATGGCGTCACGAATGGGTTGTGGGCGCCTGAAACCGAACTCTGAAAGCGAAGGCTTGGACGCGCTATGGACCGTCAAATCGTCCGTCCCTATGAAGCCTTTATTTGACAAGACTCATCACTCCGCAGCTAGCGGCAGAACGTCATTGGCCGGACGTTGCGGGAGTGGCTCGTCGTACGGACGGAGCACGAGACCGAGACCGTGACCTCGGATCAGCTCGTCAGCCAGCTCGTCCACTACGCCGGACTCGACCTTGTCTTGGACGTCACCCTTCTTGAGCATCGCCTTGGTCCGCCGCTCAATCTCGTCCAGTGCTGAACCGGCAGGAAACACCTTCGAGAGACGGCGTAGCCCCTCGCTGAAGCCGACCTTCGCATAGAGCCGGTTGCGCAGGTTCGTGTCACCAGGCGTGGTCGACAGTGCCCAGAGTTCGACCGGACCGAGACTGTTCACGAGCAACTGCTCGTACTGCACGCCGCCGTCGGTCGAGAGAATTGCCAGAAAAGGCGCGCCTGTGCTCTTTGGGCCAGTCAGACGATAGCGGACGATCTTTGCACTGGCATCGGAAAGGTTGAACCGCTTGACAACCTCGTCCACCTCACGCTGATCGCCGGCGCGCAACACGAAGCGGCCAGTCGACTGTGCGATGATGCTGTCGCTGAAGTCCGAGAGCCGCTGGCTCGCGAAACCGATCTGCGTGTTGTGTTTGCGGCCCTCGCGCACATCAAGTTCGGCCTGCGCCTGAACAAGCGGACTTTCCTTTGTGCGATGCCACTCGTCGTAGTCCAGACGCTTCACCGTCTCATAGATCTCGGTGAACCGCTTTAGGTGATACGCCTTCACCCGGTCTGGAACGAAGGGCACGTAATCCGGATGAAGAAAGAAGTTGCGCGCGAGAATATGTCGGGCAAGGAGATACATCATCTCCGTTTGCCGGTTCGCTGCCGCCGATCCAACCGGGGCAACGGCCTGGAGGTCCAGGACGATGATCCGGGCGGGCCCAAAGTCCAGCTGCGTCGGAGCATTGAGCGTGGGGAAGCGACGGATCAGGTCCTCGAGGTAGCGTGTGAAGGTCTGGGTCGTGATCTCGCCCGTCAACGTCACCTTCACCTGGTCGAAAGCATCTCGTACCTTGTCGGTCCGAACGGCGTTGATCAGATCTTGCAAGAGTGGGACGGCGTGACGTTGTGCTCGCTCGGCCAGACGATACTCGTCAATGTCGCAAAGCGCATTGACCACGTCACGCCAGTAGGGACTTTCGTGATGAAGATCGATGCGGAAGCGCTCGATCGCACGATCGACCTCGGGTTCCACCCCCCGGCGGTAATGTTTTGCGCCATCACCGACTTCTGTGCAGAGCCGGTAGGCCTCGTCGATCACCAGGCCGATCATCTGGGCCATAGCCTCGAAAGGCGTGGTGGTGTCGGGAGGGAGAGTAGCGAGAAGCAGGAAATTCTGGAGGAACGAGCGCTCAAGCGGGAGCGGATACTCACATCCGACCTGCAGGTCGAAGATGTTGAACTCGAAACCCGACGCGAACTGCATAGAGACGAAGATCGCCTCGTGACGACGATTTGGGCCGAGCGCCTCCTGCATCAGACGCACAAAGCCCTCTGCACTTTTGCCAATGTCCGCTTTGCCAATCAGCGGAAGCTTGGCACCCTGGTTCCCCATCACGGCAGAGCTGAGGCACAGGCCGATGTTGATGGTGTTTGCCAGGACGGACTTTCCTGATCCTGGTGGGGCCACGAACGTATCGCAGACCAGAGGCCGCAGCCGGCCGCCAGAGGGATCATACGGCCAGATGCCTCCGTCAGGACGACGGAACAGGACGCTGCCGCTAGCCCAGGGCGAGGCGGTCCGGTTCCAGGGCAACATGGTCAGGGCGTCTCCCAACAGCGCAAGAGACGGGTTCGCGGTAGAGGCGAGGGCCAGACCCGGAACGGTGCTCATCACGCCTTCAAGCGGGTCGCCAACGACCATGGTGGCTTTGGCGTTGCCCCATCCCTCGATGCGCTGCGACAGAAGAGACATGCGGCGACGAAGTTTGCCCGGGTCGTCGACGGGCGCCCATGTGGCGAAGCTGACCCGCATCTTGACACTGATGTGGTTCTCCTTCTCGCGCATCTCGCGCAAGAAGGCGAAGGCGCGGCGAAGATCGGCGTTTCCAGGGAACATCGACAGGAAGCTCGCGCCGACGTCCTTGACCTGCATCCCACCACGACCGCCGCCCTCGATAACGACAGCCATACGCCAAGGGATGCGATCCTGGCCCAGCACCGCCGCAAGCTCCACAAACGGACGCGGATCTTCCGGTCCGATGTTCATGTCCACAGAGCCGTAGGCATTGTCACCGATCTCGACGCGCTGGCCGCCGTGGGTCACCGCATCGCTGTAGAAGATCTGGTCGCGCAGCGGCGGCCAGAGCAGATATTCCGCCTTCGGCTTTTTCACGTCATCGTCCGGACACCGGGCCATCACCCGATCACCCGGCAGAATCGGCAGCCAGTCGGAACCCGACATTTCGCGATACATCGCCTCGCGGGAGACCTTCATCGCGTCATGGGGGTCACAGATGGAGGCCGTAACGTCATGGGTTTTGACCGCCGCAAGCACGCGGGAGGTAAAAGCGCCGTGCCGGGCCATCATGATCTCGCTTCGCAGGGTGAACCGCTGGGTGTCTCCAATCGCTCCCGCCTGCGCGGCGTTGGCTGCGTACTCGGCCTTGAGCTGCTTGCGCTCTTCTTTGCTGAGCACACTGGTGCGCGTCCAGACCATGAAATACGCCGCTTCCCAGCGCATTAGCGTGGGCCAGAGACGCGCACGCTCGTTGAGAATATCGTCTAAGTTCAATCCTGCTGCGGCAGCAACCGAACGACATGACGTGAGATTGAGATTGTTGATCTCAACGAGCGCCGCATCCGGATCGGAAATGTACCATCCGACAATCGCATGCCCCGCGCTTTCCAAGGCACCGGAAAGGTCGAGGCGCATAGCGTCGGTGATCCGGGTGAAGTCTTTGCGCTCACCCATCTTCTGCATGCCGTCGACGCGGATCCAGGTCACGTAATGCCCGCTCTTCGTGACGAATGCATCGCCGTGCGCTGTTTCCAGCTCACAGAAGGCCTGGAGAGGCTGCCTGAGGGACAGCGACATACTGGCCAGTCCACGCGCTAAAGCCGACAACATCATTCCGTCCTTTTGCGAAAAAGCGAACGTCTCCGCTCTGATTTGGCGACTTCAGGAGAGTCCACCGACACGCCCGACCAGGCGTCGACGATGTCGGGGTAGACGTCCGTTGCACCGTCAAAGAAACGCCCCAGCGGCAACAAGCGTAGACCACCCAGCAGTTCCCGCTGCCTGGCCGTGCCAGCCGGAGAAAGATCGAGCAGCGCAAGTCCAAGGGTGTTCGGTGATGAGGTCCCGAGCCGGGCGTCAGCCAATGCCGAACGCTCAGTGAGGATGGCCCGTGCATAGTGCAATCCACGAAGCTGCGGCGACCGCTTACGAAAAGTGGCCGTAGCGCCCATGTCCTCGCCGAGTGCTCGCAGTTGCAGATGCAGAGAGCGCATGAGCACGGTGATCGCC
>CAXUCK010000145.1:0-5630 GCA_964249375.1 uncultured Acidobacteriaceae bacterium
GAATAACTACCTGCACCAGTCCTTCGGCTTCAAAGAGAAGAAGAAACTCAAGCCGTTTTACGATCTGATCGCCAGCATCACGGCGGAAGAACTGGGCCACGTGGAACTGGTCACGGCAGCCATCAATCTGATGCTTGAAGATTCCGTTCCACAGGGCGACCCCGTTTCCGGGCCGTTGCAGGACGCCAAAAACCTCCGCAACACCCACCACACCATTGTCGGTGGCGGCGGCCATCAGGTCATGGACTCCATGGGCCACTTCTGGACCGGCGACAACGTATTTTCGAGCGGCAATCTCGTTGCCGACCTGTTGCACAACTTCATTCTTCATACATGTGCCCGCATGCACAAGCACCGTTGCTATTAGATCACTACCAACCAGGCAGCGCGCGACGTTATCGGCTATCTCATTGTGCGCGGCGGCGTCCACCAGGCTGCCTACGCGCTCGCACTGCGCAAGGCGACCGGCGTCGAAATTACCAAGATGCTGCCCACCCCCAACATCGACGACGCCAAAATCCCGGAAGCCCGCAAATGGCAGGAAATCGGCAGCCATCGCAAGCTCTACACCTGGTCCGAAACCGACTATGCCGATGTCCGTGGCGTGTGGTCCGGTCCGGCGGATTGGGCTGACGGCGAAGAGCTCGAGGTCATCACCGGCGTTCCTGACTACGCCGAAGAAGGCCCCGTGGTCGGCGAATCACGTTCGCTGTTCTCGCCCGACTATGCGCCGGAAGAGATCTACGAGATCGCCGCGCAGCTGATGCAAAAGGGCGGCATCTCACCCCTGCAACCCAACGACGGCAAGCACTCCCGCTTCCAGGGCAGCACACCCAACAGCCCCGGCGCGACCGCGCAAAACGGCCGCAAGGACACATCCACCAACGGTCACACCACCGGCAAATCTAAAGTGACCATCAAACCCCAACCCACATCACGGTAACACGCAGAAGGAAGGGCGCCCGCGATGGGCGCCCTTCCTCTTCTTTCCGGCTATATCTCCTTTACCCCATCCACAAAGGCCTTCAACTTCCGGCTGCGGCTCGGATGACGCAGCTTGCGCAACGCCTTGGCCTCGATCTGCCGAATGCGCTCACGCGTCACCTGGAAGCTCTGCCCAACCTCCTCCAGCGTGTGTTCCGAGCCATCCTCCAAGCCGAAACGCATCTTGATCACACGCTCTTCCCGTGGCGTCAAGGTGCGCAGCACCTGCGACGTGTACTCTTTCAAATTCACCGAGATCACCGCATCCGACGGCGAAATCGCCATACGATCCTCGATGAAATCGCCCAAATGCGAATCTTCCTCTTCGCCGATCGGCGTTTCGAGTGAAATCGGCTCCTGCGCGATCTTCAGTACCTTGCGCACCTTTGCAACCGGAATATCCATCCGCTTGGCAATCTCTTCTGAAGACGCCTCCCGCCCAAGCTCCTGTACCAATTGCCGCGAGGTCCGGATGAGCTTGTTGATCGTCTCAATCATATGCACGGGAATGCGAATCGTTCGTGCCTGATCCGCAATCGCGCGCGTGATGGCCTGCCGAATCCACCAGGTCGCATACGTAGAAAACTTATACCCGCGACGATACTCGAACTTGTCCACGGCCTTCATCAGGCCGATATTGCCTTCCTGAATGAGGTCGAGAAACTGCAGCCCGCGATTGGTGTACTTCTTCGCAATCGACACCACCAGCCGCAGGTTGGCTTCGATCAGTTCCCGCTTGGCGCGCTCGGCGTCCATGTCGCCCTGCACCATCTCGCGCTGCGTGCGCTTCAGGCTTTCAAACGGAATCCCGATCTCGCCTTCCAGTCGATCCAAATCCGTTCGGCAGTTCTTCTGCTGCCGCCGATACTCCTTTTTCAACTCCTCCGAGCGCGAAGCATCGAACTTCGCGTCCAGCGACCGAATCTGCCGCTCCAGCGTCCGCATGGAGTCGACCGTCTTGTTCACCTTGTCGAGCAGCCGCTTCTTCTCGGCGTTGGTGTACTTCAACTCGCGCACAATGCGCGTGACATACACCTGTTCACGGCCTGCCAGCCAACGCGCCTTGCGCTGATCTTTTTGCTTAGCCTTCGGATCCTTGCCCTGCGGATCCTCCACGCGCACCTGGAACTCGACAGCCTTCTTCTGGTGCGAAACCAGCTCGTCGATGCGTTTCACCGTCTTGCGCACACGCGACTGCACAATCTCCTCGGTCAACTCCTCCTCATCGAAGGTGACGACCTCCTTGATATTGCGCACCCCGCGCTTCAGGTCTTCGCCCAAGCCGGAAATCTCGCGAATCACGATCGGCGACCGCGAAATCGCCTTCATCACGCGCATCTGCCCACGCTCAATCCGCTTGGCGATCTCAACCTCGCCTTCGCGCGTCAGCAGCGGCACGGTGCCCATCTCGCGCAAATACATGCGCACGGGGTCGTTCGTCTTTTCCAGCGTACCCGGCGAAAGGTCCAGCTCCACATCCGAATCTTCGGAGCGTTCTTCCTCGTCATCGGCGCGATCTTCCCGGTCCGCACCGCCGCGCCCACGCCGGCCCTCGCCGGAAAGCACATCAATGCCCTGCGTGTTGATCGTCGTCAGCAGGTCGTCCAGGTCATCGGGTGAGGTAATATCGCCCGGCAACAGGTCGTTGACCTCGCCATAGGTGAGATACCCCTTTTCCTTGCCGGTATCGATCAGCCGGTCTACGTCTTCTTCGTATTTATCAATCTCTTCAGCCACGTTATGCCGTGCTCCTCAAAGGCGCTCCCGGCCCATGGGCTCGGGAGAAAATTCTTTGCGGCTGCGGCACGGAGGTAGAAGCCGGGCGCAGCTCGTCCTGGGTTGTCGCGGGGAACGCTGAGATAGAGGTGCGGTCAAAGCCGCGGGCGCAGGCGGAAGCAGTGTCGGACCCGAATCATCCACTCTTGTCAGAGCGTCATGATCGCAGCGTCCGAAACAGCTTCGGCAACTCAAGGCGCGATTCTCAAGCGCAACACAGTCTACCATACCTATAGACGCGCCCCGGAGAGCAAAGGATGCGGCGAAAGGTCGCTTATTCCCTACTCCTATGTGCAGGCTGTCCACGATCGGACAGCTCTGTTCACTTCCGAACAGCGTCAATTTCCACGTTCTCCTGCAAAGCACCTTGGGAAAGGTTCTAGACGTGTCACCTCGCCAAAGCGAACAGCTCCATCGTTCGCGCAGTGGAGAGACCCGCAGGTTTGCAGCCCAAAAACGTGTCATCTCGACGGCACCACCGCCGCACTACCGAATGGCCCCTCACGTGCTCTCAAGCGAGGTATCCAGCTTGTGAGGCAGTCCACATGGTGCAAAGCGTCCTTTCATTCGGAATTCATCACGTACTCCGTCCCCTGCGCCGGGCGCGCGTCTTCGCCTTCACCGCCATCCTGACCTTGGCACTCAGCGTGGGCGCCAACGTGGTCTCCTTCGGCGTGCTCGACGCCCTACTCCTGCGCGGGCTGCCGGTGCCGCATCCCGAGCAGCTTTCCTTTGTACAAGGGGCAGGCGCCGGCGATGTCACCCAATCCTTTCCGCGTTATCGCGACCTCCGCGAACGCAATCGCACCTTTTCCGAGCTGGGCGCCTACAGCATCGCGCCTGTGGGCATCTCCATCCACGGGCAGGCGCAGCAGGCTTGGGCTACCGTCGCCACGGGCACCTACTTCGATCTGCTCGGCATCCATCCCCTGCTTGGCCGTTTCCCCACCGCAGCCGACGATGCCCACGGCCCCGACGCGAGCCCCTTCGCCGTGCTCACCTACACCTCCTGGCAGCGCGACTTCGATGGCGATCCGCACATCATCGGCCGCAAGGTCATGCTGTCCAAACAGCCGTTCACCATCCTCGGCGTTGCCCCCGCCGGCTTCACGGGCACGGAGCGGCTCATCAGCCCCATGCTTTGGGTGGACATGTGGAACGCGCACCAGCTGGACGGCAGCGCGCTCGATCAACGTACGCAGCAATGGGTCTGGATCATCGGGCGGCGCAAGCCGGGCGTGAGCGTGGCCATGGCATCTGCCGATCTAAACCGCATCGCCCGCGATCTCGCCCACGAGTACCCCAAGACCGACGAAAAGCTCGCCTTCAGCCTGTCCGAACCAGGGTATGTCGGCAACTTCCTCGGCCCGGCCATCCACGCCTTTGTCGGCGGCGTCATGCTCATGGCCGCCCTCGTCCTGGCGGCCGCCTGCGCCAACCTCGGCGGCCTCTACGCCGCGCGCACAGCCGACCGCCGCCGCGACATCGCCCTACGCCTCGCGCTCGGGTCCACCCGCGGCCGCATCGCTGCAGAACTGCTGCTTGAATCCACCGTACTCAGCCTCACCGGCGGTCTACTGGGCTGCTTTCTCGCAAAAATCACCCTGCACGCCCTCACCAATTACCGTCCGCCATTCGACTTTCCGCTGGCCGTCGTTGTCGAGCCGAGCCTGCGGGTCTATGGCTTCGCCGTGCTGCTTTCGCTTGCCGCTGGCCTCCTCTGCGGCATCGTCCCCCTGCGCGAAGCAGGCCGCACCGAACTGGGAGAGGTGATCAAAACTGGCGCGCTCGGCAAACGCGCGCGAGCCAACCGTTGGACCGCGCGGGATGCCCTCCTCCTGATCGAAGTCGCGCTCTGCTGCGTGCTCGTCACGGCCTCCGCGGTCTCGCTGCGCGGGCTGCTGGCCTCGCAGCGAATCGACCTTGGCTTCAATCCGAAGGGCGTGGTTCTCGCGGCCTTCAATCTCAGCGTCGCCGGCTACACCAACGAACAAATGCTGCACTTCGACCGCCGCATCGCCGATGGTGCCGCGCAGATTCCGGGCGTCGCCAGCGTCGCTTTCGCGAGCCACACCCCGCTCGATCCCATCGGCGGCAACGTCGATTACGTCTTTCGCAGCGACACAACCGACTGGCGGCCCAACAACCGCGCCTTCTCCGCGCCGGTCATGACCATCTCCCCCGGCTACCTCCATACCGCCGAAACCCGTCTGCTCGCCGGGCGCGACTTCACCTGGGCCGACAACAGCAAAGCGCCGGCCGTGGCGATCGTCAACGAGCGCTTCGCGCATCTGCTCTTCGGCGATAAATCCGCCATTGGAGAAAGCTTCTCGCAAGGCGCTCACAGCCAGATCCGCATCGTGGGCGTGATGGGGGACGGCAAATATGATTCACTCAACGAAGACCCCAAGCCCGTCCTGTTTCTTCCCATCGCGCAGCGAACGGACATGTTTACCAAGCTGCTCATCCGCGTCTCGCCCACGGCCACCGGCGACACCGCCCGCATCGCCAAAGCCGCGTCCGCGCTCGTGCATGATGCCGATCCCGCCGTGCCGGTCAGCAGCGTCGGCACATGGCAAACCGCCCTTGCGCCGGTGCTCTTTCCCGCCCGCGCCGCCACGGTGGCGCTGGGTCTCCTGGGCGTGCTGGCGCTGGTGCTGGCCGTCACGGGCATCTTCGGCCTGGCCTCCTATACCGTGGCGCGGCGCATGCGGGAATTCGGCATCCGCGTAGCCCTGGGCGCAGCACGCGGCGACGTCCTGCGGGCCGCCCTCGGTCGCGTGGCGCGCGTCGTCCTCGGCGGTTCGGTCATTGGCCTCGGGCTCGGGCTGGCCAGCACCCGTCTACTCGCTGCCATCGTCTACGGAGCC
>CAXUCK010000146.1:0-2649 GCA_964249375.1 uncultured Acidobacteriaceae bacterium
CTTCAGCAGCCAGTCAATCGTGTCGCGCGTGTCCGTCGTCTCGTCCACATCCTTCTTCGACCGGTGCGCAACAATCGGCCGATTCATCACAAACTGCCCCTCGCTCTCGTACCGCCCGCGAATGTCGGCAAACACAAAGATGTATCCGCTCTGGGCCAGCTCGGGCTTGAACCCGTTCACCACGTCCGAAGTATCCTCATCCGTTCCGTACGGCGTGCGCTCTATCAGAAAGGGCAGGCGCTCGGCCGTCGTCTCCGACCCGGCTGGCCGCAAGATGACCGCATGCAGCTTCGCCCCGTCGCGCATCGGCATCATCACTACCTGCCGTGAGTACGCCCGGAAATGGTTCACATGGCCAGCTTCGTCGCTGAACCGAACCAGCTCCAAACTCTGACCCTCGCCGTTGACATACCCCGCCGAGATCCCCGCGATTTTCCCGCTTGCATCCCGCTTGAAGGTCCACCTGGATTTCCCGTTTGGATGGAGAAAGGCATCGCCAGACTCGGGCACCAGCTCGAGCGGCGCCATCCGGTCCGTCTCGTCGTACAGTTTGCCGCCTTCCATCGTTACCGCGACCACGTAATCCGGCTCGTCCGTTCCCCGGTACCGCCCCACGTACTCGTCCAGCTTCTTCGGTCCAACCTCCTGGGTCGCAGCCGCGAAAGCCACACCCCTCGGTTCGCTCAGACCCAGCAGGCCACCTACCAGAACCCACGCCGCTGCCCACCGCCATCGAATCCGAAAGCCTCTCACCATCCCTCAAATCCTCCCCGCAGAACGTGGCCCATCGGAACACGCGGCTGCCCTGGAACGGCAGTCCCTCAAACCTCTCATCGGCAACTTCGAGAAAAACTTTAGCCCTGCGCCACCGGCTCCGCGGGAATCGGGCTCGCATCGCACTTCCACCCCTCGCGCCCATGCGTTCCATCACAGAACGGCCGCTTGGACGACAAGCCGCACCGGCACAGAGAGATCGCCGGCTTGCCTGTCAAATCCCAAACATTTCCATTCACATCCACCAGCTCAATCGGCCCTTCCACCCGAAACGGCCCATTCGGCCGAACCGTAATCTTAACCCGCGGCTGCGTGACGTCTGCCTCAGGCGCCTCCGACAATCCAAGTATCTCCGCCATGCCCAACCCTTCTCCTAGCACCTGATCGTGTTACAGCAGCATAGCAAAGCACGTTCTTCAGCCGCCCCGTACGATCTCCCTCAAGTGGTATCGTGCTTCCCATGAAGTCCCGCGAGTCCCGAGCCAGACGCCGCTTTCACGCTCACGAGACCACACGTGCCGAGGCTCTCAACGGCGCTCTGCTCGCCACCTTCGGACAGCGGGTGTTGGGCTTGTTCGTCGACCTCCTGCTCGCGCTTCTGCTATGGGCTCCCGCCGAGATCGCCTGGCGCTATTTCCTCCTTCATGAAGAGCGCATCTATATCAAGTGGGACTTCCATGAAGCCGGCAACGTCCTGGCGGCACTCGTCTATTGGGGGCTAGCGAACTACATCGGCAACGGCCAAACTCCCGGTAAGTGGGTCGCCCGCACCCGCGCCGTCTCCCTCACGGGCGATCGCCTCGGACCCTGGCAGTCGGTCGAACGCGCCCTCGGCTACGGAGCCGCCGTCCTCGAAGGCGGCCTCGGCTTCCTGCAGTTCTTCTGGGACCGCAACCGCCAGTGCGCCCAAGACCGCCTCGCCGAAACCATCGTCATCGATCTACGCAAGGCTCGCCCCGACCCGGCCGCGCCGATCCCCTGAATCGGCAGCCCAGCTAAACCGCCACCCCGTACTCCTTCAGCTTCCGGTAGAGCGTCGTCTTTCCAATGCCCAACAGCTTCGCCGCCTGCATCTTGTCTCCCTGCACCTGCTCCACCGTCAGCAGAATCATCCGCCGCTCCATCTCCGCGATCGGCACAATCCGCTCCATCACCAGCACCGGCGCACGCTTCGCATCCCCCGCCGCGGGAGACATCTGCAACACCCGCTGCCCGCGAAACTCCTGCAGCTGCGACGGCAGATCGCTCATGTGCACCACGGAACCCGTCGTGATCGAGCACGCCCGCTCCACCGCCGCTTCCAGCTCGCGCAGGTTCCCCGGCCAGGCATACGCCCGCACCGTCTCGACCGCCTCCCGCGAAAGCTCCAGCCGCCGGCCGTGCCGCAACTCCATCCGCCGCAGCACGTCCTCCACCAGCTCCGGCAGGTCCTCCCGCCGCTCGCGCAGCGCCGGAAGCTGCAGCTTCACCACGTTCAGCCGGTAGTACAGGTCCTTGCGAAAATGTCCCGCCTCCACCAGAGCCTGCAGATTCCGGCTCGATCCCGCCAGGATCCGCGCCGTGACCGGCCGATGCTCCGCCGTCCCAAAGCTCCGCACCTCCTTGGCCTGCAGCGCCCGCAGCAGCATCGTCTGCAGCTCCGGAGAAAGCGCGCCCACCTCGTCCAGAAACACCGTCCCACCCGCCGCCGCGCACAGCAGCCCATCCCGCTCCCACGCTCCATCACCCTCCGCCCGGCAGTGGCCAAACAGGTCCCGCGCCAGCATCGGCGGTGCGGTCGACGCGCAATCCACCACGGCGAATGGTCCAGCTCCCGCCGGCCCGCGGGCATGGATCTCCCGCGCCACCAGCTCCTTGCCCGTCCCGCTCTCGCCC
>CAXUCK010000146.1:2659-5594 GCA_964249375.1 uncultured Acidobacteriaceae bacterium
GTGCGACGACACCGCCACCTTGTCCAAAATCCGCAGCAGCTTCTGGATCTCCGGCGAGCTTCCCACCAGCCACGCTCCCCGCATCACGCCTCCGTTGATCATTTCCATCGGTACCGCCTGTCCGCTTAGCATGCCTCACCTCCCACCAGCAGCCGCTTCGACACGCTTCCCGGCAGACCGGCCAGCGCCGTCAGCCGCTCCGCTGCCATACCTGCCCGGCGCTCCCTTCCAGGAGCCACCACGCGCCAGCGCACACTCACGCTCGTTCGCGCCTCCAGCTCGCTTTCCACCTCTACCTGCGCACCGGAGCTTTCCGCCAGCTCCCGCACCGCTTGGAAACCAACCCCCTTTCGCGGATCCCGGACCTCCCCTCGCCTGCCGCCGGCGCTTCTTTCCCCCGAGCCCGTCCCGCGGCCCTGCACCGTCAACACCACCTCCACGTCCAGCCCAGCCTGCCGCATGCCCACCAGCGTCACCGCCACCGCCCCGCCCGCAGGCAGCGTCTCCGTCGCATTCTTCACCAGGTTCACCAGGATTCGCTCAAACGCCGACCGGGAAACCGCCACCGGCAAATAGGCCGAGGGCGAGCAGGAGAACGTCACCGCCCGTCCGGCGATCTTGCTCAGCAACCCCAGCGAGTCCAGTACCGCGCTCGGCAGCACCGTCGCTTCCAGCGCCTTGTTTGTCGGTGTGGCCTCGCGCCGGGCAGCCGTCGACCGCCCCAGCAGCGCCGCGCTCCGATTGATCAGCACTTCCAGCTCCTCAGCCAGATGCCCGTACTGCTCCGCCAGCACTCCCGGCGTCGCCATCAGCTCCGAGTACGTCCGGAGGGCCGACATCAGGTGCCCCGCGTCGTTCCCCCGTGGCACCCCTTTCGCAGCGCCTCGCGAAGCCGCCGCCTCTGTCACGCCCGCATCGACCAGGGCCGGAAATCCAGCCACCACCGCCGCTGTCTTGTGCACAACCTGGTCCGCAATCAAACCGTCCGGCAAAGCCCGCATGGAGAAAGAACTCCTTCGTTCCTCGATCGTTGTACCGGTTCACCCCCCCTCAAGGGCATCCGACTTTTGTGGTACCTTCCCCCGCTCGCCCCGAAACCGCGCCCCTATAATAACTTGCATGCCCCTCGTCACACCCGCTGAGCGACGCATCTTCCGCCCCGGCGACCGCGCCGCTACCGACCTTCGCCCCACCCGCATCACTCCCGGCTTCGTCCAGACTGCCGAAGGCTCTGTCCTCATCGAGGTCGGCAACACCCGCGTTCTCTGCAACGCCACCATCGAGCAGGGCGTCCCCGGCTGGCTCCGCAACTCCGGCCGCGGCTGGGTCACCGCCGAGTACGGCATGCTCCCCCGCGCCACCCTCACCCGCACCCCACGCGAGTCCGAGCGCGGCAAGGTCGGCGGACGTACCCACGAGATCCAGCGCCTCATCGGCCGCTCACTCCGCTCCGTGGTCGACATGAAAGCCCTCGGCGAGCGCACCGTCATCCTCGACTGCGACGTCCTCCAGGCCGACGGCGGCACCCGCTGCGCCGCCATCACCGGAGCGTGCGGCGCGCTCGCGCTGGCCCTCGGCAAGCTCGTCCAGGCCGGCACCCTCAAGTCCTCCCCCCTGCGCGAAATGGTCGCCGCAACCTCCGTCGGCATCGTCGATGGCAACACCGTGCTCGACCTGTGCTACGAAGAAGACGCCCGCGCCACCGTCGACATGAACGTCGTCCTGCTCGCTTCAGGCGGCTTGATCGAAACCCAGGCCACGGCGGAAAAAGACTCCTACTCGCGCTTTGAACTCAACACCATGCTCGACCTCGCCGAAACCGGTATCCGCCAGCTCTTCACCCTTCAGCAGGCCGCGCTCAGCCTGTCTGCCTGAGCTGGCCCGCTTATCCAGCACGCTCGCTCACCTTGCAGGAGCCCCGATGCAGCTGCGTTTTTTCGGCAGCACGCCCGCTGACCGGCCAAAGGTCATCGTCGTCCTTGTCGTCCTCTTTCTCCTCGGCTTCGCCCGCTACCTCCACGCCCCTGGAGACGATCTTGCCGTCTCCTACCTCGGCTGCCGCCTGGTTGCCACCCATCAGACCCAATTCCTCTACAGCTTCGACCCCGACACCTTCTCCGACGTGGCCCCCGACGACACCGCGTGGCAGGAACAAGCCGACCAGACCGACTTCATCGGCTTCGTCCATCCCTACGTCCAGACACCCCTCTGGGCGTGGAGCCTTCAACCGCTGTGCACACGCGTCAACTTCCCCGCTTTCGACGCCATCTTTTGCGCCCTTTGCCTCGCCTCCTTCATCGCCATGGCTTGGCTCGTCGCCGGCTTCTGGACCCCCGACCTCCTCAACCCCGTCGCCCTCGGCCTCATCCTCCTGCTCTTCTCCCGATCTGAGCCCTTCCGCTACGCCATGGTGCTTATGCAGACCCACATTCTTTATCTGCTACTCTCCATCGTCAGCCTTCTCCTGGCGCAGCGCCGTCGTCCGATAGCTGCCGGCATCCTCCTTGCCCTTGCCGCAGCCGTCAAAATCACCCCCGGCTTCCTCATCGTCTACTGGCTGATTACCCGCCGCTATCGCGCCGCCGTCACCGCCATTCTCTGCTCTGCGGTCCTCCTCGCCGGCGCTGTCTTCGCTACCGGCCGACCCCTCTTCGCGACCTTCCTCGCAGACCTCCACCGCATCTCCACCGTCCTTCTCGTCTCCGCGAATAACCAGTCTTTTGCCGCTTGGGCCATGGGCGGCCGCTTTCCTGCGTCCCAGCTTAACGACCTGGTCATCCACGACCTCCCCCCCGCCCTCCGCATTGGCAGCAACTTCCTCGTCTTCCTTTCGGTCCTTTTTTGCTGCCTCCTCGTCCTCCTCTCCGCGAAGATCAGCCCGGCGATCAACACCGCCGCCACCCCTTCTCCGCTCGGGGCCATCTTCGCTCTGGTT
>CAXUCK010000147.1:0-415 GCA_964249375.1 uncultured Acidobacteriaceae bacterium
CTCTCCATTCCCTCGTCGCCAGCCATCCCACCCTCACCTTCGCCCTTCTCAGCGCCATTTGCATGGTCCTGCTCTATGGCAAAGCCGTTTCAAACCCCTTCGTCTACGACGATCTCGACCAAATCGTCCACAACCCCAATCTCGCTACTCTCCACAGCGTCACCCATCGCTTCCTTCTCGCCCCGGTGTCCTTTTCAAGTGAGTTTCGCGACACAACCGGTCCCCCTGGCTCGACCTGGCGCCCTCTCTTCTGGCTCTCGATCGCCCTCGACCGCCATCTTTACGGACCCACCGCCCCCACCGGATATCACGCCACAAACCTTCTCCTGCACTGGTTCAACGGCCTCCTTCTCTTTACCCTTCTCCGGTCTGTCCGCCTCCGCCGGCTCTCCGCCGCCACGGCTACCCTCCTCTG
>CAXUCK010000147.1:432-5589 GCA_964249375.1 uncultured Acidobacteriaceae bacterium
CCCGTCGCTTGGGTCAGCGGTCGAGCCTATCTCCTCACCGCGCTGTTCCTCCTCCTCACCCTCCACGCCGCACGCAGCTTCCTCGAGCGCCCACGCCCTTTCGCCCTCGCTGTGGCCGCCACAACGTCGCTAGCCGCCCTCCTCTCCAACGAGCTTGGCCTCCTTCTCGCTCCCTTCACCCTCCTCCTCGCCGACGTGCTCCATCACCAAACCGCCAGCAACGCTTCCGCCCCCGGACCAACCCTCTCGGCCACGAAGCGCGCCCGAACCGTGGCCGGAGGTTCTGCCTCTTCGCGGCTCAATTCCCGGCCGACCTACCTTTTACTCACCGCTCTCCTCTTCACCGATGTCCTCTACCTCGCCTTGCGCCACCGCATCGGCGTCTCTGCCGGTGGCGGCCTTCCCAACCTCTGGGCCATCGCACCGACCTTCTGGAAGTACATCGCCTGGATCCTCATCCCGATCCACATGAGCGTCGAGCGCTCCACCTCGACACCGCCCAACCTCCTCTCTCCCATCGCCGTCCTCGCCATCGCCGGCCTCCTCGCCTTTCTCGCGACGGCGATCCTCGTCCGCAAGCGCCTCCCCGCCGCAGCCGCCGGCCTCGCGATCACCGCCGTCGCCCTGCTTCCCTTCTGTGGCATCGTCCCGCTCTATCAAGGTATGGCCGAGCGCTTCGCCTACATCGCCTCCTTCGGCCTTACCCTCACCCTCACCGCCCTCGCCTTCCACTTCGCCCGCGTCACTCGCCGAGCCTCGCTCATTGCCCTCGTCGTCTTTTTCCTCTGGAGCGCTCTGCGCCTCCATGCGCGCGTCGACGACTGGTCCGACCCCGCTACCCTCTATCAAACCTCGCTGGCCGCCACTCCACGAAGCCCCGAGCTCTACTTCAATCTCGCCTTCACCGCCCGCGAACGCGGGGACCTCGAGACCGCCGCTGAAGACTACGGGCGCGCCACCGAGCTCCGCCCCACCTACCAGCGAGCTTTCGCGTCCCTGGGCGACGTGTATGCACGACTCAACCGCCCCGCCGATGCGGTCCGCGCTTTCCAACACGCCCTCACCCTCAACCCGAACGACGCCCCCACCATCACCAGCCTTGCCGTTTCGCTGGGTGACCTCGGAAACCGCACCGCCGCGGAACAGGCATTCCACCGCTCTCTCGCCCTCGCACCCACGGACGCCACGACCTACACCGACCTTGCCGTCCTCCTCTCCAGCGAAGGCCGCATCGACGAAGCCATTCAGGCCTGGCAAAAAGCCATCGACCTCAACCCAAGGGACGCGACCGCCTACTTCGACCTCGCCGTCCTCTTTCAGGGACGCGGCCAGGACGACCTTGCCCTTCCCTTCTACCGCAAAGTTCTGGCCCTCAAACCCGACGATGTTGACACTCTCGTCAACATCAGCCATCTCCACCCATCTCGCTGAGCACGCCCACATAAATGCATCGGGCGTGAGCGCAGCGAAGGACAACACACGGAACCACTGCCTGTCCCCCAGGCCACCCCCCCCCGCTACTTCTCGCATTCAGCTTCTGAGAACAGGTAAATGGGAATACACTGACCCCGTACCCTTGGAGCGTCCAATGCGTCGTCTCTCCCACTTTCTCGTCACCCTCGCTACGAGCCCCCTCCTCGCCCAAACCGCCTCCCAGCCATCCGTCATCCAAACCAACGATGGCGGCGCCAACGGCGTCATGCAGAGCATTTTCGTCCCGCCCATCCCCTCTGCTCCTTTCACTCTCACGCTCTCCACCGACTGGTCCCGACCCCTCGGCAACGGCGGCTCCGTCACCCTTTCCAACCAGCGCCACATCGCCCGCGACGGCCACGGCCGCATCTACCAGGAGCGCTGGATTTTGGTTCCCAAAGGCGGTCCCCTCAAGTCCACCCTGAATCTCGTCCAGATCGGCGACCCAGACAAGCACACCCTCTACAACTGCTTCGTCGCGAGCCGAACCTGTGAGCTCATCCGCTACAACCTCACCGCTAACGCCAGCTACGAGCCCCACATCGGCGTTTCCGGACCCCTGGCAAACAACATGGGCACGCGCGAGGTCGAGAATCTCGGCGTTGCCGACACAGCCGGCGTCCCCACCAGCGGCACCCGCACTACCCTGACGATTAATCCAGGCCGGCTCGGCAACGACCAGCCCATGGTCACCACCCGTGAATTCTGGTATTCCGCGCACCTCGGCCTGAATCTGCTTTCAGACGTCAACGACCCACAGAATGGCCACCAGGTTTTTCGCGCCTCCGAAGTCACCACCTCCGAGCCTGATCCGCGCCTCTTCGATCTTCCCGAAGGCTATCGCGTCGTCGATCTGCGCAAGTCCACACCACCCTCGAACTAGTTCTCATGCGGCGGACCCGATTTGGCCTCCCGTGGTCAGCGGGTACTAACGCAACCCAAAACTCTCATCCCTCCCCATGCCCAAGCAAAGCGCCGGCCTCCTCATGGTTCGCCTCTCCTCCGGCTCGCCCGAGGTTCTCCTCGTCCACCCCGGCGGTCCATTCTTTGCGAAAAAAGACCTCGGCCACTGGACCGTTCCCAAAGGCGAACCCAACCCCGGCGAGGACCTCCTGCTCACCGCGCAGCGCGAGTTCCTCGAGGAGACCGGCTTCGCCGCCGACCCACCCTTCCTTCCGCTCGAAAGCATCCGCCAGGCTGGCGGCAAAGTCGTTACCGCCTGGGCCTTTCTCGGTGACTGCGACCCCACCCAGATCCAAAGCAATACCTGCCAGATCGAGTGGCCCCCACGCTCCAAACAACTCCTCACCATCCCCGAAGTCGACCGCGCCGCCTGGTTCTCCCTACCCGAGGCACACCGCCAAATCAAGGAGACGCAACGCCCCTTCCTGGATCGCCTCCATGCTCTCTTGCCGGCTCGGCAACTTCGCGGCCCCGCCGTTAGTTAGGTCTGCTAGTCAGGTCTGCGGTGCACCCGCTGCACCCGCTCGACCACCGCGCCAAACCTTGCGTCGGATCGCATCGCATCCCACCGTGGGTCTGTCTGGATCGAGATCACGAAGGGCGACCGGACCTCGATCGCGCGCCCAAGCCACAGAAACGCCTCGATGCGATTCTCCATCGCCCCATACACCGCCGCAATCAGGTAGGGATCCACAAAGCGTACCCGCGCCTCCGACTCCATCTGCCGCGCCACCTCCAGAGCTTCACGCCGTCGCCCCGCACGGCCGAGCGCACATCCCCTCTCGGACCTGAGGATCGGTGGCTCAAATGCATTCCGTCGCCGAAACTGTTCAATTGCTTCGATCGCCTCATCCGGCCGCCCCATCGCGATCAGCGTCTTTCCCAATCCCCAGTACGCCACCGGAGACCCCGGCGCTTTGTCCATCGGCCGTCGGTAATCTCCCAGCGCGTCCGCGTAGTCTCGCCGGTAGTAGTGCACACACCCCAATTCCGCAATGAGCGCTACCGACTCGGGATCATACCGCAGCCGGCGTTCCAGCATCGCTTCCGCGCCCCGCGGCTCCCCCGCTCGTTCCAGTAGGTGCGCCGTGCAGCTCAGCACCCCGATCGCCGCCTCTTCCGCCCCGGCCAGCGACATCTCTCCCTCTGCCGCAATCGGATTCCAGTCGTACCAAGTCGATGACTCCCATCGTTCCCCGGGCTTCGCCCAGCCGCGGATTTAACTCGAGCGCACGCCGCGCATCGTCCCGGGCAATCGGCATCTGCTTCCGTGGTGGCTCAAAGTACAGTCCCAAATAGGCGTGCGCGGCAGCCAACCCGGACCATCCAAGCGCAAACCTTGGGTCCAGCGCCACTGCCCGCTCGAAGTGCTGGATCGCCGCATGCATCTCCTCCGGAGACCCGCCGCGCGCCTGCGCCTCCCCTTCGACGAACTCCTGGTACGCGGCACCGTTGGCAGGCATTTCACCCGATGCCGGGTCCCTCGCCGACATTTCCGCTCCTAATGCCGAGAGCACATCGCGCTGCACTCCGGACTCCACCAGCCGCAAATCCTCGATCTCTACCCGGTACTGCCGGCTCAACACCACCGATCCATCCGCCGTATCGCTTACGTCTGCAAGCAGCACGCGTTCTGTTCCGACCCCCTTCAGCACCCCCGTCATCACCTTGGCAACGCCCAGCTTTCGCCCGACCACCCGAGCGTCCGTCCCCGCCCCTTGGTACCGAAAACCGACCCATGCGCCAGCAATCGCAGCGCAGGAACTTCCGACAGTTGCCGGATCAGCTCATCCGTCATCCCGTCCGCCAGCCCATCCAGCGTCGCGTCTCCTGTCTGGTTCACGATCGGCAGAATCGCCATCGACGTCACCGACCGACCGCTCCCCCCTGCCGTTCGGTTCGCCCGCACCGACCGCAACCACAGTGCGCCGACCACCGCGACCGCAGCCACGCAGGCGATTGCTGCAACCCACCACAGCCAACTACGTCGCCCGCGACCGCTCACCGCCACCCGTTCCGGCCCGGTCCGCACCGGCTCCGCTGGACTCACACCGACGTCCGTGGCCCTCCCCATCTCCCGCCGGCGCAACACCGCCCCGTATCGCCCCTTCGGTACTTCGATCATGAGGGGATCCGTCACCCCCTCCTCGTCGTAGTACTCCCGCAGCCGGCTCCGCAACCGGCTCGCCTCAACCCTCACCGTCGCGTCCGTCGCCGGATCGTAATCCGCCCCACGATCGAACACGTCGAGCGCCAGGGTGTACTCCTTCACCGTCACCGCAGGATCTGCGGCCGACATCTCCACCAGGTACCGCAGAAGTCGACGGCTCCGTTGCGCCTTGGCGAAAACACGCGAGTCGAGCACCTGCTCCAGCGCCTTTTCCGCCTCTGCCCGAGTCGCGCCCAACACGGACTGGATCATGTCCCCGCCTCCCCTAACGTTCGGGATTCCTGGGCCCAATCCGTAACTTACACCATGCAACTCGACAAACGACACGATCGGCTCGCAGATTTCACTAAGGCTCGTACCCAAAATCGCTTCCAGGAGTCACCTCAAATGTTCTGTCGTTCTAACCTCTCCGTCTTCGCCTTCACCGGCGTTTTGCTCGCTTCCACCGTCTGCCCAGCTCACGCTCAGCTTCCCCCCGGAGCCACGGTATACGCCTCCCACCTTAACGGTCCCCGTGGCCTCACCTTCGGCCCCGACGGCACCCTCTACAT
>CAXUCK010000148.1:0-5568 GCA_964249375.1 uncultured Acidobacteriaceae bacterium
CAATAAAACCACCGAATCGGAAAAGGGCCCCGGACTGGGGTAACCGACTTTCCAGCGGTCACCGAATCCCCCGGCGCGTCCGTAAGTCGGACATATCAGGAGTTTTGTCCCGCGCCGTCGGCCGCCACGCTGCCGGATCTGCCACGACTCCGCCATTCCGCATCCACCGCCGGTTCCTGTAGGTTGGTGAAGATCATGCTTCCCGGCGTATCCACCCACGTGCTGCTTCCGCAGCGCCTCTCCCCGTCCGCGCTCGACAACCTCGCTCGCTCCGGTGCGCAGGCGATCGAGATCTTTGCCGTGCGTCACCACTTCGACTACACCGACCGGGCGCACGTCCGTGAGATCGCTGCCTGGTTCCGCGACGCCGGGTTGATCCCTTCGCTGCACCAGCCGCTCTTTTCTTCCGCGCACTGGTCGCGCCACGTCGCCGCCGACCTGAACCTGATTGATCCCGACAAAGGCCGCCGCATTCTTGCGACCGACGAAACCAAGCGCGCGATCGAGGCCGCCGAACAGATTCCATTTCGTTCGGTCACGCTCCATCTCGGCGAAAAGGACGAGCCCTGGGGACCGCGCGCGCTCGACCTTTCGCTGACAGCCATCGAGCACTTGCTGGCCTTCGCGCGGCCGCTCGGCGTGCAGCTGCTGATTGAGAATCTGCAGAACGACGTGACCCGTCCTGAGTCGCTGCTGGAGATTTTGCGAACCGGCCACTTCGATACGGTCGGGGTCACGCTCGATGTCGGCCATGCGCACCTTCACGCTCCGACCGCTGAAACCACGCCAGAAAACCCCGAAGGCCGGCCGCGGCCCGCGATCGAGCACGCCTTTGAGCTGCTTCGCCCGCGGATCGCCGAGCTGCACCTCCACGACAACGGCGGCTTCAAGGACGAGCACTGCTGGCCGGGGACGCCGCCCGCCGGCAAAGGCATCGACTGGCGCCGTGTTCATGCGCTCGTTGCGCAACTCCCACCCGAAACCCGCGGCATTCTCGAAATCGCGCACGAGCCGGCACCGACCGCCGAGGAGATTCGCGCGAAGGCACAGACGTTCTTCGACGGGGGATCCCGCCTCGACGAACAGCCCGACAGCAGCCGTCCAGGCCGCCCTGCTGGCCGTCTGTAACGGCGGAACTCGGCGACGCACCATCCCCGCGATCCCTGTCGTGGCTGTGACCGCGAGGTCCACACCGCGATAGGGAAACGCGCGTGTCACCTCGCGCGACCCGAGCACCCCGGAGTCCGTCGCCTCATGATCACTGACATCTACCAGACCTCCTTCTCAGGCAGCGTCAACGTCCCGCAAAACACCTCGGTCCCGCCCTACACGGCCAGCGCCCTGGTGTACGTGCCCGCCGGCGCCACCTTTTCCGCGCAAACGTCCCTGTCACAACAGAGCGTGACGCTGCTGGCCACCGACGATCCGATCTTCGTCTCCACGGCCTACATCATTCGCACCCTCACGCAGTTGCCGAGCGGCGGGCTCCAGATCACCTGGATCGGCGATGTCGCCGGCGGCGGTTCGGTCAGCCACATCCCGAACGGCTATGCCATCCAGTTCGGCATGTCGGTCAGCGCGTTCAGCGCCGCGGTCACCGCCCGCGCCGTCGGCACCGTCTTCCTCCACGCATAACCCACACCCACCCAGAAAGAGGAACGTCCGATGCCCGCACCGTCCGCCGCCCAGCATCTTGGCAGCTTCGCTGTCTACCAGGCCGCCTCCGGCCAGCTCGTGCAGGTGCTCGCCGTGGAGTGCATGCCCGGCGCCGCCGCGCCACCCGCCGACGAAATCGAGCGCGAGGCCATTCTTTCGGCCGCGCACGTCAGTGGTCTGGAGGGCGCGAGTCTCGCGGTTCTGCCGCTCGGGCCAGTCGTGCTCAAGCCCACCTCGTCGTACCGCGTGGATCCATCATCACGAACGCTGGTCGAGCAGCCGTGGCCAGCAGCCTCAAACGCCGGGGTCTGAGTTTCGCACCCGGCCTGCAGAGATCCTTGCGGACACCGCAGACATCGTGACAGCTGCTGGAGTGCCCCACCCCACTCCAGCAATCGCCCGCTTACTTCCGGATGACGAACAGCTCCTGCGGCGTGTTCTTGCAGGTGTCGAGCACCAGCGGCGCGCCATCCTTGGCCGCCGTCGCGATCAGGCACTTGCCCGATCGAACTTCTTTGATCCGGCCATCCGCATCCATGGCAAACCGCTGATTCTCGCCGAAGTGGCACTTCCACAGCTGCGCCGGCGTGCCGTTCGCCGTGGCGTTGGTGCCGCGCACATCCAGGCAGTACCCGCCGGTCCGAGGATCGCGTGCTGGTTGTTCAGCGACGTGCTGATCGTCCAGCGCTGATTTTCCGAGCCGTGGCACTGGTAGAGAAACACCGGTGTGCCGTCGGCCTCCTGGTCGCGTCGCGCATCCACGCAAAACTGGCCGTTCCCACTTCGCGGTTGGATCTGTACCCCAACTCCGGTGTTCGATCCCTGCGCCAGGGCCGCGGTCGATCCGGCCAACAACATGATTCCCAATGAAACGTTTCGCAAAAGATCCTCCAGGAAATGCCGCCGTCAAACCCAGTCAACCTTGCGAAGGTTTGCTCCTTCAGCAGACGGCGCCGTGCCTGCGGCAGTTCTTGTCATCATAGTGGCCGCGGGAGCGCACGTCTCTCTGCCGGACGGCCGCTTCGCACCTCCTTCGCGCCAATTCGGGCAGGCCAAACTTCATCTCATGGCAATCAACCCGCAGCTCCAAAAATCGCGGGACCGGTCCGCCTCAGCGAGCCGGGGCGACGCGTGACGGACACTTACGAGATGTTGTTCCCATAGCCCGACACACTGGATCGACAGCCACTTACCCGCGCCAAACTTGTCGCCTCGTACGGAATGCGGATCTCCATCGGGCGCTCCCGCTTCGTGCGCGAACGACAGATCGCGGAGTTTCATGGTGCCAAACCGTCCGCAAATCCCACGGCTATTCGCCCGCATCCCAAGGTGCATGTCCGTGCACGGAACTCTCCCCGAACCCACCATCGATCTCGAACCCGCTCTCGACCCCGCCGCCTCCGCCAAGGCGGCCGGCCTGCGATACGTCTCGGACAGCCGGCCCGGCCTGCGCCGCGTCAAGACGCACACCGGCTTTCGCTACACCACGGCCACCGGTGAAGCGATCAAGGACGAGGAAACCCTGGGCCGCATCAAGTCCCTCGTGATCCCGCCCGCGTGGACCGACGTCTGGATTTCTCCGCTGGCCAACGGCCACCTCCAGGCCACGGGCCGCGACGCGCGTGGCCGCAAGCAGAGCCGCTACCACCCCAAGTGGCGCGAAGCCCGCGACGAAACCAAGTACGAGCGCATGGCCCACTTCGCCGAGGCGCTGCCGCTCATCCGCCAGCGCGTGGACCACGACCTCGCCCTGCCCGGCCTACCCAAGAACAAGGTCCTCGCGACCATCGTCCGCCTGATGGAAGAGACGCATATCCGCGTCGGCAACGAAGAATACGCCCGCGAAAATCACTCCTACGGCCTCACCACCATGCAGGACAAACACGTCGACATTCACGGCTCGCACATTACCTTCTCGTTTCAGGGCAAGAGCCGCGTCCACCACACCATCGACCTGCGCGACCGGCGCCTTGCCAGGATCATCCAGCGCTGCGAAGAGATCCCCGGCCACGAGCTCTTCCACTTCCTCGACCACGAGGGCAACCCGCACACCATCGATTCCTCCGACGTCAACGATTACCTCCGCGACATCACCCACCAGCACTTCACCGCCAAGGACTTCCGCACGTGGGCCGGTTCCGTCCTCGCCGCCAATCTCCTGAGTGAATTCGAACCCTGGACCACCGCGACGCAGGCCAAAAAGAACGTGGTCGACGCGATCAAGCGCGTGGCGGAGCGCCTCGGCAACACGCCGTCGGTCTGCAGGAAGTGCTACGTCCATCCCGCCGTGCTCGAAAGCTATCTGAGCAACATGCCCGCGACGGAGGCGAAGACCAAAATTGCCGAAGCCAAACACGAGATTGAAGAAGAGATCGAACAGCACACCCACGCCCTGCGCGAGGAAGAGCGAACCCTGCTCAATCTGCTGGAGCAGAAATTGATCCTCGAAAAAGCCAGCTAGGCTCCACTAACGGGAGACCAGCGCCGCCAGGCTCGCCCCCACATCGGCATCGATCAGCAGCAGCCCTTCCACGTGCGTCATCCGCAGCAGCTCCCGCACGCGCTCGGTCACGTTGCACATTCGCAGCACCCCGCTGTGCTCGCCCATCTGCCCGAACAGGTGCAGCAGCAGACCTAATCCCGCGCTGTCCACCACCGGCACCCCCGCCATATCCAGCACCAGCGCCCGCACCCCGCGATCCACCTCCGCCGTCAGCTGCAGCTCCAGCATCTTCAGTCCCGGTCCCAGCCGCAGCGGCCCCCGCACCGCCATCACGCTCGTCCGGTCGTCCATCCGCAACGCCGACACCTCAACCGGGGCCCCTGCCACGTACCACGCATGCAGCTGGTCGAGCGCAACCGGCGTCGTCACCGTCTGCACCGCGACCTCGCGCACCGCCTGTGCCGGCTGTGGCGACTCCACTGCCTCCGCCCGCTCCGGGCGAACCTCCGCCACAAAACGGTACCCCTTACCGATCACCGTCTGCAGGTATTTCGGCTGCACCGGGTCGTCGGCCAGCACCTGCCGTATCCGGTTCACCGCCGTGTTGATGCTCGGCGTTGCGTCTTCCGGGTCCGATAATCCCGGCCAGATCGCGCGCGCAATCTCCACCCGCGTCAACAGCCGGCCGTCGCTCCGCACCAGCAGTAGCAACAACTCCATCGTCAGCCGCGGCAGCACGCAGGCGCGCCCCGCTTCGGTCAGCGCATACCGGTCCACATCCAGCCGAAACGGCCCAAACAGAAACACCCGCACTTCCACGCACTCTCCTCGCGCAGAGCCGGAACTCCCCGATCGCGCATGTCCCACCCGACCGGGGGAACCGATCTCGAATTTATACCGAATTGAGCCACGCACGATTGCCGCCCCGCGCGCGCCAACCTACTGTTGCTCTCGTACCACTTACCCCTTTCCCGGGGCTGTTCCCCAACAACCCGGCCAGCTCCTCGGTCGCGGTTCATGCCTTGGTTCTCCGGTGTCCGCAGGGCACCCCTCACCCGCGACTCCTGAGGAGGAACGTGCCCCGCACGCCTCCCAGGATCGCGGCCTCAACGAGCCCAGATTCCATCGCTCATCGCGCAGACACCCCGTCCCCATCCCGCTCATTTACCCTTAAAGCCACCACCATGAGCGAGCCAACCACCTCCCCGACCGTCTCCACCATCCCCGTCACCACCATCAAGGACATCGGCGCCCACGTCGGGAAGGTCGTCCAGCTCCAGGGCTGGCTCTACAACCTCCGCTCCTCCGGAAAACTCCTCTTCCCCACCTTTCGCGACGGCACCGGCACCATCCAGGGCATCGTTCCCAAAGCCACCGTCCCCGAAGAACTCTTTACCTCCCTCAAAGCCCTCGGCCTCGAGTCCACCCTCACCGTCACCGGCCTCGTCCGCGCCGACGACCGCGCCCCC
>CAXUCK010000149.1:0-5537 GCA_964249375.1 uncultured Acidobacteriaceae bacterium
GGTGGGGCGTGGAAGCGCCGCGGGTGGTGGCGAAGGATGGCCGGCATGCGCTGATGGTGGAGGGTGCTCCGTTCCTGGTGCTGGGGGCGCAGATCAATAACTCGAGCTCGTGGCCGGCGGTGCTGCCGGAGGTTTGGCCGGCGCTTGAGGCGATGCATGCCAATACAGCGGAGGCTCCGGTGTATTGGGAGCAGATGGAGCCGAAGAAGGGGGCGTTTGATTTCTCAACGCTGGATGCCCTGGTAACGGGTGCGCGTGAGCACAAGCTGCACCTGGTGGTGCTGTGGTTTGGGACGTGGAAGAACGGCAACATGCACTATGCGCCGGAGTGGGTGAAGACGGACACAAAGACGTATCCGCGGATGATCAATGCGGCGGGGGAGCCGATTGATGTGCTGTCGGCGAATGCGCGGGCGAACCTCCTTGCGGACAAGGCGGCGTTTACGGCGATGATGCGGCACCTGAAGGAGATCGACGGGACCGAGCACACGGTGCTGATGGTGCAGGTGGAGAACGAGTCGGGAGGGATTGGGGCGGCGCGGGACTTTTCGGCGGAGTCGAACAAGGAGTTTGCGGGGCAGGTGCCGAAGGATCTGCTGCAGGCGATGCACGCGAAACCGGGGACGTGGCGCGAGGTGTTTGGGGGCAGGGCGGATGAGACGTTTCAGGCCTATTCCCAGTCGCGGTATGTGAACGAGATCGCGGCGGCGGGCAAGCGGGAGTTTCTGATTCCGATGTACTGCAATGTGTGGCTGTCGTACCCGGTGGCGGAGCTGCCGGAGCGGCAGATTCCGAATCCGGGGATTGGGTATCCGTCGGGTGGGCCGGTGCAGGAGATGGTTGGTCTGTGGAAGGCGTTTGCGCCGGCGATCGACATGATCGGGCCGGATATTTACAGCGATGACTCGGGGTTCTATCGCGAGGTGTTGAAGACGTACAACCGGCCGGACAACGCGCTGTGGATTCCGGAGACGGGCAGCGGCGACAGCTACGCCAAGTTTTTCTTTTACGCGCTGGGCGACGGGGCGATTGGGTTCTCTCCCTTTGGGGTGGATCGGACGGGGTGGACGTATGCCGCGGACGGTGGGCCGAAGGCACACACGGAGAACTATGCACTGGTGGCGCCAATGGATCGGGTGCTGGCGCAGCTGAACTTCGACGGCAAGCTGAAGACGGCGGTTGAGGAGCCGGGGGCGGCGGCGGAAGATCTGGATTTTGGGCCGTGGAAGGCGGCGGTGCGGTACGGGTTCCCGCAACCGGATGGGCGGCGGCCGCCGGGAACAACCGATTTCCATGGACGTGCGCTGGTGGCGCAGATGGGGCCGGATGAGTTCCTGGTGACGGGCGTTGATGCGAGTGTGGCGTTCCACGTGCCGGGGCGGCTGCCGGGGCTGCGGATGCAGATTCTGCGGGCCGAAGAGGGCCAGTACGAGAATGGAACGTGGCACATGACGCGGCTGTTGAACGGCGATCAGACGGATCGCGGGCTCAACTTCCGGCACACGGCGACGGCTGTGCGGGTACGGCTCGGCACCTTCTAACGTATTTGTAACCTTTTCTGATCGTGGAGCTGCGATGCCTGCTTCGTTCCTTGGCCGCCTGCTGCGTTGTTCGTCCTTTGCCGTTGCGCTTTGTCCGACAGCGGGCGGTTGCCAGGCCGGCGACGCGCCGCCACCGGGAGCGGTGATGCCGACTGTGCTGTACGGCGCGGCGTACTACAACGAGTACATGCCGGCGGACCTCGGGCCAGGGCGGCTGGAGAAGGATGTCGCGCTGATGAAGGAGGCGGGCATCACGGTGGTGCGCATGGGGGAGTCGACGTGGAGCCTGTGGGAGCCGGAGGACGGGAAGTTTGAATACGCGTGGATGGATCGCGTGGTGGACGCGATGGGCAAGGCGGGGATCAAGGTGATTATGGGAACGCCGACGTACTCCATGCCGACGTGGATGGCGAAGGCGCATCCGGAGTTTTATGCGCGGCCGCTGGGTGAGGCGGAGGTGCGGTACGGGATGCGGCAGAACATGGATACCGACAACCCGAAGTTTCGGTTTTATGCGGAGCGCGTGATTACAAAGATGGTGGCGCATTACAAGGACAATCCGGCGGTGATCGGGTGGCAGATCGACAATGAGACCGGGTCGAACGGGGCTTCAAACGACGATGTGTTCGCGGGTCTTGTGCAGCATTTGAAGCAGAAGTTTGGGACGACGGATGCGCTGAACAAGGCGTGGTTTCTGAACTACTGGGGGCAGGATGTGAACGACTGGGCGGATATGCCGACGCGCGACAATGCGACCAGTACGAGTTACAAACTGGAGTGGTCGCGGTGGGAGCAGATGCGGGTGACCGACTATCTGGCGTTCCAGGCGCGGCTGGTGCGAGCGTCGCGGCGGTCGGACCAGTTTGTGACGCAGGACTACGGCTCGATGATGAAGCTGGATGTGAATGAGTTTGAGGTAGCGAAGTCGCTGGACGTGGTGGCGAACAATCCGTACCACGGGACGCAGGACCACCTGGACGGGGCGTGGCAGGCACTGCAGGGGGACTTTTCGCGGTCGCTGAAGCGGCAGAATTTTCTGGTGACGGAGACGAACGCGCAGACGCTGGGGTGGGATTCCGCGGGGCAGTATCCGCCGTATGACGGGCAGCTGCGGCTGGATGTGTACACGGATCTTTCTTCGGGCGCGAACATGGTGGAGTACTGGCACTGGCACTCGATCCACGCGGGGCAGGAGACGTATTGGAAGGGCGTGCTGAGCCATGATCTCGAGCCGAACCGGGCGTACGCGGAGGTGTCGCGGATTGCGCATGAGCTGAAGAAGGTTGGGCCGGAGACTGTTGATTTGAAGGTGAAGAACGACGTGGCGATTCTGTACAGCGTGGATTCTTCAAATGCGATCAGCTTTATGCCGTTTGAACGGCAGGATCTGGGATGGGTTCCGGGGAAGGCCGCGGGCGCGTATAACGCGGAGCTGTCGCAACTGCATCGCGCGCTGTACCAGGCAAATGTGGGTGCGGACTTCCTGTATCCGGAGACGATCGGCGATCTCGGGCGGTACAAGCTGGTGATTGTGCCGATGCTGTACTCGGCGGATGACGCGATGCTGAAGAAGATTGCGGACTATGTGCGTGGCGGGGGGCATGTGCTGATGACATTCAAGAGCGGATTTGTGAACGAGAACTCTGCCGTGCGGTGGGAGCGGGCGCCGGGGCCGCTGCGGGATGCGGCGGGATTTACGTACCAGGAGTTTTCGAACCTGGAGCACCCGCTGGCGCTGAAAGGCGATCCGTTCCATGTGGCGGAGAAGGACAACAGGGTGAGTACGTGGGCGGAGTTTCTGCAGCCGACGACGGCGAAGCCGCTGGCGTTTTATGACCACCCGTTTTTTGGGCGGTGGCCGGCGATTACGCGGAACAGCTATGGGAGCGGCACGCTGACGTATGAGGGGACGATGCTTTCGGACGCGCTGCAGCAGCAGGTGGTGATAGGCGCGCTGCGGGATGCGGGGCTGGCGGGGGATGCTGCCATGGCGACCGGGCCGGTGCGGGTGAAGAGCGGAACGAACCGGAGTGGCCGGGCGGTGCATTACCTGCTGAACTACAGCAATGACGCGCAGACGGTGCCGTATGCGTTTTCGCGCGGGCAAGATCTGCTGACGTCGAAGGCGGTCGCGGGCGGAGGCACCATCACACTGGCGGCGTGGGACCTGGCGATTGTGGAAGAGGACCAACCTTCGAAGTGAGCGGCGCGCCACCGGGCCGCGGCACACCGCTCTTGACGGAGGGAAGCTGGGATCGAGGTTAGAAGCGGGCTGTTTCTTCGGACGCTGCCTCAGACTCTATCTTCTTTTCCTGGTAATGACCGATGTGCTGGTAGATCTCGTCGGGGAACTTGAGGTTGCGGTAGAGATTGCCGGAGTCGGGATCGTCGGGGTTGGGAATGATGGGGAAATCCTGCTGCCGTTGCCACTCAAGAATGCGGTCGCGCTTCGGCGGAGTGTAGTCTCGGCCTTCGACCTGCTTGAGCATGAGATTGGCCTGCTCTTCCGAGAAGTCCGCGTCGCGGGTGAGCCAGGCGAGGACTTCTTCGTGGGGGAGGAAGTGGCGGGCGACCATGGCGAAGACGAGCCGGCCGTAATGGCCGATGTCCTTGCCGGCCTCGAGTGAGTCGAGAAGGTGAGCCATCATGGAGTCGTTGCGGAGTTCGCCGATTCCCTGCTCCCCGAGGGGCACCGCGGCAGGGTGCGCGTCGGTTTCCGCGTGAGCTTCGCGGGTGCTTGGTGAGGGCGGCTCTTTCAGCTTGCTGTCAGAGGCGGCTGGGACCGTGTGGGCTGGCGCGGGCCGGTGAGCGGCAGCATTTTTCAACTTGGCGAGCTCGGCTTCGGCACGCTCGGCGCGGTCGGTCGCGGCACGCAGGGCGTCGGCCTGTTCGTCGTGGAGTTCGGGTTCGTCGAGAACGACTTCGCGTTCGGGAAAGAGTTCTGCTTCATGGGGCATCGGTTCACCTGGCGGGAGCTGACTTCGCTCTTTCTTCGCTGAGAAATAGACGCCTGGGCGCGGCGAAGCGTTGCCTAAGGCGAGGGCTAAGGAATTCTGCGCGGGGCGTCGTTCGTCCCCCATGAAGAGCGAACGACGCGACGTGCAGGTGTTTGGGAGGGCTGCGACGGACTAGTGGAGGACGACGGTGTTGCCACTGAGGGGACTCTGCACCTCGGCGATGACGGCGCCTTCCGTGTAGGACCCGGAAGTCTTGTTGGCGGTGACCCGGGTGCCTTCGGGGAGTTTGAGGTTGACGGTTTTACCGGGAGCGACTGTTTGGATTTTGTCCCCGGCCTGGAGCTCGACGGCCTCGTTCGAGCTGTTACGGACGTTGAAGCTGACCATCTTTTCATGGCTGAAGATGGCGTGCACCGGCGCGGTGAAGTGCAGAGGGGAGGCAAAGATGGCCGGTGTGGCGAGGAGGGCGGCGACGCCGAGAACGGCGGTGAGGATGTTGCGGTGCTTCATGACAGTTTCTCCTGGTGCTTCGAGTTTCTGGACGGAGTCTCTCTGCCATGGTTCAGGGTGGCTCGTCAGTTTGTTGTACGCGGGCTGCTTGGGGAAGTTCCCTCCAGCGCTACGAACTGCTCGTGAATCTCAGCACGTGTCGTTGGACGCTTTGGAAGGAGATGGGATTCGGCCGCGACGATCAAAATGTGCGGAGGCCTGAGGGGCAGAGAGGCTTATCCGGGACTGGGCAAATGGCGGAGCTGCGTTGCAGCTTATGCGCACGCAGCGGGCCATTTCAGGTCGTCCTGGGAGGAACTTGGGCCACTTCGGGGCGGTGCGTTGTGAAGGCTTAAGATAGAGACGGAGCGTGACGGGCGTGCAGGATCTGTTGGAGAAGATGAATCCGCAGCAGGCGGAAGGCGTTCAGACGGTAGACGGGCCGGTGCTGCTGCTGGCGGGGGCGGGCAGTGGGAAGACGCGGGTGGTGACGCATCGCATTGCGTACCTGATTCAGGAGCGCGGGGTGCCTGCGGACAACATTCTGGCG
>CAXUCK010000150.1:0-5352 GCA_964249375.1 uncultured Acidobacteriaceae bacterium
GCTGACGGGGCCGCGGTCGGTGGCGATGATGAGGGGAGCGTACGCAGCGGCACCGAAGAGCTGGTCGGTGGCATTGACGCTCCAGCGCTGGTCGCGGTCGGTGAAGTAGCCCTTGGGCTGGTTGACGTTGACGGCGCCGATGGCGGCGCGGAGGGCTTCGAGGCCGATGCCGGTGTTGGCGAGCTGGGTGGGATTGGCTTCGATGCGGACGGCGGGTTTGGCGGAGCCGCCGCAGAAGGTCTGGCCGACGCCTTCGACCTGGGCGATCTTCTGGGCGAGGATGCTGTCGCAGGAGTCGTAGAGCTGGGGCACGGACATGGTGTCCGACGTGAGGGCGAGGATGAGGATAGGGGAGTCGCCGGGGTTGACTTTGCGGTAGGTGGGGTTGGAGGGAAGATTCGAGGGGAGGTTGGAGCGGGCGGCGTTTATGGCGGCCTGGACGTCGCGGGCGGCGCCGTTGACGTCGCGGGAGAGGTCGAACTGGAGGGTGATGCCGACTGAGCCGGTGGAGGAGGACGAGGTCATCTCGTTGACGCCGGCGATCTTGGAGAACTGGCGTTCGAGCGGGGTGGCGATGGCGGAGGCCATGGTTTCGGGATCGGCCCCGGGGAAGCCGGCGCCGACGGATAGGACGGGGTACGCAACCTGGGGGAGGGAAGAGACGGGCAGCAGCTTGTAGGCGACGCCGCCGGCGAGGAGGATGGCGATGGAAAGGAGGAAGGTGGCAACGGGGCGCTTGATGAAGGGGGAGGAGAAGTTGACGGCGTCGTTGCCCGCGTTAAGGGGGGCGCCTTCTTCGTGGAGCTGCTGGTCGAGCTTATGCTGATCTGCCGCGGTGGCCCGGTCGCGGGGGGCCTGGTCGCCGGCGCGATCATGCAGGCGGCCGGAGAGTTTGGCCTGGTCGCCGGGGCGTGCCCGGTCGTGGGGGGTGGAGTCGCCGGGTTCGGGAGCGGTGTTCATAGGGGTCAGTCTGCGCTGGCATGCACTTCGGGCTCTTCGGCCTCGTGCATGTGCTCGAGGTATTCGCGGTCGGCTTCGTCGGTGTGGAGGTACCTGCGGCCGATGCGGTCGAAGAAGAGGTAGACGACGGGCGTGGTGAAGAGGGTGAGGATCTGCGAGACGACGAGGCCGCCGATGATGGTGATGCCGAGGGGACGGCGGAGCTCGGAGCCGGTGCCGGTGCCGAGGGCGAGCGGGACACCACCGAGAAGGGCGGCCATGGTGGTCATCATGATGGGGCGGAAGCGCAGGAGGCAGGCCTGGTAAATGGCTTCTTCGGGTTCCATGCCTTTTTCGCGTTCGGCTTCGAGAGCGAAATCGATCATCATGATGGCGTTCTTTTTGACGATGCCGATGAGCAGGATGATGCCGATGAGCGCGATGACGGAAAGGTCGACGTGGAAGAGAAGGAGGGCGAGGATGGCGCCGACGCCGGCCGAGGGAAGCGTGGACAGAATGGTGATGGGGTGGATGTAGCTTTCGTAGAGGACGCCGAGAACGATGTAGACGACGATGAGCGCGGCGAGGATGAGGATGGGCTCGTTCGAGAGGGAGGCCTCAAAGGCGCGGGCGGAGCCCTGGAACTCGGCGTTGATGCTGGAGGGCAGATTGAGCGCGGCCCTGGCCTGATTGACGGCCTTGACGGCGTCGCCGATGGATTTGCCGGCGGCGAGGTTGAAGGAGAGGGTGACGACGGGAAACTGCCCCTGGTGATTGATGGCGAGCGAGGACAGCTTGGGGACGAAGTGAGTGAAGGTGGAGAGCGGGACCTGCGTGCCGTTTGAGCTTTTGACGTAGATGTTGTCGAGCGACGAGGGATTGCGCTGGAACCTGGGGGCGACCTCGAGAACCACGTGGTACTGGTTCTGCTGGGTGAACATGGTGGACACCTGCCGCTGACCGAAGGCATCGTCGAGCGTGTCGTCGATGTTCTGGGGGGTGACGCCGAGGCGGGAGGCGGTGTCGCGATCGATGACGAGGTTGGCTTCGAGGCCGGTGAGCTGCTGGTCGGAGGCGACGTCGGTGAGCACAGGGCTTTTGCGCAGCTGATCGATCATGCGGTCGGACCAGAGCGCCAGCTCGTCAGGATTCGCATCTTCAAGCGAGTACTGGTACTGGGTGCGGCTGACGCGATCTTCGACGGTGAGGTCCTGCA
Organism: uncultured Acidobacteriaceae bacterium; assembly: GCA_964249375.1. Lineage (GTDB taxonomy): Bacteria > Acidobacteriota > Terriglobia > Terriglobales > Acidobacteriaceae > Edaphobacter. The sequence goes on from CAXUCK010000150.1 coordinate 2,156, forward strand.
GGGGCTGCAGGAAGCACTGAATGCCATCGATCTGCGCGACCTTGGGCTGCAGACGGCGAATGACGTCCGAGGCGCTGGTGGCGCGAGTTTCGCGGTCGCGCAGATTGATCTGGATGCGGCCGCTGTTGAGCGTCATGTTGGTGCCGTCGACGCCGATAAAAGACGAGATGCTCCCGACGTCGGGGTCTTCGAGAATGATGCGGGCGAGCTCCTGCTGGCGGGAGGCCATGGCGGAAAACGAGATGGTCTCGGGAGCCTCGGTGATGCCCAGAAGGACGCCCGTATCCTGCACCGGGAAGAAGCCCTTGGGGACGATGAGGTAGAGATAAACGGTGAGGATAAAGGTGGCGAGCGTGACCAGCAGCGTGGCGACCTGGTGGCGCAGAACGAAGCGCACACCGCCGGCGTAGCGGGCGATGACGTACTCGAAGAACTGTTCGGACTTGCGGTAGAAGGCGTTGCGCTGCGATTCCGGCGTGTGCTTGAGCAGCTTGGCCGACATCATGGGGGTGAGCGTGAGGGAGACGACGGCGGAGACCAGGATGGTGACGGCCAGGGTGACGGCAAACTCGCGGAAGAGACGGCCGACGATGTCGCCCATGAAGAGCAGGGGGATGAGGACGGCGATGAGCGAGACGGTGAGGGAGAGGATGGTGAAGCCGATTTGCTCAGACCCCTTGAGCGCGGCGTCGAGGGGAGAGTCGCCCATCTCGAGGTAGCGATCGATGTTCTCGATCATGACGATGGCGTCGTCGACGACGAAGCCGGTGGAGATGGTGAGCGCCATGAGGCTGAGGTTGTTGAGCGAATAGCCGAGCAGATACATGACGCCGAAGGTGCCGACGATAGAGAGGGGAACGGCGACGGCGGGGATGACGGTGGCGGCGAGCGAGCGGAGGAAGAGGAAGATGACCATCACGACGAGGGCGATGGTGAGCACGAGCTCAAACTCGACGTCTTTGACGGAGGCGCGGATGGTGTTGGTGCGATCGGTAAGGACCTGGAGGTCGACGTTGGCGGGAAGCGTGGTGCGCAACTGCGGAAGGAGGGCGGTGACCTCGTCGACGACGCCGATGATGTTGGCGCCGGGCTGGCGCTGGATGTTGACGATGACGGCGGGTTTGAGGACGGCGTCGCGGGCGGGAGCGGATTTGGTGGCGGGCTCGGCGGCGGTGCCCATCCAGGCGGCCTGGTAGAGGTTTTCGGCTGAATCGACGGCGTCGGCGACGTCCGACAGGCGGACGGGAGAGCCGTTGCGATAGGCGATGATGACCTGGTTGTAGTCGGAGGAGGTGAGCAGCTGGTCGTTGGCGCCGATGGTGTAGGCCTGGCGGGTTCCGTTGAGCGATCCCTTGGCCTGATCGACGTTTGCGGTGCCGAGGGCGGAGCGAACGTCTTCGAGCGACAGGCCGTAGTTGGCCATGGCGGTGGGGTTGGCCTGGACGCGCACGGCGGGCTTCTGGCCGCCGTTGATGGAGACGAGACCGACGCCCGAGAGCTGAGAGATTTTTTGGGCGAGAAGGGTGTCGGCGAGGTCTTCAACTTTCGAGAGCTCGAGCGTGTCGCTCGAGAGCGAAAGCGTCATGATGGGCGCGTCGGCGGGGTTGACCTTGCTGTAGACGGGCGGGTTGGGAAGGTCTTTCGGGAGATAGCTGGTGGCGGCGTTGATGGCGGCCTGGACGTCCTGTTGGGCGACGTCGATGGACTCGCTCAAGGAGAACTGCAGAGTGATGACGGAGCCGCCGCCCGAGGAGGTGGAGGTCATCTGGGCGAGGCCGGGGATCTGGCCGAACTGGCGCTCGAGCGGAGCGGTGACGGAGGAGGCCATGACCTCGGGGCTGGCACCGGGGTAGAAGGTCATGCACTGGATGGTGGGGTAGTCGACTTCAGGAAGGGCGGAGACGGGGAGCTGGCGGTAGGCGACAAAGCCGGCAAGCAAAATGGCCACCATCAGGAGCGAGGTGGCCACCGGCCGGAGGATGAATGGCCGTGAGGGGCTCATGGCTGGCGGCTCCCGCGTGTGGAGGTGCCGGGCGTCTGGCTGGTGCTCCGGCTCTGCTCGGGGCCGGAGGCGGTTCCGGGCAGGCTGGCCGAACCGTTGCCGGCCGATCCGGAGATGTTTGATTTGCTGATGTGCGGGAGAACGCGGGAGCCGGCGCGAAGTTTTTCCTGGCCGTCCACGACGACCTGATCGCCGGGGTTGACGCCGCCCGCGAGGATGACCTGCGAGCCCTCGGTGACGTCGACTTTCACGTTCTGGGCTTCGACGTAATAGGAGGGCTCGTTGCTGTGGCTGCCACCGGCGGCTGGACCGCCGCCGGAAGCTCCGGCACCGGCAGGGGGAGCGGAGCCTGATTTGGTTGGGTCCGCGGCGCCGGCACCGGAGGCGGCGCGATTGGCGCGCTGCTGGTCGGCGGGTGGATCGCCCTGCTTGACGACGTAGACGAACGAGCCCTGGGAGCCCGTCTGGATGGCGGCGGCCGGAACGACGATGGAGTTGGGCCGCTGCTGCAGGATGAGGCGGACGTTGACGAACTGGTTGGGGAACAGGGCTCCGTCGCGGTTATCGAAGACGGCCTTGACCTTGTCGGTGCCGGTGGTGGTGTCGATCTGGTTGTCGAGGGTGAGGAGGCTGCCGGAGGCGAGATGCGTGGTTTCGGAGCGGTCGTAGGCCTCGACGGGGAGACGCTGGCCGGCGCGGGTGCGGCTGAGCACATCGGGCAGCTGATCTTCGGGGAGGGTGAAGATGACGGCGATGGGCTGGACCTGCGTGACGACGATGAGGCCGGTGGTATCGGCGGCGTGCACGATGTTGCCGGGGTCGACCTGGCGGAGGCCGACGATGCCGTTGATGGGCGAGGTGATTTTGGTGTAGGCGAGGTTGACCTGGGCTGCCTGGATGGCGGCCTGGTCGGCCTGAATGGCTCCGCTGGCCTGGCCGGCGCCGGAGACCTGCGAGTGCTGGCTTTCCTTGGAGACGACGCCGGCCTGGTAGAGGGCGGTGTAGCGCTGGGCTTCGGCGTCGGCGTTGCGGGCGGTGGCCCGGTCTTTGGCGAGCTGTCCCTGCGCCTGGGCGAGGACTGCCTGGTAGAGGCGGGGGTCAATCTCCATCAGGAGCTGGCCCTGCCGGACGGCCTGGCCTTCGCGCACGGGGACGCGGAGGAGTTGGCCATCGACGCGGGATTTGATGGTGACGG
>CAXUCK010000151.1:0-5327 GCA_964249375.1 uncultured Acidobacteriaceae bacterium
AAGTGCCGCGAGGCTGGCCTCGCCAACGTTCAAACCGAAATGTGGACCATTCCGAACACCTGGGAGCCCGAGACCCCCGCCACCGGCCACCTCTTTTCCCCCGTCGACCACACCCTGCACATCTACTCTTCCGGCTGGAGCCCCTCCACACCCGCCGGCGGATGCCACGGCAGCGTGACCTATCTCAAGAGCTTCGACCGCAAGTCGATCGATGCGCAGAAGTCCGACATCGGCGGCAACATCGTCTTTTTCGACCGCGAATCTCTCGGCAAAGATCCCAGCTTCGAGACCATCCTCGCGGGCATCGAGCACGTCCAGAGCCTGAAGCCGCAGGCGATCGTTTCCGGCTCGTCGTCGAAGAACGGCGCAGAAAACGCGGGCGCAATGAGTGAGCTCGGCAAGATCGACCCCGTGCCTTCGGCCCAGATCAGCTCGGAAGATGCTTCGCTGCTGAAGCGGCTGCTGGATCGCGGTCCGGTGACGATGCAGTTCCAGTTCACCAACCGCATCCGCGAGAATGTCAAGGTTCCCAACGTGGTCGCGGAGATCCCGGGCCGCGATCGCTCGCTGCCGGTGGTGCTGCTGGGCGCGCACCTCGACTCGTGGCACCCGGGCACCGGCGCCCAGGACAATGGCACCGGTGTTGCGGGCGTCCTCGATGTGGCGCGCGCCGTGAAGGCTCTGCCGCAGGCGCCCCTGCGCACGATGCGCTTCGTCCTGTTTGGCGGCGAAGAGGAAGGTCTGCTTGGATCGAATGCCTACGGAAAACAGCACCTCGGTGAGATGAAGGGGATTGACGCGGTTCTGATCTCCGACACCGGCTCGCAGCCGGCGAAGGGCTGGTACCTGATGGGACGCGACGACGAGAAGGCGGCGCTGGGCAACATCAAACCGTTGCTCGAGCCGCTTTCCGCCGGGGACACCTCCGACAACGTCGACTTTCTCTTCGACACCGATCACGCTGCCTTCGATGTTCACGGTGTTCCTTCGCTCGTTCTCTGGACCAATGTGGACAAGTACTTCACCCTGCACCATCAGCCCTCCGACACATTTGACTCCGTGGTGGCGAAGGACCTCGAGCAGGGCGTGACCGTGATGGCGGTGACGGCTTTCGCGATCGCGAACTCTCCCGAGCCGTTCGCGAAGCACCTCTCGGACAAAGAGGTGCAGGAGATGCTGAAGAAGTACAACAAGGTGGACGAGTGGAAGTCGAACCGGGAGCACGGAACGCTGCCGTAGCCTGGGCGTGGTGGATTGCGTACCTGGTGCGGCCAGACCCCAAGCGGGCGCAACGGTACAGGCAACGGTTCGCGGGCACGTTTCGTTTCCCCGCCGAGCGCAAGGGCATCGCGCCAGACACCCTGCACGTGGTGTAGCCCTCCATCCTTCCGGCGACCATGAGGCTGGCCTAGGTGGCTTGACCCAAATCAGCCGACAGGGCCTGAATGATGGGTGCGCAGCCTATTTCGCCGTCAGCTCATCTTTCACGACCGCACCGCCCTTCATCACCAGACCTACGTGCTCCAAGACTTCGACACGTTGCAATGGATCTTCCCGCACCGCCACCAGATCCGCGTAGTGACCTGCGGTGAGCGAACCGACATCGGCGGCGCGTCCGATCAGGTCCGCGGCGGAGCTGGTTGCTGCCTGGATGGCCTCGGCCGGCGTCATGCCGTACAGGACCATGTAGTGAAACTGCCTGGCGTTGTCGCCATGCGGATAGACGCCGGCGTCGGTGCCGAAGGCCATCTTGACGCCCGCCTTCCAGGCCTTGCGGAAGTTTTCCCGCTGCGCCTTGCCGACGCCGCGCTCTTTCACCAGCATTTCCTCGGGTATGCCGAAGTTCTTCGCGTTGCCGAGAATGTAGTCGTCGTCGTAGATGTCCATGACGAAGTAGGTGCCGTGCTGCCTGGCCAGGCGAATGCCCTCGTCATCGACGAGCGAGGCGTGCTCGATGGAGTCGATGCCTGCCTCGATGGCCATCCGGATGGACGCCGCACCGTGCGCGTGCGCGGCGATCTTGCGCCCGGCCATGTGCGCCGTATCGGCGGCCATCTTGAGCTCTTCCTCGCTGTACTGCGGCGCGCCCGGCTGGTCGCCTTTGCTGAGCACGCCACCGGAGGCTGAGATCTTGATGACGTCGACGCCGTACTTGACCTGCTCCCGCACCTGCTCGCGGATCTGCTCCGGCCCATCCGCGATGCCGAAGTCGCGGTGCTGCGGGTAGAGCGTGACCGTGACCATGGGCGAGTAGTTGTTGAGGTCTCCGTGGCCGCCGGTGATGGACAGGATGGGCCCGGAGGCGACCATGCGCGGCCCCTGGATCTCGCCGGCGTTGATGGCATTTCGAAGATCGACCGCCTGAAACGGCATCGAGCCCACGTCGCGCACACTGGTGAAGCCGGCTATCAGGGTGGCGCGCGCGTTGTTGACGCTGGCGTACGCGCTGGTGAAGGGCGTTTCGAGGAAGGAGTTGATGGGGTCGTACTTGTCTGCCCGGGCGCCGAGATGCGTGTGGCAGTCGATGAGGCCCGGCAGAACGTAGTCGGCCGAGAGGTCGACGACCTTTGCTGCTGCCGGCACATGGAATCCGGCGGCCTCAACCGACCGGATGCGCTCGCCTTCGACGACGAGGACGACGTTGTCGCGGTACTTCCCCGACGCGCTGTCGAAAAGGTGTCCGGCTTTGACGTATTCGACGGACGATGCCGGGGCTGTCTGAGCTCCCGCTCCCACACACAGACACACGGCCGCCAGAGCCGCTGAACAAGTCACTCGCATCCGCACAGACCTCGTCACGCAGAATTGGGGAGATAGGCCAGTCTCCCCCGGCGTGCCCAGCCTGTCAAACCAGGGCTAGGTTCGTCCTGTGAACTCTCCGGTTTCGGTAGACACGCGTACTTGCTCTCCTTCTTTGATAAAGAGCGGCACGCGGATTTCGAGCCCTGTCTCGAGCCTGGCTGTTTTCGTGACGCTGCCACTCGAAGAGTCGCCCTTGACGCCCGGCTCGGTCTGGGTGACCTGGAGATCGACAAAGATCGGCAGCATCAGGCCGATCGGATTGCCGTTGTACTTGTGCAGCTGCAGCAGCGTTCCTTCTTTCAGGTACTCGAGGGCTGAGCCGACCACATCGTCGCTGAGCGTGTGGGTTTCAAAGCTCTCCTGGTCGAGAAAATGCGATCCGTCGCCGTCGCTGTACAGGTAGGACGCGGGCACCAGTTCCAGGTCGGGCTCCTTGAAGCGTTCCTGCGCCTTGAAGGTCCGCTCGAAGACTGCCTGGGTGAGCAGATTGCGCATCTTGAGCCGAACGAGCGTCTGACCGCCGCGAGCGGTAGGCGTGCTGATGTCTGAATCGAGACACAGGTAAGGCACATTTTCCAGCTCGAACACGTGCTTCCGCTTGATATGAATTGCTTCCAGCAGCGCTGCCATGAGGACCCCTCTACCGACGACATGTGCGCGAACCACCACAGCGCAACTGCTGTCCAGAATACCCGTCCTTTGCCGCGGGCTGCCCGGAAAGGTCCGTTGGAGACGGCGTTTCTCGCAGAGCGGACCGGCTCGAACCCGCATCCTATCTCGCAGCGATCACGTTCCACAGCGGTCACGAAAAGAGGATGCATCACGATGGCAAAGTTTGCACTGTACGGAGAACTGACAGCAAAGCCCGGCAAGGAAAGCGAAGTCGAAGCGTTCCTGAAACAAGGGGCACAGATGTCGCAGAACGAACCCGGCACCCTGCACTGGTACGCGATTAAGGAGAGCCGGCCCGGGGTGTACGGCATCTTCGACACGTTTGACACGGAGGCCGCGCGGGACGCTCACCTAAATGGCGAGATCGCGAAAGCACTGATGAGCAAAGCCGATGAACTCTTGTCTGAACCACCGAAGATTCGCAAGATCGACCTCATTGCCGAGAAAGCGTAGCGCGGAAGTCCACGAGGATCCCTGGGCGGGATGGCGAAATCCGCTCAGGCGCCGCGGCGGCGATCGAGCCAGTGCAGGGCTTCGGTGGCTGCATGGAAGCCGCACATCCCGTGCACCCCACCGCCGGGCGGGGTTGACGAGGATGCCAGAAACCACCCCGGAATGCTGGTTCCGTAGAGACGCGGCGTTGGCCGCATGACCAACTGCAGCGGCGTCATGGCGCCGCCGCTGAGGTCGCCGCCGACCAGGTTCGCATTCCAGCTTTCGAGCGCCGCGCAGTTCCAGACACGGCGTGCAAGAACGCACTCACGGAAGCCCGGCGCAAAACGCTCCATCTGCTGCTCGACGAGATCGAGCGCATCCCCGCCCCAGCCGTTGGGCACGTGGCAGTAGGCCCAGGCGACATGCTGCCCAGACGGCGCGCGGGTCGGATCACAGACGCTCGGCTGCGTGACCAGGCAGAATGGACGCCGGTCCACCGATCCTGCCCAGGGCGCCCGCTCGCTCGCGGCGATCTCCGCCATGGTGCCGCCGACGTGTACCGTGCCAGCAACCCGGCAGGCGGGCGCCTTCCAGGGGACCGGCTCGCGCAGGGCCCAATCGACCTTGAAGCTGCCGGGACCGTACTCGTACCGTTGGAGCAGACGCCGGTTGCCCTCTTGCATCGCATCACCGGCGATGCTCACGAGAGCCCGCGGTGACAGATCGCAGACGACCGCATCCGCCGCGCCCACATCTTCCATCCGGGTGACACGAACGCCCGTGCGGACTGTGCCGCCGAGACCTTCGAGATACCCTGCCAACGCGCGTGTGATGGCACCGCCGCCGCCTTCCGCAACCGGCCAGCCGCCGTAGCCGGTGTGCAGCGCGTGCGCGCCCATCACGAGCACCAGACCGAACGCTCCACTGACCGGGCTTTCGAGCGGCCGCACCGAGTGCCCGGCTAAGCCGGCGAACAGCGCTCGCGCCCGCTCGCCGCGGAACAAGGTTTTCGCGAGCAGGACCGCGGGCAGAACCGCCCGTGCGCCAAACCGCGCCAGCAGCACCGGATGACGAGGCACGTGCACTACCGGGCCAAGCAGATCTTCAATCAGCTGCGGCCAGGTGTCGGCCATGGGCCCAAAGAGCCCGGCCCACGCGGCGCCATCTTCCGCGCCCAACTCCTCGCGCATCGCGCGGGCGTCGTGCCGCAGCACGACCGCGGTTCCGTCATCCATGGGGTGCGCCAGGGCGATCTCCGGCTCGATCCACTTGAGACCGAACTCCGCCAACGGCATGGAGCGGAACGCCGGTGAGGCAATGCCCATCGGGTAGACGCTCGACCCGACATCATGCCAGAACCCGGGCAGGGTGAGCTGCTCGGTGCGCGCGCCGCCGCCGATGCCGTCGCTGGCCTCGAG
>CAXUCK010000152.1:0-5320 GCA_964249375.1 uncultured Acidobacteriaceae bacterium
CGGCTTCGCCGGTGGAGACGGCGAGCGGGACCTGGTAGGTGTCGAGCATGCCGTCGGTGTAGGCGAGCTCAAGGAAGACGAGCGCCGGGTTGAGCGCCGCGGCTGAGCCGGCGGGGGCGTCGGCGGTGGGAAGCTCGGCCCAGTCGACGATGCGGACCGACGTGATGGTGCGGGATTTGCTGCCGAACCAGCGCTGGCGGACGAGCCAGGCGGGAAGCAGCTGTTGCAGAACGCCGAGACCGCCGCCGGTGAGGAGGCCGGTCCAGCTTTGGTTCAGAAGAGCGAGGGTTGGTTCATCGCCGGCGATTTCGATCGGCTCCTGACGCTCGGGGGCCGGTTGGAGTTCGAGCCAGAGGAAGGAATAGGGCGCGAGGGTGATGGCGTACGCGGTCTGATCGATCGGCGGGAAGGAGACGTAGCCGAGCATCTCGACGGGCTGGCGGCCGGCGTAGGCGGAAAGATCGAGCGAGACGGGCTGGGCGAAGCGGGACAGGTTGGCGACGCAGAGAACGGTCTCGTGGGCCCCGTCGTCACGGTCGAGGTTGCGGATGTAGGCGAGGATGTTGCGGTTTTCCGGGTGAAGGAACTCAAGCGTGCCGCGGCCGAAGACCTGGAAGAGCTTGCGCAGGGCGATCATGTTGCGCGTCCAGTGCAGGAGCGAGGACGGGTCGGACTGCTGGGCTTCGACGTTGATGGCCTGGTAGCCCCAGATGGGATCCATGATGACCGGGAAGTAGAGCTTGGCGGGGACGGCGCGGGAGAACCCGGCGTTGCGGTCGGAGTTCCACTGCATGGGGGTGCGGACGCCGTTGCGGTCGCCGAGGTAGATGTTGTCGCCCATGCCGATCTCGTCGCCGTAGTACATGATGGGCGTTCCGGGGAAGGAGAAGAGGAGCGAGTTGAGGAGCTCGATGCGGCGGCGGTTGTTGTCAACCAGAGGAGCGAGGCGGCGGCGGATACCGACGTTGACGCGCATGCGGGGGTCCGACGCGTAGGCCAGGTTCATGTAGTCGCGCTCTTCGTCGGTGACCATCTCGAGGGTGAGCTCGTCGTGGTTGCGGAGGAAGAGACCCCACTGGCAGTTGGGTGGGATGTCGGGCGTCTGCGCCATGATGTCGGTGATGGGCAGACGGTCTTCCTGGCGGACGGCCATGTAGATGCGCGGCATCAGCGGGAAGTGGAAAGCCATGTGGCACTCGTCATCGTCGCCGAAGTAGGGGCGGACATCGGCGGGCCACATGTTGGCTTCGGCTAGAATGAGGCGGTTGTCGTACTCCTGGTCAATGACCCTGCGGATTTCCTTGATTTTGACGTGGGTTTCGGGGACGTTTTCGCAGGAGGTGCCGTCGCGCTCGACCAGGTAGGGGATGGCGTCGAGACGGAGGGCGTCGACGCCCATGTCGAGCCAGAAGCGCATGGCCTTGAGGACTTCTTCCATCACTCGCGGGTTGTCGAAGTTGAGGTCCGGCTGGTGCGAGAAGAAGCGGTGCCAGTAGAACTGCCCGGCGACGTCATCCCAGGTCCAGTTGGATTTCTCGGTGTCGGTAAAAATAATGCGGACGCCGGAGTAGAGCTGGTCGGTGTCGGACCAGACGTACATGTCGCGCTCGGGCGAGCCCTTGGGCGCATGGCGCGCGGCCTGGAACCAGGGGTGCTGGTCGGAGGTGTGGTTGATGACCAGCTCGATCATGACCTGCATGCCGCGGGCGTGGGCGGCATCCATGAACTGCTTGAAGTCGTCAACCGTGCCGTAAGACGGGTTGACCGACATGTAGTCGGCGATGTCGTAGCCGTCATCGCGCAGGGGCGAGGGCATGAAGGGAAGCAGCCAGAGGCAGGTGACGCCGAGCTCCTGAAGGTAGTCGAGCCTGGAGAGGAGGCCCTGAAAATCGCCGATGCCGTCCGCGTTTGAATCGGCAAAGGCGCGGACGTGGAGCTCATAGATGACCGCGTCTTTGTACCAGAGCGGATCGGTTGCGCTTCCCAGCTTCTTCACGTTCGAGGGGTCTCCTGCCTGTTGGTGTGAGGTCGATCCGCTTCAGGCGGAGAGGGTGTGGCTCGCGCCGCGATGGATGCGCAGAATGTGCGCGGGAAGGACATCAGGCCGGAGCGCGACGTAGTTGGAGCGGTCGTGCCAGCTGTAGTGTGTTCCGGTCAACAGATCTTCCACATCGAAGGTCTCATCGTACTGGATGCCGAGGTGCTTCAGGTCGAGGTCGATCCAACCGGCCTGCTCCTGGGCAGGGTCGAGATTGATGGCGACAAGGATCTGGTTGGCGCCGGAGGTCTTGGAGTAGCAGAGGATGTGCGGGTTATCGACGTTGTGGAAGTGGAGCGACTCGTTGGACTGGAGCGCACGGTTTTCGTGGCGGATGGCGTTCAAGCGGGTGATGAGCGGAGCGATGGAGTGCGGCGCGTCGAGATCCCACTGCCGGATCTCGTATTTTTCGCTGTCCAGGTATTCTTCACCGCCGGCTTTGAACGGCGCGTTCTCGCCGAGTTCGTAGGCGGGGCCATAGAGGCCGTAGTTCGAAGAGAGCGTGGCGGCGAGGATGACGCGCTGCATAAAAGCCGGGCGGCCGCCGGTCTGCAGGATAGGCGGAAGGATGTCCGGGGTGTTGGGCCAGAAGTTGGGACGGAAGAAATCGGAGACCGGCGGAACGGTGAGCTCTTCCATGTATTGCTGGATTTCGGGCTTGGTGGTGCGCCAGGTGAAGTAGGTATAGGACTGGGTGTAGCCGCCCTTGGCGAGGGAGTACATGAGGTGCGGGCGGGTGAAGGCCTCGGCGAGGAAGAGGACCTCCGGATGGTCTTTATGAATTTCGGTGATGCACCACTCCCAAAAGGGAAAGCTCTTGGTGTGCGGGTTGTCGACGCGGAAGACTTTGACGCCGTGGCCGATCCAGAACTGAAAGACGGAGAGGAGCTCTTCCCAGAGGCCTCGCCAGTCGGAGGACTCGAAGTTGAGCGGGTAGATGTCCTGGTATTTCTTCGGTGGGTTCTCCGCGTACTGGATGGAGCCGTCCGGGCGGATCTGGAACCAGGCGGGATGCTCTTTGACCCAGGGGTGGTCGGGTGAGCACTGGAAGGCGATGTCCATGGCGAGTTCGAGGCCGTGGGCGAGCGCGGCTTCGACCAGGTGATCGAGGTCGGCGAGGGTACCGAGATCGGAGTGAATGGCCTTGTGGCCGCCCTCGGGGGAGCCGATGGCCCAGGGACTGCCGTGGTCGCCGACCGCGGCGACGACGTTGTTGTTGGGGCCCTTGCGGAAGGCCTTGCCGATCGGGTGGATGGGCGGAAGGTAGAGGACGTCGAAACCCATGGCGGCGACGCGGGGGAGCTGCGCTTCGACGTCGCGCAGGGTGCCGTGCGCGCCTGGTGTGGGGGACGTAGAACGGGGAAAAAGCTCGTACCAGGAGGAAAAACGGGCTCGTTCGCGGTCGACCCAAAGGGGAAGGTCGTGGGCGTAGCGCGCGGAGAAACGCAGATCGGGATAGCGGGCGACGATGTCTTTGATCTCGTCGGCGATGGGGTACTCGTAGAACGAGGCGTCCTGGTCGGCCATCCAGCGGAGAGAGATGGCGACCTGGTCGAGGGTGTTCTTGTCGGAGCCGGTGGCGCGGGCGGCGGCTTCTTCGATGAGGATCGCTCCGGAGCGGAGGGCAAGCGGGATGTTCTGCGCAGTGGCGGTGGCGCTGGGCTGATGGGGGTCGGGCTGGGCGGCGATGCGCTTCCCGAGGTCGGAGGCCCAAGTGTCGAAGTGGTCGATCCAGCCTTCAACGGAGAACTCCCACTCGCCCAATTCGTCGACCGGGAAGGTTGCCGTGAACAGGTCGTTCACGAGCGGCTGCATGGGGGTCGATCGCCAGGTGCTATCTTTTTTGGGGCGGTAAAGCAGGCGGCCGGCGACGTGGTCATGGCCATCGGAAAAGATGGCGGCGGTGACCGCGATCTCGTCGCCGAGAACACGTTTTGCCGGGTAGCGGCCGCAATCTACCTGCGGCTGGAGGTCTTCAATGATGACGCGCTTTCGGCCTTCGATGGGTTTCATGATGTAGAAGCTCGAGTCGGGTCTGTGTGCCGGTCTGTATTTCGCAACATTTCGCAACGAAGCGATCGGTTTTTTGGGTGAAGCGATCAGCTTTGCGACGCATCTTAGACGATGACGGATGCAGGCCAAGTCGCCAATATCAGGAGAGATGCGCTCTCCTGAGGGGGCGTTTGCTGCGCACGCGAAAGGGACGGGGCGCTTGTTCAACTTTGGAAGCAATAAAGAGCCGAAGCTTCATGGGGCTCGCCTGGAAGACTATGCGCTGATCGGCGATCTGGAGACGGCGGCGCTGGTTTCGCGCGAGGGATCGATCGACTGGTTGTGCTGGCCGAACTTTTCTTCACCGGCCTGTTTCGCGGCGTTGCTGGGCACGAAAGATCACGGCTATTGGAAGATGTTTCCGGCAAAGGGGGGACGGGTGGTGGGCCGGCGGTACCGTCCGAAGACCCTGATCGTCGAGACGACGTTTGCCGGGCCGAAGGGTGAGGTGGTGCTGATTGACTTCATGCCGCCGCGGGGTGAGCACTCGGACATCATCCGGATTGTGCGCGGGGTGCGGGGCCGGGTGGACATGCGCATGGACCTGACGATCCGGTTTGACTACGGGTCGCGGGTTCCGTGGGTGAGTGATGGCGACCAGGAGCTGCGGGCGGTGGCCGGTGCAGATATGGTGGTGCTCCGCACAAAGGCTCCCATGCGGGGCGAGGGGTTTTCCACCGTGAGCGAGTTTACGGTGCGTGAGGGCGAAAGCGTTGCCTTTGTGCTGACCAGTGCATCGTCGATGGGCGAGATGCCGAAAAAGGTGGATGCGGAAACGGCGCTCACGGAGACGGAGGCGTTCTGGGTAGAGTGGGCGGCCCGCAACAGCTATCACGGGCGGTATCGCGAGGTGGTGGAGCGATCGTTGCTGACGCTGAAGACGCTGAGTTATCGGCCGTCGGGAGCGATGGTCGCGGCGCCCACCATGGCGTTGCCGGAGTGGATCGGTGGCGAGCGGAACTGGGATTACCGGTACTGCTGGCTGCGCGATACGGCGTTTTTTCTTCTGGCGCTGACCCGGGTGGGATACCAGGAAGAGGCGATGGCGTGGCGGAGCTGGCTATTACGCGCAGTGGCTGGCAGCCCGAAGCAGATGCAGACGATCTACGGCATCTGCGGCGAACGGCAGCTTCCCGAGTGGGAGGCGAGCTGGCTGCCGGGCTACCGGAATTCGAAGCCCGTGCGCGTGGGCAACGCGGCTTCGTCGCAGTTTCAGCTGGATGTGTATGG
>CAXUCK010000153.1:0-5317 GCA_964249375.1 uncultured Acidobacteriaceae bacterium
CTCCCTCCACCGCGTCCGGTTTCAGCACCACCATTCCCGCCAGCGGATCCCGCTCCACCTTCGGCGGTGCACTCGTTCCCGGCGCCAACGTCACCATCGACATCTCAACCCTCCATACACGAAAGGGCCAGCGACTTGGTAGTCGCCAGCCCCCCTCAAATCTCATCGATGTTAGTGCGCGGCAACCGCCGCGGCCGGAGCCTCAGCCCCTTCAGCCACGTTGTTCTTCTTCTTCCAGTCGCCAATCGCCGCACGGATCGCGTCTTCCGCCAGCACCGAGCAGTGAATCTTCACTGGCGGCAGCGCCAGCTCTTTCACAATCTCGGTGTTCGTAATCGTCAACGCCTCGGCAACGGTTTTGCCCTTCACCCACTCCGTCGCCAGCGACGAGGAGGCAATAGCCGAGCCGCAGCCAAACCTCTTGAACTTCGCGTCCTCGATCACCTGGGTCTCAGGATTGACCTTGATCTGGAGCCGCATTACGTCGCCGCACTCCGGCGCGCCCACCAGCCCCGTCCCAACCTCACTCGAGCTCTTGTCCAGCGTTCCCACGTTCCGTGGATTTTCGTAATGATCAACTACCTTGTCGCTGTATGCCATGATCCTGTCCTCACTCGGTTAGATGTCCCGCCGCCCAAAACGGTCCGTTTTCATGTTAGCGCAGATTGCAGCGCCCTGCCGGCCAGGGATGCCCCCAGGGTCGCCTACTTGCTTTTGTCCTGCTCGGGATGCGCAAAATTGGCCACCGTACTGCCCAGCACGGCCAGCACCTCAGGCGTCTGCGGCTTGTCGGCCTGCGCCAGCAGCAGCGACACCTGCCACATCTCGGCGTCACTCAAACTATGCTGAAACGCCGGCATGCCCGTCAGACGGATCCCGTTGGCCACCTTCCAGTACGTCTCGCCCGGCGGATCGTCGCTTACTCCCACGACATCCCCATGGGAGTGCTTCTTCCATAGCTGCGGAGCCACCGGGTACTCATTTGCCCCAATCCCGCTCTCGTTTCCCGGGGCTCCATGGCAGAACGCGCATTGGCTCGCGTACACATGCGCCCCACCCAACAGATTCTCCGGTGTCGCCGAGATCGGTGAGCTCTTGAGCTCACGCGCAATCCGCGCATCCAGCGGAACATGCACGATCGCCTCTTCCTCCGGAAACGGCTTGTCCGCGACAGCGACCGGCGCATGCCCGTACCGCAGATACATCCACAAAGCCGCGCCCACAACGGCAAACGCCAGCACGAAACCGAGCAGCATGCCGGGGAAAAATGATGGCGTACGCCGATCCGAAGCAGCAGCCAAGGGAAAGAGCCTTTCTCGAGCGACTCGACTACAGTTTCAAAAGGCACGAATCAACTGGACGGGCCTCGCCGTCCGCCAGCATCCCGGCTCCGGAACGCCCCACGTTGTCCATCAACTTCCTGACCCCGCAAACGGCCTAGTGCGCTGCCCATTCGATCTTCGTCAGGTCAATCCCTTCCTTCACCATCTCGTACAGCGGGCTCAGCTCGCGCAGCTTGCTCACCACGTCGATCAGCTTATCCGACACATAATCCACCTCGGCCTTGCTGTTGAAGCGCCCCAGGCCAAACCGGATCGACGAGTGCGCCACATCATCACCCAAACCCAGTGCCTTCAGCACATAGCTCGGCTCCAGCGTCGCCGACGTACACGCCGACCCGGAACTCACCGCAATGTCGTTGATACCCATCAGCAGGCTCTCGCCCTCGACATACACAAAGCTCATGTTCAGATTGCCCGGCAGATGGTGGTCCATGTTGCCATTCACATGCACGTAGTCGAGCGCATTCTCAAACTTCGCCTTCATGTAATCGCGCAACTCCGTCAGCCGGGCCGTCTCTGCCGCCATCTCGTTGCCCGCGATCTCGCACGCCATGCCCAGGCCAACGATACCCGGAACATTTAGCGTGCCCGACCGCATCCCGCGCTCATGCCCACCGCCATCGATCTGCGCCGAAATCTGCACTCGCGGATTGCGCCGCCGCACATACAGCGCGCCTACGCCCTTCGGTCCGTACACCTTGTGCGCCGTCAGCGACAGCACATCGATGTTCATCGCCTGCACGTCTACCGGAATCTTTCCCACCGCCTGTACCGCGTCGGTATGAAAGATCACGCCCTTCTCATGGCACAGCTTGCCGATCTCGGCCACCGGCTGCACCACGCCAATCTCGTTGTTCGCGATCATGATCGACACCAGGATCGTCTGGTCGTCCATCGCTCGCCGCAGGTCTTCGAGATCGATCAACCCGTCCGCCTGCACCGGCAGATACGTCACGCGATATCCGTTCTTCTCCAGCCGCTTGCACGTGTCCAGCACTGCCTTGTGCTCGGTCACCTGCGTGATCACATGATTTCCGCGTTCCTTGTACATCTCGGCAACACCCTTGATCGCCAGGTTGTTCGACTCGGTCGCGCCCGATGTAAAAATGATCTCCTTCGCCGTCGCGTTGATCAGCTTCGCGATCTGCTCGCGCGCCTTGTCCACGCCCTGCTCCGCTTCCCAGCCAAACGAGTGGTTCCGGCTCGCCGCATTGCCGAACGTCCCCGTGAAGTAGGGCAGCATCGCCTCCAGCACCCGCGGGTCCATCGGCGTCGTCGCATGGTTGTCCATGTAAATCGGCAGCTTAACACCCGCCGGAAGCGTTCCGGCCGCCTCTGTCACGACCAGGCCGTTGTTGCTCATCTCATTGCTCATCGTCTCTCGCTCCTCGCGAATCTTTTTTCGAAAACTCTCAAACCTTAAAGCGCGATCGTTACCAGACCGCCCGCCACCGGGGAACCCGCGGTCACTTCCGCCGGATCAATCAAATCCGCAATCCGTATGCCGCTCAACAGGTCCTTGATGCTGTCATTTACCTTGCGCAGTGGTTCTTTGATGGTGCAATGCCCCAGCAAGTCGCAGGTTCCGTGAATCGTAATGCACGAGGTGATAAACAGCGGCCCGTCAATTGCCCGAATCACCTCAAAGGCCGTAATCTCACTCGCTGGCCGCGCCAGAGCATATCCACCGTTCGTCCCGGCGGTCGACACCAGAATGCCCGCTTTGGCCAGCGTCTGCGCGATCTTCGCCAGCAGCTGCGGCGGTATGTGGTAAGCCTCCGCAATGTCCTTGGCGCTTTGCGCGCCCTCGCTCGCATGCTCGGCCAGGTACTTCAGCGCCATCAAGCCGTAATCCGCTTTTTTGGTCAGTCGCAGCATGGATGTCGGACCCCGGTCCGGCACCGCGGGCGGTCCTTCGGACTAAAAACACCGCGGGAGTTCAGTTTACGTCTGCCCCCAGACCAACGCAACCAGCCGTACGGCCCGTGAATTTACAATCTAGTCGTTGACACATCGCAGAGAGCGAGGGACAATCCCTCCAATCAGTCCTCCAGCCCATGACTGCCCCCTGCAAACACACCATCGTCAAGGTCGTCTCCCGAACGGAAGACGCGGAATTCGTCGAGTGCCAGACCTGCGGCGAGATTTTCGATTCCATCGAGTACGACGACATGCTCGTCGAAGAACGCGAAGGCCTCACCCATCTTCCCATTCAGGAAAGTTAACTCGCCCTACTCCCGCGCCGTCCCCGTGTCGTCGATCCTTCCCAGAACCACCCACCCATACTGCGCCGCCGACAAGGGTGCCAGCACCGCCACCGCCCGCAGCAGCACCTCCCGCACCGAGCCCAGAGTCTCCCACGCAAACACCCGCGCGCTGAACACACTCACCACGCCGGCAATCTGCACACACGTATTCACCTTACCCAGCAGCGTCGGCCGGAAGTTCCGCGCCGTGTCCGTGAAAAAGAGCAGCGACGCGATCGACACGATCCCGATATCCCGGCCAAACACCAGCGCCGTCACCACCCGCGGAATCAACCCCACGTGCGTCAGCACCAGAAACAGCGCGCTCAACAGCAGCTTGTCCGCAATCGGGTCCAGATACTGCCCGAGCGTCGTCGACTGCCCCAGCCATCGCGCCAACACACCATCGAGCCCATCCGTCACTCCCGCCAGCACAAACAGCGCAAACGCCAGACCGTACCGCCCCTCCAGAATCTCGATCAGCAGAAACGGAATCGTCAGCAGACGCAACAGCGTCAGCAGGTTGGGCGTCGCACGAAGTTGATCCAGAACAGACACAGGGTAACCCCACCCATCCTAGCCTACCGGGGTGAGCCTCTCTGGTCCGTTCCGGAACACACAGGCGACGAGGTATTGGCCAACATCACGAGGGCCGCACGGAGGTGAGATAGCTTGCAAACGAACCTCGCTGGACATGCCCGCCTCGCGCGAAGCATGATGCCTCACGCACGATTGCTCTCACCCCGCGGCCTCGGTTACACTACGGAGACGCTCGTAGGCGCGTAGCTCAGTTGGTTAGAGCGCTACCTTGACACGGTAGAGGTCGTTGGTTCGAATCCAATCGTGCCTACCACTTCCAGTCATTGCCAGGCAGACTTTCGTACGAAAGACGCGGCGCGGCAGGCAGGAAGCAGTGCGGACAAGATCACCCGGAATCCGGATCGGAGCACCCCATGGCACAGAAGTGTGAACTTTGCGGCAAAGGCCCGCAGTTCGGCAACAACATCTCCCACGCCCACAACACCACCCGCCGCCGCTGGAACCCCAATCTCCAGCCCGTCAAGGCAAAGGTGAACGGCAACACCCAGCGCATGAAGGTCTGTACCAGCTGCATCAAAGCCGGCAAGATCGTCAAAGGCTAAACATACGAGCTTTAAAAAACACAGCCCCGGTGACGATCATCGTCTCCGGGGCATTTGCCGTTTCTAAATGGCCCAATCTCAACGTTACTGCTCCTTGAACCCCAGCGAAGCCGAATTAATGCAGTACCGCTGCCCAGTCGGATTCGGCCCATCCGGGAACACGTGGCCAAGATGCGCCCCGCACGTCGCGCACGTCACCTCCACACGCCGCATCCCGTAGCTCCGGTCCTCATGCGCGTCCACCGCTTCCGGGGATACCGGCTCGAAAAAACTCGGCCAGCCCGACCCCGACTCAAACTTGCTCCCCGACTGGAACAGCGGCGCATCACACGCCCCACAGTGGTACACCCCATCTTTGTGGTTGTTCACCAGCGCACCCGTAAACGGTCGCTCGGTTCCCTTCTCCCGCATCACGTGAAACTGCTCCGGAGTCAGCAGCTCCCGCCACTCGGCATCGGTCTTCTGAATCTTCTGCTTCGGTGCTGCGGTCGTCGTGTCTGCCATCGCTCGATCTCCTCTTCTGGCTCTCTACAGATTGGATGCGTCGTCCGCCCGAAAGCTTCGCCCGCCGTCCCCCCGCCAGGAC
>CAXUCK010000154.1:0-289 GCA_964249375.1 uncultured Acidobacteriaceae bacterium
ACCTGCGGCAGGATGCCGGAGGTGTGCCGTTTGCGCACGAGATCGTCGACGTGGACCATGCCTTCCGCGACCGCGGCGGAGGCGGCTCGTTGGAGCTCGGGGTCGAGCGAGGTGTAGATGCGTAGGCCGCCGGAGGTGGTGAGGGCCTGCTCGCCGACGCGCTGGACGAGTTGCTCGTGGACGAGGTCGATGAACCAGGGAGCGTCGGAGGCGTCGACGTTGAGGGGAGCGAGGTGGAGGGGCTCGGCTTTCGCTCGGCTGGCTTCCTGGGCGGTGATGGCGTCGGTCG
>CAXUCK010000154.1:343-5232 GCA_964249375.1 uncultured Acidobacteriaceae bacterium
TGCCGAAGTAGGCCTGGGCGGCTTCGCCGAATCCATTGATGGCGTAGGAGCCGCGCTGGCCGAGGTTGATCTGGTTGGCGTACATCTCGAAGATCTGTTGCTTCGAGAAGCGCGACTCGAGCTGGAAGGTGATGGTGATTTCGGCGATCTTGCGGGTGAGGTGCTTTTCGGGCGAAAGAAAGAAGCCGCGGGCGAGCTGCTGGGTGACCGTGGAGCCGCCGCAGGACATGTGGCGGGACAGGAGGTCGTCGACGGCGCATTTGGCGGTGCGGAGATAATTGATGCCGCCGTGCTCGAAGAAGCGGCGGTCTTCGATGGCGAGGACGGCGGCGACGAGGCGCTGGGGAATTTCGGCGTAGGTGACGAGGCGGCGTTTGGAGCGGCCCTTGTCTTCGGAAAGGGCGGTGATGAGCTGCGGCTCGAGCTGATAGGCGCGCAGAGGAGCGCCGTTGTCGGCGGCGATGGACTGGACGGTTTCGCCGTCGGTGGTGATGGTGGCGCCGTCGGTGGAGTGGTAGGACTGCGGGCCGGGTTTGATGGTGATGGCTTCGCCTTCGACCTTGAAGGTGCCGAGCTCGGGCTTCGCGTTGTAGCCGGCCTGGCGGAGGTCGCGGGCGATCTCTTCGGCGGTGAGGTGCTGGCCGGGACGGACTTCGCGGGGCGCGGCGTAGATCTGGGCGACGGGCGCGAAGAGCGGGCCGGCGGCGAGGCGGGCGTCTACCACGCCCTCGTACTTGTGGGAGAAGTAGAAGGCGAAGGCGCCGACGACCAGCAGGCAGGCGAGGACGACCACGGCGAGCAGTTTGAGCAGAGATCGGCCGAGGCTGGAGCCACCGCGGCGGGTGGCGGCGGGTGCTTCGGGGCGGAGTTTGAGTTTGACGGCCAAGGGGTGTCTTTCTTGCTGGTGCGACGGTCGACGTTAGGAGACGGCTGCGGGTGCGGCGGCACCTGCCAGGGACTTTACGGAAAGACGGACGAGCTCGGCGAGGTGCCCGGCGACTTCGGAGAGGCGGAGGTCTTCGGTGGTGTCGCGCAGTCGGTCGACCACCTCGACTTTTCCGTCGGCGAGCTTCTTGCCGATGTTGATCCGGAACGGAATGCCGGTCAGGTCGGCGTCCTTGAACTTGACGCCGGCGCGCTCGTCGCGGTCGTCGAGCAGGGTATCGAGGCCGGCACGGTCGAGTGCGGAGGCAAGCTGTTCGCCTGCGGCGAGGAGGTCGGCCTCGCGGACGTTGGTGACGGTGACGACGACGTGGAAGGGGGCGATGGCGGGGGAGAGGGCGTAGGTTTCGCCTGCGTGCTTTGCGGCGGAGGATTCTATGGCGGCGGTGAGGATGCGTTCGACGCCGATGCCGTAGGAGCCCATGATGGGCGTGGTTTCCTTGCCGTCGCGATTGAGGACGGTGGCGCCCATCGACTGCGTGTATTTGTAACCGAGCTTGAAGATATGGCCGATTTCGACGGCTTTGCCGAGGCGAAGGGGCTCCCCCGCAATGGGGTCGAGCTCGCCTTCGAGGACGTCCCGGATGTCGGCGATGCGGGTTGGGGTGAAGTCGCGGCCGGGGGTGACGTTGCGGAAGTGGAAGTCGAGCTGGTTGGCGCCGGCGACGAGGTTGCGGCGGTTTTCCAAGCCGAGGTCCATGATGCTGAGGGTTTTGAGGCCCTGAGACGGGACTTCGCGCGAGACGCCTTTCAGCTTGTCGAGCGGCTTGCCGGAGTTGAGGCCGTTGAGTGAGCCGGAGGTCATGACTTCGGGGAGGCCGACCGGACCGAGGAAACCGGCAGGGCCGCCGATGTAGAGGGCGAGCTCGTCGGCGGTCATGGGACGGAGATCGACGGTGCCGGCGACGGCGTTGAGCTTGGTCTCGTTGACCTGGTGATCGCCGCGAAGGAAGGCGGCTACCGGGCGCAGGGGAGCATTCGGGTCGGTGGTGCTCCCCATGAAGGCGACGCACTTTATATCTTGCGAGGGCTCGATGCCGAAGAACGCGGTGACGTCGGCGATAGAGGCTTTGCCGGGCGTGTGAACGAGCTCAGGGAGGCCGTCGCCCGTCGGTTCCAGGTCTGTGACGGGCGCGAGCTGCGAGGTGGCCTTTTCGAGGTTGGCGGCGTAACCGGAGGCGGAGGAGGCGATGAGGTCTTCGCCGGCTTCGGTGTAGACCATGAACTCCTGGGATTGGGATCCGCCCATGGCGCCGGAGTCGGCTTCGACGGCGACGAACTCGAGGCCGCAGCGGGTGAAGATGCGGCGGTACACTTCGTCGTGCTTGGTGTAGGAGAGGTCGAGGCCGGCCTCGTCGAGGTCGAAGGAGTACGAGTCCTTCATGAGAAACTGGCGGACGCGGAGAAGGCCTGATTTGGGGCGGGGCTCGTCGCGAAACTTGGTCTGGATTTGGTACCAAATCTGCGGCAATTGCTTGTAGGAGCGGAGTTCGGAGCGCGCGATGGAGGTCATGATCTCTTCGTGCGTCATGGCCAGGCAGAGCTCGGCGCCCTTGCGGTCTTTCAGGCGAAACATGTTGTCGCCCATGCCGGTCCAGCGGCCCGACTCCTGCCACACTTCTGCCGGATTCAGGGCAGGCAAGAGAAACTCCTGGCCGATGGTGTCCATTTCTTCGCGGATGATGCGGACGATCTTATTGATGGAGCGGTTTCCGAGGAAGAGGTAGGAGTAGATGCCGGCGCCGAGCTGGCGGATGTAGCCGGCGCGCAGCAGTAGCTTGTGGCTGGTGACTTCGGCGTCGGCGGGGGCTTCGCGGAGGGTGGGGACGAAGAGTTGCGACCAGCGTTGCATGGTGTAGGAACGAGACCTCGGGCGCGCTTTGCGGTTGGCGCGCATTCTGTTCTTAATTGTCCGACATAGGACGGCAGAGGTCTAGCGCGGGCCGGGACGCGCCTGGGGTGGAGAGCGAGGGTCATCCCCCAAGCGTGTTGCGGGGCGTTCTTTTGGGGGATGGGCAATCGCGGCGACCAGAAGCTACGGTTGGGCGATGCGAGCCTGTTCTTTGCAAAGCGCGGGTGATCTGCCACTGCCAAACTGCATTGCGAGATGGCAAGGGCTCGTTGTGTGCGTTCTGCTGATATTGTCGGGGTGCCGCAGTCTGGGCGCGCCTTCCAATTCGGCAGCAGCCGGAAGAACGCTTCATGGCGGGGTTCACGGCGGGAGCCAGCCAGTGGCCGGGGCACACATCTATCTTCTGGCAGCAGGCACGGGTGGAAACGGGGGCTCGTCGGTATCGCTGCTTGATCCCGCAAGCACGGGCGCTTCGGACGGAAACGGGGCGTACGTCGTTTCCGATGCGTACGGTGGCTTCACGATCACGGGCGACTACCAGTGCCCACAGCCTGACGCGCCGGTGTACGTGCTCGCCATAGGCGGCAATCCGGGGCTGGGGTCAGTGCAGCAGAATCCGGATCTGGCCCTGATGACCGGACTGGGCTCGTGCCAAGCCTTGTTGGCGAACGCGACGACGACGAATGTCGGCGTGACCGAAGTGACAACGGTGGTGACGGTGACTCAGCTCTCCGGATTCATGAGCGGGGCCTTCCAGGTTTCGTCCGACGGCAGTGCGGAATCCGTGCAGGACATCGCGGCCGCGTTTCAGTCTATTCCGCAGATGATCGATTTAAGTTCCGGGACGGCGCGAATCGCCACCCTGGATGGAGGCGCAACGGTGCCGGCGAGCACCATCAACACGTTAGCCGACATCCTTGCGTCGTGCGTGAACAGCGCGGGATCTGCGGGTTCGAGCGGCGGGCCGTGCAGTCAGCTCGAACAGGGTCTCGCGAGCAATACGGTCGATGCCATGCTCCACATTGCGAGCAACCCGTCTCAGAACGTGGCTTCGCTCTTCGATCTGGGTCCGGCAATCTCCCCTTACCAGCCCACTCTGACGATGCCGCCGGCGGACTTCGCGCTGCGCCTGAGTGACCCGGTACCGCCGACGACCTGCTCGCCCAATTGTCCGGTCCTGCAGGTGAACGCGGGTGGCCCCGCGGTGGGGACGTACGTTGCTGATTTCGGCTTTTCCGGCGGAGCATCAGCCTTGAACGGTTCATCAGTCGCTCGCGGGAGTGTCAGATCCCGCACCGATGCCGGTGTACCTCTCAGAACGATTTGGAAATTTCACCTACAGCTTTGGAAACTTTGTTCCGGGGAGCGCACACCTCCTGAGGCTCCACTTCTCTGAAAATTACTGGCCCAACGCTGGACATCGGGTCTTTTCGGTGTCAATCAATGGAACGCCGGTTCTGCGCAATTTCGATATCGTAGCTGAGGCTGGAGGGCAGTACCGGGCATCGGTTCAGAGTTTCGTCACCACCGCAGATTACCAGGGAGCAATCAGTCTTAGGTTTGGTCCTGCGGAGGTGGATCAGGCGAAGGTGGATGCGATCGAGATCCATTAAGGGAAGCGCCGACTCGGGGTTTATTGCGTCAGGTGGCAGAGATCGTCCAGAGATCGTGCAGGTGCAGAACGCCGATGGGTTCGCCTGTGGGAGAGACCGCGACAAGGGAGGTGATCTTGCGCTGCTGCAGCAGAGCGAGGGCTTCGGAGGCCAAGCTGTCGGAGAAGACGGTGGCCGGGTGTGGGTGAAGAATGTCGCCAGCACGCCAGGCGAGGGCCTGGGCGCCGTCGCGCTCGAGCAGGCGGCGGAGGTCGCCGTCAGAGATGATGCCGAGTAGCTGATCTCCCTCGATGACAAGCGTTACGCCCAGTTTTTTGCGGGACATCTCGTGGATGAGTTCGGGCAGGGTGCAGTCGGGGCTGACGGCGGGCATGGCGTCGCCGGTGTGCATGAGGTCGCGGACACGGGCGAGACGACGGCCGAGGCGACCGCCGGGGTGGAGGTCGGCGAAGGTTTGCGGGGCGAAGCCGAGGCGATGGGCG
>CAXUCK010000155.1:0-2295 GCA_964249375.1 uncultured Acidobacteriaceae bacterium
GGCGGCAGTCCGCGAGGCCGGATTCAGCAACGCCGAAATCCTCGAGCTCGTGGCCCGCGGCCTCAGCAACCGCGAGATCGGCGAAACCCTCTTTGTGAGCGAGAACACTGTGAAGACGCACTGCAGCCGCATGTTTGACAAACTCGGCGCTCGCCGGCGCACGGAGGCGGTCCAGCGGGGCAAGCAGGTTGGCCTGCTCCCATAATCTCGTCCTCCTTTCGCATGAACTCAGCAGTTTCCGGCAAAATCATGCGAAAGGATGACGCGCTCCGGCCGCGCATCCGGCAGCGTACAGACATTCGCGGCGCTTCGTGATGCGGAACTCCGCAAGTCGCGAAGCACGCCGCACCCAGGAGAGTGGATATGGAGAAGAACGTCTGGAAATACGGCCTCGGGAGCGGACTGGCTCTGGCGATCACGATGGGGATCACCGTTCCGTTGGAGCACCGCATGGGCGCGCGCTGGAGCATGGCCGTCGGCTACACCACCATGGTGCTCTCCTTCCTGATCGTCTTTGTCGGCGTCAAGCAGTACCGCGATACCGAGTGCGGCGGCTCGATCAGCTTTGGCCGCGCCCTCGCCGCCGGCGTGCTGATGATGCTCATCTCCTGCTTCTGCTACGTGGCCATGTGGGAAGTGCTGTCGGCCACGGCCGAAAAGAACTTCGCCCATGCGTACGCCGACGGCATGATCAAGCGGGCAAAGAGTTCCGGCCTTGGGGGCGCCGCGCTCGAGGCAAAGATCGCGGAGGCCCATAAGTTCGAGACGATGTACGCGAACCCGCTCCACCGCATGTCCATGACGCTGCTGGAGCCCCTGCCCGTCGGGATGGTCATGGCCCTGGTCACCGCCGGCATGCTTCGTCGAAAACCCGAAAACGACATGCGGAGCTCCGCGAATGCCCGAGCTCTGACCACGTAGGGGACACCCGCAGCCTCAGGGCCGCGGCCCCGGGGGCCTCTGCGGCCAGGCCGTCAGGGCCGCCCAGATCCGGGCCACCAAGATTCCGGCCGCCAAGATCCGGCTGCCGAGATGGGATCGCCCACCGGTCGGTCCGGCCCGACCGGACGCCCTCACACCACCCGCAGCACCCCCAGCAACAGCACCAGCAGCACCGTCACGCTCACGCCGACATACATCCAGTCCCGTTCGCGGGCGAAGGACACCGCGGCAAAGGCCACCCGCGCGATCGGCGTCGCAATCAGCAGGATCACACCCATCTGGACGATCGCCGCCGCATCCCCATGCAGGATGGCATGGCCCAGCGGCCCGAAATGCCGCAAGCTCACCGGCTCTCCCCGGAAGGTCCGGAAGTCGGCCCGCGCGTGCCCGTGCGCCCGCAGCAGCAGCACACCGCCCACCAGCACGGTCGCCGACGCCAGCAGCACCCCCGCCTGCAGCAGCCGTCCCATTTGTTCTTCCATGCGCACGTCGTCCTGCTTGCGTGCCTCGGCCCCCGCCGCCGGCTGCGTCCCGGCCATCACGTCGTCCCCCGCACACCATTCACGATCATCTCCACCCCCAGCGCCAGAATCACCACGGTGAACACCATGCGGAGCACGGAAACCCGCGCCCTGACCAGCGTCCGCGCGCCGGCGAGCGATCCTCCCAGGACGCCCAGCATCACCGGAAACGACAGCTGCGGATCCACGTACCCGCGGTGGAAGTAGATCCCCGCCGAAGCCGCCGCCGTCACCCCGATCATGAAGTTCGAGGTGGTGGTCGACACCTTGAACGGAATGCGCATCACCCGGTCCATCGCCAGCACCTTGACCGCCCCCGACCCGATGCCGAGCAGGCCGCTCAAGGTGCCCGCGCCAAACATCGTGATCCAGCCGCCGGCAATGCGGTCGACCTTGTACGCCTGCTCGCCACCCTTCTCGTCGGGAAATCTGCCCGAAAGCCCGAGCCGGTCGGAATATGGACTTGCCGGGCTTGCCGGGCTTGCCTGGCCGGACGAGCTTGCCGGGCTTGCCGGGCTGGGCATCGGCTCCTTCGCCCGGCTGCCGCGCCAGGAAAGGTACGCCGAGTACAACAACACCACCCCAAACAGAATGGCCAGCCAGCGCGTGGGTACACGCGACGCCAGAAACGCACCGCACAGGGCGCCGATGGTTGTCGCCACCTCCAGAAACATGCCGATGCGCACGTTCGAGAAGCCCTCGCGCACATAGGCCGCGGCCGCTCCGGAACTTGTCGCGATGACCGACACCAGCGACGCCCCGATCGCATACCGCAGGTCCACATGGAACGCGAGAGTCAACAGCGGCACCAGAACCACGCCACCCCCCAGCC
>CAXUCK010000155.1:2305-5212 GCA_964249375.1 uncultured Acidobacteriaceae bacterium
GGAGAAGACGAGCAGCGTCATTCCCACCTCGGCGCCCAGCCAAACCATGCCCCTGCAAGAGCGGCGGCGACCATCAGGGTGCCGACAAGACAGAACACAAGGCGCCCCTGCCACCTTGGCAACGGTACCGGTGGGCGAGAGGGAACCTCGCCACCTTCAAAGAACTCCTCCGCCGTCAACCCAACATAGAGCAGCGAAAGACCGCCGATCGCAAACAGCATGTTCAGCATGCACATCCTATAGCCAAGCTGAGCAAGCGTGCCCCTCGCCCGCGAGATCAAATCCGAGCTGCTTTCGCCATGGTACTCGTAAGCCCTCCCGGGCGGTTTTGGTGTCAGGCACAGGCGTGCATGACTCCCCAACGGGTTTATCGGCAATCTGCGCCGTGACTTTAGGGCAGCTCAGACGTTTTGACCGGGCAGTTCCGTTTCGGGAACACAGAGTGTCGCCCGGCGCCGGTCCGTCATCCAACCCCGCATGCCCACCCATTGGACGCCCGCCGCCATCCCAGACCAGACCGGCCGCCGCGCGGTGATCACCGGCGCGAACAGCGGCATCGGCTACCCCACCGCGCTCGAGCTTGCCCGCCGGGGAGCGTCCGTCGTGATCGCCTCGCGCAGCCCGGAGAAGGGAACCGCCGCCGCCGATCGCATCAACCAGACCCTTGGCCAGCCGCGCGTCGAGTTTGCGCCGCTCGACCTCGCCTCGCTGGCCAGCGTCCGCGCCTTTGCCGACCGCGAACTCGCCCGGGACGCCCCGCTCGATCTCCTCATCAACAACGCCGGCGTGTATGCCCCGCCCCGCCGCGAAGAAACCGCCGACGGCTTCGAGCTGCAGTTTGGCACCAACGTCCTTGGCCACTTCGCCCTCACTGGCCTTCTGCTGCCTGCGCTCAACCGCGCGGCGGCCGCCAGCCCCGCCGCACCTCCTCGGGTCGTCACGGTCGCTTCGATCGCGCACAAGCGCGCCAGCCTCCAGTTCGACGATCTGCAGTTCGAACGCAACTACCGCGCGCAGGCTGCCTACGGCCAGTCCAAGCTGGCCAACCTCATGCTGGCCCTGGAGCTCGACCGCCGCCTGCGGGCCGCCGGATCGCCCATCGCCAGCATCGCCGCTCACCCGGGCGTCGCCAGCACCGCGCTGTTTCTTCGACCGGCGGCGCCGGCGTTTGAGCGCAGGCTGCGCACCCTGGCCGGCCACCTCATCGAGGCCTCGTTCAACTCCGTCCCTGGAGGCGCCCTGCCCACACTTTTTGCCGCCGCCGCTCCGGAGGCCACCCCCGGCGGCTACTATGGCCCGCAAGGCTTCGCGGAGACGCGCGGTGAGGATGTTGGTCCCGCCAAGATCTTTCCGCAAGCGCTGGACGTCGCCGCCGCGCGGCGCCTGTGGTCGGTCGCCGAAGAGCTTACCGGCGTCCGCTACCTCGACTGACGACCCGCCTCAGCGCGGGGAGGCCGCCACCCGGACCAGCGCCAGCGCGTTCGGCTCCAGCCGCAGCTCCAGCACACCGCCGCGCAGCCGCAGCTCCAGCGGCGCCCCGAGTGCGCTGCGCCGATTCATCTCTTGCACCTGCGCTTCCGTCGGGTATGCCGGGCGGCCCATCGCCTGGTAGATCGGCAGCACGTCCCCGTGCTTGTGGTCCAGGACCTCCACGGTCACGCGGGCGTCCGCCGCTACGTGCCGGAACTCCAGCCGCATCGTCTTCACCGCACCTGCCGCCGCGCGCGAGGCCGCACCCGAAGCACCAGCCGCGGGATCCGGATTCGCCAGGTTCCACGCGGCCACCACCACCGCTCCATCCGCCGCCCTGGTCACCACCACGTTCGGGGAGTCGTTCGCCAGGCGTCGATCGCCCAGCTGATGCAGAAGGCCGTACCCGTAAAACGAAGGCTTGTTGATCCCACCCTCCGCCCGCATCCCAAAGGTGTTCTCGAACGGATGCGGGATCGGTCCACCCTCCTCAAACACGTCCGAAAACGTCCAGAACGACACCAGGTCCGCCAGCCCGTCGCACTGCCGGATCATGTCCGCCACGCCCACGGCCATGTAGGTCGAATCAAATCCGCCGTCCTGCCCGGTGGGATTCCACTCCCTCCACAGCAGCGGCAGGTTCGCCCCGCCCGCGGCCGCCATTTCGTCATGCACCTACCGCATCACGAGCGCCGTCCGCTCGTTGTAGGGCACCGCCCGCAGCCCGTGTTTGCGCTCCGGAAACAGCTCGGGAAATTCCTCATCCGAGTACCCGTGGGTCGACACGAAATCCACCGGCACGCCTTCAGACTTCGTGTGCGCCAGAAACTCCGGAATCCACGCCGCCGCCGATGTCGCCGGCCCACCGACCCGCACCCGCGGGCTCGCCCGCTTCAGCGCCCGCGCCGTGTGGTCGTACAGCTCCTCATAGCTCTCCAGCCGCGGCACCCCCGCCCAGAAATCAATGTTCGGCTCGTTCCACACCTCGAAGTACCAGCTCGCCACCTCGTCCGCCCCATACCGCTCCAGGAGGTGCCGCGCAAACGCCCCGATCAGCGCGTCCCACTTCTCCCAGCTCTTCGGCGGCGAAACGTTTGGCTTGTACCAGAACGGATGGAGAAAGTCGGGATTGAATTTTATTGTTTTGGGGATGAACGAGATCTACACCAGCGGCTTCACCCCGTTCCGCAGCAGACCGTCGTACACGTGGTCGACATACGCGAAGTTGTACACCGCGTTGCCGTGCTCGTCCTCGGTGTACACGCCCATGTCGTCATCGAGCACGCCGTGGAACCGCACATACCGCACCCCCGTCGTCGCCTTCAGCGCTCGCAGGTCGTCGCGCCAGTCTTCCCGCATGGTCAGCGCCGCCCGCCCCGACCCAAAGCTCTCCTCCAGAAGTGCGCCAGCGGCGTCGTCGGCGCCCCTGCATCGATC
>CAXUCK010000156.1:0-5193 GCA_964249375.1 uncultured Acidobacteriaceae bacterium
AGCCCACCCCCCACCGGGCGTCGCAGCATCGCTGTGGCTGGAAGCAGAACCAGCAGAAACGCCGCAGTCAAGTACCGATCCTGCAGATCCACTGGCATGTAAATGGCGAACATCAGCATGCCCCAGGTCAGCATCGGCAAAAGCACACGGGCTTCGCGCCAGGGCTGGCGGAACCCGCAGCCAGCCGCCATTAAGACCACGATCACCGTCAACCCTTCCGGATGTGCCACCAGAAATCGCGCCAACTGGACCACGCTGCGTCCCAGCCGTTCGATCTGTCCTCGTAAATAGAAACGTGGCACGATCCGGTTGTCCCAGAACGCCGGATCGAACCAAAGTGGCGCCGTTCCCCACGCATGCGGAGCGTAGCTGTACACGGGAGGATCGGGCATCAGCAGAAGTTCATGGTGCTGGAACGCCACTTGCGCATGCCCTGCGCCCTGTCCCGGGTAGTTGAAGGCGTGGAACCGCTCGGTTCCGTCCACGTCAAACGCATAGTTCATCGGTCCCGAATCCCCAGTCGTCGGGTGCCCCTGGCTTATGGAAATCGCAACGATGTACGGTCCTGCGACAGCCACGAAACACAAGGCAGCCGCCGCCGCGCCGACTGCCGTCCGCTGTCGATCACGGCCACGCTGCCGGAGTAAGCCGTAGGCCGCCGTGCCGCCCAGCAGCGCAACGGTTGGTAGAAAGGCAAAAGACTTCGTCAGGTACGCCAGACCGAGCGTCGCTCCGAGCGGTGGGAACCAACCCCACAGGCCGCGCTGAACCCGGAAAAACATCCCTCCCGCCAACGTCAGAAAGACGAGCAGTAGAGCATCGGACCGAACCTTCCCGAGGCTGAGCTCACGCTGGAACGAAAAGAACAAGAGGGCCAGGGACAAGAGCTGCATCGCTCGGGCGGAAAACACGAACCGCTCGTGATCCTGCACGACGACCTCAGCTCGCAGGTCCGTCAAGGATCGTACAAAAAAGAGACTCGCTCCGATTGCCGCAGCAAAGATGGCAAAGTTCACCCAGTAGAAAACCTGCAGTTCATCCATCCGCGAAGGCCGCGCGACAGCCTGCCCCACCGCCAACGCGCCGGCGTACAGAGGGTTCCAATACGCGTTCGTGACCCTTGTCCAGTCGTGCCGCAGCAGGGCATCGCTGATGTCCATGAACGACAGAGCATCTCCGTCGAGTTGGTAGCTGTCGTACAACGCGTATCCCGCGCCGCCTAGCAGCATCAGGAGCACATATAACGGAACAATGCGCCGGCTTAACACACGGCGTATGAACGGGATCGGCATCGTCGAGCCCCATCATAGCCGAGCTCCACGGACGCTTCGCGCCTCATCTTCGCCAGGAAAACGCGATGCTCTTCTCAAACGCGAAAGGGCCGCGAGTCGCCTCGCAGCCCTTTTCCGCGACCATTCCGGAGAAGTCTACATCTCCTTCACACCGTCTACGAACGCCTTCAGCTTACGGCTTCGGCTTGGGTGACGTAGTTTCCGCAGCGCTTTCGCCTCGATCTGTCGGATACGCTCGCGCGTCACCTGAAAGCTCTGCCCAACCTCCTCGAGAGTGTGCTCCGAACCGTCTTCAAGACCAAACCGCATCTTGATGACCCGCTCCTCGCGGGGAGTCAGTGTGCGCAGCACCTGGCTGGTGTACTCCTTCAAATTGACCGAGATCACCGCGTCTGACGGAGAAACCGCCATACGATCCTCGATGAAATCCCCAAGGTGCGAATCTTCTTCTTCGCCGATCGGCGTTTCGAGCGAGATCGGCTCCTGCGCGATCTTGAGCACTTTTCGCACTTTGGCGACCGGGATGTCCATGCGGCGAGCGATTTCTTCCGAGGAGGCTTCGCGTCCCAGTTCCTGCACCAGCTGCCGTGATGTACGGATCAGCTTGTTGATCGTCTCGATCATGTGCACGGGGATGCGAATCGTGCGCGCCTGGTCCGCGATGGCACGCGTGATGGCCTGCCGAATCCACCACGTCGCGTAAGTCGAAAACTTATAGCCGCGCCGGTATTCGAACTTGTCGACCGCCTTCATCAGGCCGATGTTGCCCTCCTGAATCAGGTCGAGAAACTGCAGGCCGCGGTTGGTGTACTTCTTGGCGATAGAAACGACGAGCCGCAGATTGGCCTCGATGAGCTCGCGCTTCGCCTTCTCGGCGTCCATGTCGCCCTGAATCATCTCGCGCTGCGTGCGCTTTAGATCCACCAGCGAAATTCCTGCGTCTTGTTCGACGTGCTCCAGGTCGACCCGGCAGTTTTTCTGCTGCCGCTTGTATTCTTTCTTCAGCTCTTCAGAGCGCGACGCCTCGAACTTCGCTTCAAGCGCCTTAATCTGCCGCTCAAGCGTCCGCATCGAATCGACAGTCTTATTGACCTTGTCGAGTAGCCGCTTTTTTTCCGCGTTCGTGTACTTCAGCTCCCGCACGATGCGATTGATTAGCACGTGCTCCCGGCCGATCAGCCAACGAACTTTGCGCTGCTCCCGCAGCTTCGCCTTGGCGTCCTTCAGGTGATTGGCCGCTTCCATCTTCTCGTCCAGGCCCTGAATCTTCTTCTGGTGCTTGACGATGTGGTCAACCCGGCTGACGGTCGAGCGGACGCGACCCTGGAGGATCTCTTCGGTGAGCTCTTCTTCATCAAAGGTCACAACCTCTTTGATATTGCGTACGCCGCGCCGCAAGTCCTCACCAAGCCCAACAATTTCGCGGATGACGATCGGTGAGCGTGAGATCGCTTTCATGACGCGCATCTGCCCGCGCTCGATGCGCTTGGCAATCTCCACCTCGCCCTCGCGCGTGAGCAGCGGCACGGTGCCCATTTCGCGGAGATACATACGCACGGGGTCGTTGGTCTTTTCCAGCGTCCCCGGAGAAAGATCAAGCTCGACGTCGTCGGACTCTTCGCCCGCCTCGGGCTCGTACTTATCGCGTTCTTCCCCGCTGTGATCGCGCCGGCCTTCGCCCGAGAGAACATCGATCCCTTGGGTGTTGATGGTGGTCAGCAGATCATCGAGGTCATCCGGCGTTGTGATGTCGCCCGGCAAAAGGTCGTTGACCTCACCATAGGTGAGATAACCTTTCTCTTTCCCAGTGTCGATCAGCTTATCAATATCGTCTTCGTATTTATCCAGTTCTTCAGCCACGTTCGCGCGCGCTCCTGCCTGCATGAGTATTGGATTCCGCGCCACTCGCACAGAGGGTATCCGGGCGCAGAAATTCCTGGGGTCGATTTTGTAGGCGCAGGGAGCAGAGTTGCGGTGAAAACCGCGTTGGCCAGCCGTTAACCTTGGGCGAAGGTAGGGCTATCAATGGCACGTTCCCAGCGAATCACAGAATACCACACGTTAATAGATGGAAATGGCCGCAAAAAGTTGCAGTAGTGACGCTCCTCAGGCAAATCGTGCCCGCAAACGGCCGGACATCTGCCGGGCTACTTCTCCCACCCGAAACACTCGCCAGCTCACGAGCGTGAGCACCAGACCGGTGACCACGGCGGATGCTGTCTGTGCTGGCAGTCCGAAGCCCGACGTATGGCGAAGCAGCAACAACGCTCCCGCAAGCGCCACCGCGCAGACAAGCACGAGACGCTGGAGATAGATGAGCTCCAGGCGCTCGTGCACCCGAAACAGTGCGAGGTTGAGCCGCACGATGCGCACCATCTGCACGCACTCGGTGGCGAGCCAGACCCAGAGGAAGCCCACCACCCCGGCCGCGTGGATGGCGCCGATCGACACCACGACCATGGCGAGATAGCTGAAGAACATAATGCGGGCCAGAGACTCGTGGGTATTGGTGGAGAACTGGAACTGGTACTTATGCTCCTTTAGGCTGATAACCATGGATATGGCGGCCGCCAGCATGTACGGATACGGGCTGAACAGCTCGGCGCGCTTGTGCATCCAGAGCGTGATGACGACGGGGGAGCCGACCAGGACGGCGGTGTTGACGACCGGGATAAGGAAGAAGATGAACCGTTCGGAGTAGTCGTAGAGGCGGCTGAGACCGGGCCAGTCGCCGCGGCCGAAGAGGGTGGTGATCTCGGCGCCCATGGATTGGGTGAAGATGGCGAGGATCTGGCGGCACATGGAGAAGACCAGGCGCATCACGATGAAGCCGGCGACGGCGACGGGACCGAGGACGCGCTGGAGGAGGACGAGCGGCGCCTGGTAGGTGAGGAAGGTGCACATGGTGAGCAGGCCGAAGTAGCCGCTGGGCTTGAGGATGTCCTTGACGGCGGCGCCGTCCCACTGACTGAGGGTGGGAAAGACTTCGGGGGCGGTGCGCTTGAGGTCGACCAGGACGCAGGCGATGGCGGTGAGCATGGTGAGGACCTGAACGCCGGCGAGCACGGGAAACGGCATGCGGAAGGCGACAGCGGCGACGAGGCAGAGGCTGGTGAGCAGGGCCTGGAAGTTGTTCCAGTAGGCTCCGCGATGCGCCATCGCGACACCCATAAAGATGCCTGCAAGGTAGCCGTTGAGGATGTTGAGCAGGACCTGGCAGGCGAGCAGATAGGCGGTCGCCTGGGCGGCTCTGCGGGTGAGGTCGAGCTTGAGCCACTCGTCGACGGGAAGGAGGAAGACGACGGAGGCGAGAAGCATGGCTGAGCCGACAACGCCGAGAAGAAGGCGGAGCGCGGTGGACTGGCGGAGCTTGTAGCCCTCGATCTCGCCGCGTCCCCAGCGGACGGCAAGATCCTGGTTCATGTAGGTCTGGACGCCGAAGTTGAGCATGCCGAGGGCGGCGACGGCACCGGACAGGACACCCCACTCACCGAAGCCGGCGGCTCCGTAGCGGCGGACGAAGATGGGTGTGAGCACGAGCTGCTGGACGACGGTGACGCCGCGGCCGGCGATCATGGCGCCGAGGTTCTTGAGGATCCTGGAGAAGGCTGCAGCCATACGCGCTTCTCGCATTCTATGTGCGGCTGCGGTGGAGGGGGTGAACCCCCGCGGGCCCCTCCCCCCGGGGGTCAGGGTACCTTTCGGCTAAGATCCTTCGAATCAGCGGTTTGCGGCTTGGCGACAAGGGCAAGTTATTGAATCGAGAGATGTTGTGCACAAAATCCCTGGAATGATGGACTTACCGCATAGGTCGAGATGCGGCGTCCCGTGTTCCTGATCCAGCTATTTCCATTCTAGAGAAGCCGGCGAACTGGTACGCCACGGGCGGGGAATATTGTAT
>CAXUCK010000157.1:0-5166 GCA_964249375.1 uncultured Acidobacteriaceae bacterium
CGGTAGAACGCAGGTAGGCGGCCGGCGGGAAGACCCGACACTCGCTGGAATTCGGCGGCGATCTGCGAGGCTGGGGCGGGTGCGCCGGCTGACTGGAAGGGGAGGGACGTCGCGCTTTCAGCATTGGGGAGCATGGTGCCGACGCCGACGGTGACCTTGCCGGCGGTGTCCCGGTACATCCAGGGGACGCAGCCCTCGAAGTCCATCAGACGGGCCAGCGATTGCTCAAGGTACGTGGTCGCCATGGGCCAACGTAGCATGCTGCGAGCGGGGGTAGGCGCGGTTGCGGGGGACAGGCCGTCGATCCCCCAAATTGGCCATGCGGGGTGCCCCGATCGGCTCGCGACGTGCCCTTGTCGCCACTGAGCACGTTTGTAACCATCGCCCTTGTCATGGCCGCCCAGCAAAATTACACACCGACGTCCCCGCCCCAGCGCAGACCGATTTCCCTGACGCTGGTTGCCACGCTTCTGCTCCTGTTGTGCCTGCTTCTGCTGGCGTCGCCGCTTCTGCGGGCGCAGCAGCGGGTGGCGGTGGCGGCTCGTACGATGACGAGTTCCACGGCCGAGCTTTTTGACGCTGGGCCGCTGCCGGCTTCGGAGCCGATGGAGATCACGCTGCGGCTGGCGCAGACAGACGAGCAGAAGGCGGCGCTTGAGGCGCTGCTGGCGAAGCAGACGAACCCGGCTGCCGAGGGCTATCACCACTGGCTGACGCCGGCGGAGTTTGGCAAACAGTTTGGTGTGCCGGATGAGCAGCTGGCGAGGATCGCGGCGTGGGCGCAGGCACAGGGGCTGAGCGTGGGTTCGGTGTCGCCGGCGCGGACGCGGATGGTCCTGACGGGCACGGCGGGACAGGTGGAGGCTGCGTTTGCGACGGAGCTGCACCGCCTGAATGCATCCGACCAGACGCACTTTGGAGCGGTAACGGAACCTTCGCTGCCGGCGGAGCTGTCTGGCCTGGTCAGCTCGGTTTCGGGGCTGGATGACCTGCCGAAGCCCCGACCGACGACTGTGTCGTCGCTTACGGGGACGAGTCTGCTGTCGGATCCGCTGGCGGCGGCTGCGAGCCTGATCGACAACAACACATCGGCGGTGGTGACGATTTCCACGGCGAGTTGCAGCGCGGATCTGACGTCGTTTGAGCAGATGGCTTACCGGGATCTGTTCAGGCAGGCGAATGCGCAGGGCATCACGATTGTGGCGACGAGTGCGTGCGGAACGCGTGGCAATGGGAGCTTTCCGGCCAGTCTGGCGGAGGTGACGGCTGTGACGACGGTGCCGGCCGATGCCCCGGTGACCGGCATTGACGCGCGACCGGACTGGCAGAGTGCACCGGGGCTGCCGCCGGACGGCATGCGGCAGGAGCCGGACCTGGTGACGAGCTCGGCCGCCGCGTTTACGCAGGCGGTCTCGGCCATTCTGACGAAGACAGGGGCGCGACAAGGGAATCTGAACCGCAATCTGTATGCCCTGGCGCCACTGCCGGGGTTGTTTACGCAGCCTGACGCCAGCTCCACGACGGAGACGGGGACGTGGGAGGCGGGTACCGGGCTGGGAACGGTGGACCTGAAGGCGCTGGTGAAGGCGTATGCTTCAGGGGTTTCGACGACGACGACTTCGCTGGTTTCGTCGTCCAACTCGACGACCTACGGACAGGCGTTCACGCTGACATCGGCGGTTCAGCCGGCGACCTACGGGACCACAGGACCGACCGGGACGATTACGTTTACCTCCTCGACACAGGGGACGATCGGCAGCAGCGCGGTGACGAACGGCCAGGCGACGCTGACGACAGCGACTCTGCCGGTGGGAGCGTACACGATTACGGCAACCTATTCAGGCGATTCGAACTATTCCTCCAGCAGTAGCACCAATAACCCTGTGGTGACGGTGAGCATGGTGAACGCGACGGTGACCGCGAGTATTTCACCGACCAACAACGTTCCGTATGGAGCGACGGCAACGATCACGGCGACGGTGAACCTGCCAAATTCGACGATCGCCCCGAGCGGGACGGCGACCGCGCAGATCCAGGGGATTACCGGGGCCAGCTACAGCAATACCCTCTCGCCGAACATAGGCAGCAACACGGCGACCACGAACATTCCTTTCTCGGTTCCGGCGCCGGGTACATATACGATTTCGGTTACGTGCACGGGCAACACGAACTTTCAGTGCCAGTCGCCAGTGAATCTGCCGTTTACCGCGGCCAAGGGAAATTCGAACGTGGCGATCAGCGTTTCGCCGGCGGCTCCGCAAGCGGGGCAGCCGATTCAGCTGACGGCGACGGTGGGCAATGCGGGCAATGGGACGGGGACGTACACCTTTTCAGGCTCGGTTTCGTTCTTTGATAACGGGAAGCTGATTGCGACGGCCGCCGTGGCGACGAATCAGGCAACCACGACGAAGACGCTTTCGGGCAACACGACGCACAACATCGTGGCGACGTATACGGGGGATTCGAACTGGAACTCCAGCAGTTCGACTGCCGCCGCGGTGTCGCCAACGATTCTCGGATCTTCGCTGATTCTGTCGAGCAATGTTGGGAACGTGGCAAGTACGCTGGCTGGCGTGAATCTCGTGTTTACGGGGAGCGTGACGACGAACGTGGCGAACACGGCCGGACCGACGGGAACGGTGACGTTCTATGACACCTTCAACGGCAGCGTGGTGCAGCTAGGGACGCCCTCGGTGCTGGTGTCGAACGGGCCGACGGGGGCAATCGCTCTGTTTTCGACGACGGGGCTGCTGGCGGGGACGCACAACGTGTATGGGGTGTACAGCGGCGACAGCAACTTTGCGACGGCGACCTCGCCGGTGCTGACGGTGGTTATCGCCGACTACAGCCTGACGATGGTTCCTTCGGCGCTGACGTTGTCCGGCGGGACGAGCGGCAACGTGACGATGTTGCTGAACATTTCCGGAGGATTTGCCGGGTCGGTGAGCTTTGGATGCACGCCACCGGCGGGCAGCGAAGCGACGTGCTCGTTCTCGCCGGCGTCCCTCTCTTCCGGTGGGGTGACGACGATGACGATCAACACCACGGCAGCGAGCTCCGGCAACAGCAGCAGTGCGAGTCGACTACCGCCGGTGATGCGGCGTCCGGGGGCATGGGGAACGGCGTCCACACTGACTCTGGCGTCCTTGTTTGTGGTGATCGTTCCGCGGCGGCGGCGATCGCTCGCCGGATCGGTCCTGGCGTTTCTGATGGCGTGTGTGCTGCTGGGAACGGCCGGGTGCGGAGCAGGCGTGACGAGCACACCAGCAAACACCGCGCCGGGGAACCCGGGCAACCTGGGGACGCCGCTGGGGACGATGAACTTTCAGGTGACGGCGGCGGGGACAAACGGTGTCAACGCCAGCCAGCACACCTACCAGTACCAGGTCACGGTGGAGTAGGGGGCGAGGCTAGGGAGTGGCATCAGCAAGAACGGGCCCTGCCTCGTGTTCCCTGAGTTCCGCCGAGATCACTCGATCCGAAGGCTGGCGGTCGGGGGTGACGGCCTCCGGCTGGAGCATGGCCAGCTGCATGAGGTGATCCTGTGCGGAGAACGGTTGAGATTTGCGGTGGGGTGCACGCGTGTACTGGCCGTCGGGCTGAAGCAGACGCGCCTTGAGGGTGTCGCGCAGATACGAGCGGAGGATCTCGTGCTCGATGCGGTCGCGCAGATCGGGAGCAGTGACCGGGAAGACGGCTTCGCAACGCTCGTAGAGATTGCGGGGCATCCAGTCGGCACTGCCGCAGAACACTTCCGGGCTGGTTCCATTTGCGAACCAGAAGATGCGGCTGTGTTCCAGGAAGCGGCCAACAATGGACCGCACGCGGATGCGCTCACTCAGGCCGGGGACACCGGGGCGGAGGGCACACATGCCACGGATGATGAGGTCGATTTCGACGCCGGCTTCGGAAGCAGTGTAGAGCGCCTCGATGAGAGGGCGGTCGAGAATGGCGTTCATTTTCGCGATGATGGCCGCGGGCCGGCCGGCGCGGGCGTGCTCGGTTTCACGCTGGATGAGTTTGAGCAGGTCCTTCGCCAGGGTGAGGGGGGCGACCATCAACGGGCGATAGGCGTCGTGGTCCGCCTCGCCCGCGAGCGCGGTGAGGTAGTGGAAGACGGCCTGCACGGCGGAGGTGATTTCCGGGCGAGCGGTGAGCAGGCTGATGTCCGTGTAGAAGCGAGAAGTGACGGGGTTGTAGTTGCCGGTGCCGAGGTGGGCGTAGCGGCGGACAACGCCGTCGGGGTCGCGCCGGACCAGAAGCGCCAGCTTGCAGTGGGTTTTGAGTCCGAAGACGCCGTGGGAGACACCGACGCCAGCGTCTTCGAGCTCGCGGGCCCAGCGAATGTTGGAAGCCTCGTCGAAGCGGGCCATCAGTTCGACGACGACTGTGACGTCTTTGCCGGATGAACCGGCACCACCCTGGGCAGCGTCCACCAACGCGCGAAACATGGAGGAGTCTGCGCTGGTGCGATAGAGGGTCTGTTTGATGGACATGACGGCCGGGTCTTCGGCGCCGGCCTTGATGAAATCCTCGACTGTCCTGTAGCTGTCAAAAGGATGGTGCAGCAAGATGTCCTGGCGGCGTAGCAGATCGAAGAGGTTGGCGTCCTTTGCTCCCAGTTTGAGATCGCGACCGGAGAAGGCGGGGTACTTCAGTTCCGGGCGGTTGACGCTCGAGTAAAGGTTCATGAGGCGCGACAGGTTGACGGGCCCCTCGGCGCGGAAGACCTGCCATGGGTCGAGCTCGAAGTTGGAGCGGAGGCGCTCGGCGAGTTCCTCGCTGGCGGAGCACTCAATCTCGAGCCGGACGGCGTCGCCTTTGCGGCGGTTATGGAGCTCGCTGCGGACACTTTCGAGCACGGACCGTGACTCTTCTTCTTGCATGTAGAGGTTGCTGTTGCGGGTGACGCGGAAGGGTGCGGTTTCGAGCACCGCATAGCCGCGATACATGCGCTCGGCTTGGGCGCGGATGAGGTCAGCCAGGAGAACCATGTGGTGTTCGCCCTCCGGTGCTGGAAGGGCGATCTGGCGAGGAAGGGATCGCGGCACGGTGACGACGCCGAGCACGGGAACGGTGTTGACCCCTTTCGCGGCTTTGCGTTTGTGGCGCAAGAGAAGAGCGATGCAGAGCGCTTTGTTGAGGACGCGAGGGAAGGGATGGGAG
>CAXUCK010000158.1:0-5101 GCA_964249375.1 uncultured Acidobacteriaceae bacterium
GCATAAAAGACACCCGCGGCGGTAGCGCCGGTAAGCGTCAGCGTGCCGGGGGTGGAGGTGATGGTGTAGCCTTCGGCTTGCATGGGCGGGGTGAAGGCGGGGTTTGGGTGCTGGGCGACACGCTGCAGCACGATGCGAAAACCGCTGTGGGAGGCAGTGGCAAGGCCGCGCTCGGCCAGGGTTTCGCGAAGGTCTTCGGCGGCAAAGGTGTCGTCTGCGTCACAGGCAGCGCAGACCA
Organism: uncultured Acidobacteriaceae bacterium; assembly: GCA_964249375.1. Taxonomy (GTDB): domain Bacteria; phylum Acidobacteriota; class Terriglobia; order Terriglobales; family Acidobacteriaceae; genus Edaphobacter. Next base: position 239 of record CAXUCK010000158.1, read on the forward strand.
CTTCCACGCCGCCAGTCAGCAGCTGGTCGCTTTCGGCGTGAACCTCGCGCGGCATGGGGATGAGGTGTAAGGGCGGGGTCTGCGCGGGCGCAAAGAATGTCGCGAATAGCAAAAGCAGAAGATGGCGTGCGCGAGGCGGCATGCCTTTACGGTACACGCCGCCACCCCCTTGCATGGTGGGAATGAACCTGCGGAGAAACTACAAAGGCGATCCAGATCTGGTATGCAAATCTGGACGCGGCTCCGCGCATCCTACGCTGGGAAGGAGATGCCATGAGTGGAACGAACGACAAGCCCGGCAGTGAAGCGAGTGCGAAGCCGGGGCAGGACCAAAACGATTTGAATGGGGCGGAAGCCCGCGAAAAAATTGCAGAGCTGGTGAAGGGCATTCACATCTGCATGATGTCGACAGTGACGGCTGATGGGGCGATTGACTCACGGCCCATGGCGGTACAGAACACGCCATTCGACGGTACACTATGGTTCTTGACCCACTCGACTTCCGGCAAGGTGGAAGAGGTCAAGCAGGATCATCATGTAACATTGATCTTCGCCGAGCCGGCGGATGCGAAGTTCGTCACGTTAAAGGGCCGGGGCAGTGTCAGCCAGGATCGCAGCAAGATTCATGACCTTTGGAACGGCATGTACAAGGCCTGGTTCCCGAAGGGCGAGGATGATCCGGAGATCGCGGTGATGCGCGTGGATATTAGCGATGGCGATTATTGGGACGCGTCAAGCAGCAAGCTCGTCCGGTATGCCAAGTACGCGCTGGCGACAGTTACCGGTGGATCGGTCGCGGTAAGTGAGACGGGGCATGTGACGGTGTGAAAAAGTTGTTGGTTCTAAGTTTTCGGTTGTTAGTCAATGCGTTGTCTAGGTGTTTGCTGTTGAACTAACAATTGATAACTAAGAACTGACAACTCACGCCTTGCCCTCTAGATCGGTGCGGCGCCGTCCACCACAGTCACCCCTGGCGGGGGTGTAAATACGAACGCGCTGTCGGGGGCTGGCGCGTTTTCGCGCAGGTCAGTGAAGGTGAAGGTGGTACGCGCGCCATCTGCTTCCTCGAGGCGCAGCGCGTGAATGATCCCACCCGCGTCGACAGTAAGCAAGACGGACTGTATGTGCCGCTGCATACCCCTTGGGGTGCCGGCGAGTGTGTACCCGCCCTCCACCGGAGCAAGGGTGAGGTGGTCGAGTTCTTTGGCGAGTTCGGTGCGGCCGAGCAGAAAGCGCAAAGGTGAGCGCAGGTCGTCCAAATGTTTGGCCGCGAGTCGATTCGCTTGCGCATAGCCCGGCGTGTAGCTGATCGCGTCCTTCCCGTTGAGCAGAAAGACCTTGCCGGCCGGCGCATCGTAGCTCCAGCGCATGCGGCCTGGTCTGCGCAGCAAGAGGGTCCCGCTTTCGGTGCGGTCGGTGCCCATGCCTTGATAGCGTTCCGTGTACCGGGCCTGGAAGGACTTCAGGTGGTTATAGTGCGAGTCGACCCGCCCCGCGAGCTGCGCGGCTGAGGGTGTCTGTGCGGATGCGGGCAGAACGCAGAAGGCGAAGGTGACCGCCCGGAGAGCAAAGTGATCACGGACAGAAAGCTTGAGTGGAACTGACCGCCAGGCCCACCCATCGCACGATGAAACTATGCGATGGGTGGAGCACCCGAGTTTTTGGAGGCGAAGCCTTACTGCAGGATTTCGGTGCAGTTGGAGCCGCCCTTGGGATCGAAGCGAATCTGGCCGCTTTCATCGGAACAATAGCCGTTGTTGCCGCTCTTGTTCACGGAAATGGGGGTCGCGGTAATCTGGTAGGAGTTGTACTGGTCCTGGTTGTTGACCGTGTTCTTGGAGCAATTCGAGATTACGAAGTTGTAGCCGGACTTGGATCCGCTCGCAAGGTCATCGGGGATCAATTGCGCGGCTTCGGGAGTGGGCGTGCCGGAGCCGGACTTTCCACCCAGGGGCGCAAGACCGCAAGCATAGCCATGGCCGGGATAGTTGGAGTTGTACTCGGCTTCCATTGAGTTCAGCATGCGTACGGAGGCGATCGCTGAAGTTTGATCGGCCTTAATATGCACGTGCTCAAAGCCGGGGATGGCGAGCGTGATCAGAATCAAGATAATCGACATGACGATCAAGAGCTCGACGAGGGTGAAGCCGGCCTCTGGATCGTGCTGGAGCGTTGCCGGGGTGCGATTTGTAGAGAAGGGAGACATGCGCGGCATCCTCGGAGGTCCGCACGGCTCGAAGAGTGCCACGCGGAAGAGATATGGTGATCCGACACTTCGGCTTGGGAAACGCAGTGCCATTTGAAGTATAGACGGAGCGAAGCTTGGAAGGGTGTGAGGATTCATGACGCAAATGGGGTAGAAGATCGTGGGTTCACCCAAAGTGGGTTGTGAAACTTTCGGCCATTCCCATCACACCTGCTGACTGGCTCGGCAGCTGCAGGTCTCTCCACTCCGCAGACGATAAAGCTGTCTGCTCCGGTCGAGATGACAGTCTTTATGGTTTCTCTAACAAATCATCTCCTTCCGGGTCACCGCGAGATCGCCGAGGTTGCCGAGCAGCGTCAGCGTGAGCAGGTCTGCTTGCAGCAGATCGTTGGCGAGGCGGGTAAGGTCGGCGGCTGTAACGCGGTCGACTTCGGCGGTGATCTCATCAACGGAAAAGAACCGCCCATAGTACATCTGCTGCCGGGCGAGGGAACTCATGCGCGAGCCCGAAGATTCCAAGCCAAGCACCATGTTGGTCTTGAGTTGTTCTTTGACGCGGCTGAGCTCCTCTGCCGGAACAGGCTCCTGTTTTAAGCGGATGAACTCGGCGAGAGTGAGATCGAGAACCTGGCGGGCATTTTCGATGGCGCAGCCGGCGTACACGGCGAGTGAGCCGGTGTCGCGGAAGGGGCTGGTTTCGGAGTAAATGGAGTACGCCAAACCACGCTCTTCGCGTACCGACTGGAAGAGCCGCGAGCTCATGCCGCCGCCAAGCACGGAGTTCAGCAGGTAAAGCGCGTAACGGTCAGGGTGCGCCGTGGGCAGCCCGGGCACGGCCAGGCAGAACTGCACCTGCTCGAGCGATTTCTTGTTTTTCAGCGTAATGTGGGGGTGCACGACGGGAGACCCTGTGCGGGGAAGCTTGCTGCCGGAGCTTGCCGCGAGCGAACTGAATGCCTGCTCCACCTGTGCCACGAAGACCTCGTGATCGAGATTTCCGGCAGCCGTGAAGAGCATATTGGCGGGAGTAAAGCGGCGGGCGTACTCTTCGAGCACGATCGGCTGGGTGAAGGTGGGTACGGTTTTCGCGGTGCCGAGGATAGGACGGCCGAGCGCGTCGCCCTTCCAGAAATTTTGGGTGAAAAGTTCATGCACGAGGTAGTCCGGGCTGTCCTCGTCCATCTTGATCTCCTCAAGGATGACGCCCTGCTCGCGCAGGATGTCTTCGGCGGCGAGCGTTGGGTGCAGCACAAGATCGGAAAGCAGATCGAGCGCCACCGGCACATTCCCGTCCAGCACCTTGATGCTGAAGCAGATCGTTTCCTTGGAGGTATAGGCGTCGAGATTGCCGCCAATGGCATCGACCTCGCGCGCAAACTGCTGCGCGGAGCGGGTCGTGGTGCCCTTGAACACCATATGCTCGAGAAAATGCGAGATGCCGTTGGTTGCGGGCGTTTCATCACGGGAGCCGGTATCAAGCCAAACGCCCATGGAAACGGAGCGCACGTGCGGGATGCGCTCTGTGACGACCAGAAGCCCGTTGGAGAGCGTGGTGGTGCGGATGTCGCGGGTGTCGTCAGTGGAGGGCGTCGCGTTTTCGACCGAGGGAGCGGAGGTAGGCATCGATTTCTATTGTTTCACGGCCAGCTGATTACTACCGGGTGCACCATTTCATGTAGACGGACACAGAGCGCCCATGCTGTTATGCAGGTATGCAAACGCTTGGTCTTGCAAGTGAACAGAAGCCTACTGATGGCTTGTTCAAACGTCTATTGTGGCCCACGATTGAAAACGCCTATGATGTCGACCTCGTCAGCCAGCAGGGTTTCTGGCTTTGCGTGATTCTGGCTGCAATCTCAACGGTGACCCTCCTTGTAGCGGGTCATGTCATGTACGCCTTGCTCATTGGTTTGACGTACTACCTCGCTGGTGTCGGTGTACGCGAACGTAGCTTGCCGGCCGCTATCCTGATCCTTTGCTGTTACCTTCTGGATCGTGTTGCCGCTTTCCTCATCACGCCTTATGGGTTTGGGGGCGGCAATCCTGTGGTCGGCGTTGTCGCCGTAATGTTGCTTGTGGCTAACATTCGAGCTACGGTGCTTGCTCGGAAATGGCGGAAAGGGAGTTCCACAGACGACCGAACGGAATTTCCGGATCAAGTTAATGAATCCTGGAAGGATCGCTTTGTGAACACTTGGCCTTCGGCGGTATGGCCGAGGGGACAGTTTGTCTTCTATCCACTAGCGTCTGGGCTGCTGCTGCTGACACTAATTGGAATGATGTTCATCGCAAAGCGCCAGCGTTTGGTGACGACCCGGCCCGCTCCCATGGAGATACAGGTGCGTCCGCAGTAACCAGGCGATAAAATGAAGGGGTGATGGAACAGTATCTCCTCGGCCTACACCGCGAGCGCCTGACGGAGCTGATGGCGAGCTTTGGGCAGAAATCTTACCGTGTCGGCCAGATCTTCGACGCGCTGTACAAGCAGCGGATAACGGACCTCGAGGAGATCACGACGCTTCCAGTGGAGTTGCGGGCGCGGTTGATCAGCGAAGGTTGGTCTGTGGGGCTGCCGGAGATCGCGCAGACCGCGGTGTCGGTGGATGGGACCGAGCGGTACCTAGTGCGGATGGCCGATGGTGAGACCGTGGAAACAG
>CAXUCK010000159.1:0-5083 GCA_964249375.1 uncultured Acidobacteriaceae bacterium
CGGAAGACGGCCTAGAAGGGATTGATCTTCTTCAGCCCCTTCTTCTTCTTGTGCTTGCTCGAAGACTCGTCGCTCTTGTCGTAATCCGACTTCGCCTTCTTCCCATTCGCCGGAGCCGCCTGCGCCGCCGGCGTCTTCTGCCCAGCCACATCGTTCACCGAGTCCGGAGCCGCGCTAACCTGCTCCACCGGCGGAAGCGCATTCGCATCCGTCGGTCCAACCGCCTTCAGGCCGCCCGCAGGGCTGTTCACCGCCGCATTGCCTGCCGCTCCCGGCGTCGCCGCCGGCGGCCCGGCAGAGGCGTCTCCGCCGTTGGCTGTCGCGCCGGGCGACAGAATCTCTACGCCCAAACCGGTTTGCGTGCCCGCCGGAGCCGTCGTGGACGGCGTCACCACCGGAGCCGTCGTCGTGTCAGGCTGACCCGCGTTCGGGATGTCCTTGAACGCCAAAGGCGCCGCCGCGACCGCAGGTGGCGCCGGAGCCGCTGCCGCGGAGTCGGCCGGCTGCGTCTCGGCCGTAACCGCCGGAGGCGTGCTCGGCCCCTCCGCCGCGCGCACTCCAGGATTGAACGCCTCTTTGTAGTCCGCCAGAATCTGCTTGCTTACCTGCGGAGCCAGCGTCGCCTTCGGATCCACCAGCGAAGGATCGCCAATGCGCGCCGCCAACACGACGTCTGGCTGGTGGAGGAACAGCAGCTTCGCCCGGTCCTGTAGCCGGTACTGCGACCGGCTGTTCTCAAGCGCCATGCTCGCCTGCATCTGCTCCGGTGTCGGCGTCGGAATCGGCACGTTCATCGCTGCCAGTCGATCCTTCGCATCTTCCACGTGCGGAGCCGCCGCGTGTTCCAGCACCACCTTGCGGTACGCCGCGATCGCCCGGTCGTCGAAGTCCTTCTCCAGCTTGGCCTTCGGTCCTTCCGCCATCTGCTGCGAGCGCACCATCCGCGCCTGCGCCTCGTACGCGTCGCCCATCCCAATCAGCACATCGTCAAGATGGCTGTACTCCGGATACGTGTCGACCACCGTCTGGTATCGCGCAATCGTCGCCGGCCAGTTCAGGTGCGTGCCGTAGAACGCGGCCACATCTGCCTCGCGCGAGGCCAGCATCTCCTGCACTTCCCGCAGCCTCTGTCGGGCCTGGGGAACCAGCGTCGAATCAGGGTAGTCGGTCAGCATGCGCCGATACTCTTCCTCCGCGTGCACCGCCTTCGAGTAGTCGCGGTCCGGCTTGTCCATCTGCCGGAAGTAGATGTCGCCAATGCGCATCTGCGCCTCAGCTGCCTCGGGCGTATTCGGGAAGAAGATGCGGAAGTCGGCGTACTCCTGTTCAGCCTGTGTCAGCGCCGCCGTTCCGCCCTCCTTGTACCAGCTGTCCGCAATCGCCAGCTTCGCTCGCATCTGGTATTGAGAATCCGGATAGGTGTTGAGCAGCACCTGTAAATCCAGCCGCGCCACATCAAAGTGTCCTGACCTGGTTTCCGCGAGAGCCTTGTCGTACAGCGTTTTGTCCGGCAGGTTTGTGTCCTTGCCCACCAGCGGATCGACCTTCTTATCCTTCTTGGCCAGCTTGCGCGTGTCCTTCAGCTGTACGACCTTGTCGGCTTTGCGCTCCTTGCGACTCTCCTTGATCGCCTTCTTGCCGTTCGGGGGCAAGGAGGTCAGCGAGGCATCGCTCTGCGCGGGAGGCGTTGTCTCTGTCGCTGCCGGTGCCGCCGAGGGCGCTTGTGCCGCCGGAGTCGCTGCCGCGTCCTGCGCGAAGCTCATCGGGGGTCGCACTGTGGAGAACAGCGCCGCGATTGCAACACCGGCTACCAGGCCGGCCCTGACACTGGGGAAAAACGAACGCCGATTCATCAAAGCTCCAGACCTCAAACCGCCAACTCTGCCTTGCAGCGGATACCTATATTTTAGTCCAGACCGTCGTCTTGCGCAGATCTCCGAACGCCAGAACACGTCCCCGAAACTCTCAACGCAAACATCCCACCGCAGAACCTTGGCGAGACCTCCCGAACCTCAAACCGTCACGGTTCCCGGAGCAGCGGCGGTCCGTGCCCGACGGAGCAGATCGCGCGCGTTCTGCTCCGTCTTCCCCAACTCAAATACCGCCGATCCTGCGACCAGCATATCCGCTCCTGCTTCGACGACCTGCGCGACCGTATCGTGAGCGACACCACCATCCACCTCGATGCGAAAGTTCAGCCCCATCTCCGCACGCATCTCGCGCAGCCGTGCAATCTTGCCGAGCGCTAGCGGCAGAAATTTCTGCCCGCCGAACCCCGGATTCACACTCATCACCAGAACGTGGTGCACGATCGGCAACACCTCAGTCAGGGTTTCCACCGGAGTCGCTGGATTGATCACAACCGCTGGCTGCATGCCGTGCTGCTCGATCAGCTGCAGCGTTCGGTAAAGATGACGGCAGGCTTCCTGGTGCACACTGCAGAAGTCTGCGCCCGCCTCGGCAAACTCCGGGATGAACTGGTCTGGATTCTCGATCATCAGGTGGCAATCGAGCGGCAGCTTTGTTACCGGCCGCAGCGCCTTGACCATGGGCGGTCCAAAGGTGATGTTCGGCACGAAGTGCCCGTCCATGATGTCGACATGCACGATCGATCCACCGCCACGTTCGGCAAGGGCCACCTCGTCGGCAAGGTGCGCGAAGTCGGACGCTAGGATGGAAAAGGCAAGCTCAATCATCGGGGTTGGTGTCCTCTTGGCGATGCGGAAAGGCCGGTAAATCGGGTCAGGTTCTGCCCTCAAGTTTAGCAGCGCGACCGGAGCATTCCCGGGCTACGGAGATGACGGAGGACTGGAGTCGGCCCAATAGCTGGAGCGTGCAGTCACCGACAGATTGTCGTAGTTCTTGAGTGTGAGCCCAATCGTGTGCAGGCCAGGATGTGGCGACTGCGGATGAAAGCTGAGCACGTACTGGTTGGGAAGGTGATTGGAGATGCTGAACAGGTCGCGCTCCAGTCCTTTCGCGTCGGCGAACTTCGCGTACTCGCCGCCCGTTTGCCGCGCCACCGTTTCGGGCACGTTCTGCCGGAGGTTGTTCATCGCGGTCAGCGCAGCGATCTTGAGCAGGCGCAGTGGCGGGGCGAGCAGGCTTAAGCAGTCGAATGCCTGCTCCCACCGATTTGCGGGCGAGTCGGCGGTGAGCTCGGGTTCCTTGCCCATGCAGCCGTTCGCGGGTCCGGGTGTGTGCGGCTCGCCGGCGAGCATCTTGTTCAGCTCGTGCGTTCCTGCCGAGCGCGAGCTGTTGAACGCAATGCTGTAGATAGTCGTATTGGTGTCGCCGGTTGAGCGCAGCGACTGCTCGAGCGTCGTCTTGCTGCCGTGGTCGACCGTCTCCGAGATCAGCAGGATGACCCGGCGGAACTGCGTCGGCTGCGAGCGAAGCAGGTCGACCGAGAACTGGAGCGCGTCAAGGATAGCTGCGCCGTTGTCGCCTGCTTCGAAGCTGTGTGTTGCTTCTCGGATGTGGTCGGGATTGGACGTAAATGCCTGCAGAAGAAACGGCTCGCTGTCGAAGGTCACCACGGCGACACGATGCTGCACACCGCCAACGATGGCGTCGACGAACGTAGGCAGACGATCTGTGTCTGAGAGGTGACGAGCGCCCGCGCCGCCGGTCTGGATGGCCACGACGAGCGCGAGAGGCTGCGATCCGGTGTCTTCATCGACGGTAATGGCCTGCGGGACGCCATCGTCGGTGACGACGAAGTCGGGCGCTTTGAGGGTGAAGACTGGGTCGCCGGATTTGGTGCGCACGATGGTGGGCACGCGCACAAGGCTGGTGGTTGCGGTGAGCGTGAGCGGCTCATTTGTGTTGGAAGCTGGAGCGGCAGTTTGGGCGAGAGCTGTCGCGGCAATAAGACCGAACAGAACCAAGGTGACGCGCGCGGCTAATTCGGTGTTGTGGGACCGCGACCTCATGGGCGTTGCTCGTTGCCTTCGCGAGAAGCGCGGCTGGAACGGCGGCTGCGGAATACGGGAGGCTGCGGTGCCGTCTCGATCGTGGACGCGTTGACGGCTGCGAGGTCGGGAACGACGCGCTCGACGTCCGGGCGGCCAGCGTGCAGGACCTTCGTCCGGATGGTTTTGGCGGCTTCCCGGTCGGTTGGTTGCATGGGTTTCGGGTCGCCGAGAACAACGCGGGCGGCGGCGCGGAGCAGCTTGCGGGTGGGCCAGCTGCCGTCTGGATTGGGCAGCAAGACTTCGCCATGGCGCTGCTTCTCGGGGCGAAAGTACCAGCGGCGGAAGAGCGAGAGATGGTCGCTGAGGATTGCCGGGTCGATGTGGGTCGGCGCGGCTTCGAGGTGCGCGAGGGCTGCTTCGGCGCGGGTTTCCGGTGAGTCGGTTGGGGTTGCGGCGGCCTCGCCATCGAGCGGGACGGCCTGAAGCATGAGCGGCTGAGCGAAGAGGCTCGATCCGACGGAGGTCTGCTCGCGCACGGCACGGACGCCGAGCGTGCTGAGCGGCTCTGGGCCGAGGAGGCGGCCGGCGCGGAAGAGGAAGACGGAGGCGACTTCGGCCTGGTTGGTCGAGACCTGGTTGGGCGAGGCCTGATCGGGCAAGGCGCTGAAGGAGCGTTGGACGACCAAGGCACGGAGCTCGGGAAGCGGACGGACGATCGGGTCGGCGAGGGCTGCGGTGGACTTGACCTTCTCCCAGCGGGCGTGGAGGTCGGCGGCGCGCTCGAAGTCCATGGACTCGGAGGCGTGCTCGCGCTCTGCGGCAACGGCTGAGAGGAGGCTTTCGCCGTGGGTGTCGAGGAAGGCGCGAACCGCTTCGGCTTCGGTGGTGTAGTCGGCTGCGGAACAGGCGGTGTTGCAGGGCGACATGCAGCGCTTCATCTCGCCGTAGACACAGCCTGGATGATCGGGGTGAACTTGGAGGTCTTCGTGGCAGCGACGGAGACGGAAGAGGTCGAGCACAGCATCGAGGAAACGCTCGGCGGCGAGGCGCGAGGGGAACGGACCGTAGAGCTGGGCGAGGGCGGAGCGACCGAGGCGGTTTGTGGCGTAGAGGCGCGGGTGCGCGTGCGCGGCCGTGAGGCGGAGGAAGGTGGGTGTGTGGAGGCG
>CAXUCK010000160.1:0-5055 GCA_964249375.1 uncultured Acidobacteriaceae bacterium
GATGGAGATCGAGTGGGCCGATGGGCATCGCAGCTCGTGGACGTTTCCGTATCTGCGCGATGCGTGCCCGTGCGCGACGTGCAACGAGGAGCGGGAGCAGACGGGGCGGGCGGCGGGGGCGCCGGCGCCGAAGAAGCCCGAGGTGTTTGCGATGTACCAGGCTCCGGCGCGGCCGACGGAGGTGACCCCGGTGGGACGGTACGCGTTGCAATTCAAATGGAGCGACGGGCACACCAGCGGGATCTACAGCTGGGATTACCTGCGACGGCTGGATGAGCGGGGACGGTTGTAGGGACTGCAGCCCTTAGCTGGCCCTGGCTTCGACGGTGCGTGCGGCCTCGGCCGCCGCGGGCAGCGACACGCGGAAGACGGTGCCGGCGCGGCCTGGCCGGACGCTGCTGCGGACACGCATGCGGCCGTGGTGCTCTTCGACGATCTTTTTTGAGATGGCCAGACCGAGGCCGTTGCCACCAGCGCCTTTGGTGGTGAAGTGACGTTCACCGATGCGGGCGAGGTGCTCTTCCGCGATGCCGTGGCCGTTGTCGGCCACCATCAGAATGACCTCATTTTTCCGTTTCCGCAGACGGAGCGAGAGGGAGCCGGCCTCGGGCATGGCTTCGAGGGCGTTGACGATGAGGTTGGAGAGGACCTGCAGGAGCGGTCCGTGCTGCGCCTCCATGACGAGTTCTTCCGGCATCTGGCGATTGAGCTGAATGCGCTTGCCCTCGATGGTGCGGCGGTGGACGCGCAGGGCGGTTTCCGCGAGGTGGACCAGATCCACCGGTTCGGTTGCCCGGGCGACCCGCGCGAACCCAAGGGCCTGGCGCGCGATGGCCCCCATCCGGGACACCTCTTCTTCGGCGACGCCCATGTACTTGCGGACTTTTTCGCCGTCCGTGGCCTCCGCGGCAGCGAGGTAGGTAAGATAGCCGAGCGCCTCGAGCGGACCGCGGATTTCGTGCATCAGGTCGAGGGCAACCTGCCCGGCCAGGGCGCGTTGCTCGGCCTGCTGGACCAGGTCCATGGAGGTTTCGTCGTCCGGCCCGCTTCCCGTTTCTGGTTTCTCCATCATAGGTCCGCCCACAGCCTGCTCAGCCGCTTACAGGGTGACCTAGTTGGATGCAGCCAGAGTGAAACGGGGAAGGGTTACTGCGGTGCGTCCTGCCCATGCGTGAGTTGCGCCACGGCTTCGAGCAGCTTGCGCGGACCGTCGTAGGCGCTGAGGACCGCCTCCTGCTGCCCGTCTGTGATGGCGGTCGCTCCCACGGTCAGCACCAGCCGCTGCATCTTCGGGCGCAGCCGACGCAAGGCCACCAGGGCCGCCTGGGTCTCCTCGGCCGAGAGGGAGTGGCACAGAACGGCGAGGTCCAGCGGCTCGGATCGGGCGAGCGCCTCGGCTTCGTTCCACCACATGGCCGACACAACCCCGTAGCCTGCCTGCTCGAGCACCCATGACCGCGTTTCCAGCAGGCGCGCGTCGCGTCCGTACACGAGAATGAGAGAGGTGGGCATGGGGGAAGCCGGCTACCAGCCGCGCCCAACCATCTTGTCAGAAATGGCGCGGATGCGAAAGCCACCATTCGACAAAGCAGCCCCCGTGATTTTCGGGGGATTCCCGAAACGGGAGTCCTGGGGCTTCGGGACATCGGAAAGATCCGAGGTGACGGCCGGGGGAGCGGACGCGCGGCAAAGGAGCGACCATCGCCGGCTATCGCCCGTCTAATGGTGGCAGGCGCATCCCTGGCCCCCGTTGCCGCGCCGCGATTTCCTTGAGCTTCCCGGAGTTCCGTTCCGCATGAAACCAGTTTCGTCGCTTCCGGCCCGCGCCCTTCCCGCTGCCGCCCTGATGCTGCTGCTGTCGGCAGCTCCCCTTGCCGCGTATGGCGCACCAGGCGGCGCGCCGCAGAGCTCCGGGGGCGCGAGCCAGGGGTTTGGCCCGCTTGACTCGTCGCAGCCGACCGGCATCTCCGTCGACGGGATCATCCAGCGCATGGGCCAGCAGGAGTCGGCCTTTGCCCGGGCGCGGGACAACTACACCTACCGCCGTACGGTGAAGGTGGACACGGTGGACATGGACACGGACAAGCCAAACGGCGAGTACCAGGAGGTGGCCGACGTTGCGTATGACAACCAGAACCGGCCGTCGGAGCATGTCGTGTTTGCGCCGCAGAACACGCTGAAGGACGTGATGATGTCGCCGGCGGACCTCCAGGATATTGAGCACCGGCTGCCGTTTATCCTGACGACCGCCGACCTGCCGCAATACGATATCGCCTACCTGGGCAAGCAGCGCGTGGACGCGATCGACTGCTACGTGCTGCAGGTGAAGCCGAAGGTGATTGAAAAGAATCACCGCTACTTCCAGGGAAAGGCGTGGGTGGACCAGCAGGACCTCGAGATCATTCTGGTGAACGGCAAGAATGTTCCGGACGACCTGCGCCGCGGGCATGAAGACCTGTCGCCGCCGTTCACCACGTACTACGAGCAGGTGGATGGGCAGTACTGGTTCCCGACGTACACGAAGTCAGAGGGGATTCTGCACTTTTCGGGCGGCGACGGTTACCTGGCGCAGACGGTGCACATGCGGTCGACCGTGCGTTACACCGATTACAAGCAGTTCCGGGCGAAGAGCCGCATCCTCTATAACGGCGAGGACATCACCGACAACACGGCGGCGCCGGGCAAGAAGAGCGCGCCGGCAGCGCAGCCCGAGCCGCCGGCAACGGCCAACCCTGATACGCTGCCTGACCCCGCGGCGCCTTCGGCTGTGAAGCCGGAACACCCGAACTGATCTCGGCGGGGCCGGGTGATGCTAGGAGCCCTCGCCGAAGGCTTTGGCGAAGAACGCGAGGACGCGCTGCCGGGCGTCGAAGCCGTGCCAGGGCTCGGGTGTGGGTGCGCCGTAGAGGCCGCGGGCGAGGGGTGGGTGGTCTTCGCGCGGGTAGGTGACGAGCTGCACCGGAACGCCCTTCTGCCGGAGCAGGCGATACATCTCCTGTGACTGCCCGAGTGGGTCGGTCGCGTCGCTCTCGCCCTGCAGGATGAGCATGGGCGTTTTTGCGTTTTTCATGCCGGACAGGGGGGATTGGCGGGATGCGGACTCGGGGTGCTCCCAGGGTGGACCGCCGTAGAACCAGCGGTCGTACCAGCTGCCCCGCTCGGTGCCGTACTCCGAGAACTGATCGGTCACGGGAGCGCCGTTGACGATGGCCCGGAACCGGTCTGTTTTGCCTTCGACGAAGCCGGCCATCTCGCCGCCGTAGCTGTAGCCCATCAGGCCGAGCCTCGCGGCGTCGACCGGCTCTGTCTTGAGGACGAAGTCCACGCCGGCCATGAGGTCGCGGAAATCGGCGCCGCCCAGGTCGTTCTTGTTGGCCGCCGCAAACTTGGCGCCACGGCCGGTGCTTCCTCGCGGGTTCATCAGCAGCACGGCCCAGCCTTTGCCCAGCATCAGGTCGTAGAGCGGCTGGTGCCGGTCGCTGTACGCACCGGTCGGACCGCCATGGACATCGACCACCAGCGGCACCTTTTTGCCGGCCGTGCCGGCGCCCTCCGGAAGATATAGCAGACCCTCAATCTCCAACCCCTCGGTGCGCCACCGAACGTCTTTGCCCACCCCGCGGCGCAGAGCTTCCCAGCCCATGGCGGGGGTGTTTAGCACGGTCGGTTCGGCGGACAGGGATTTTGCGTAGAGCAGCTCCGAGGCATGGCCGCCGCCACTGCCCAGCATCAACCACCCGGTCTCGGCGGCGTTTGTCTCCGCGCCGGACACCGAGCGCAGCGGCAGCTTGACCATCGCCGGCATCGAGCCATCGTGCACGACTGCCGGACCGGTCGCGAAGCCCTCCTGCACCTCGACCACGACGGCCCCATCTTTGAGCGCCACCACGCCGCCCTCCACCGAGCCGCCGTAGCCCGCCGTCAGATCGCGCAGCTCCCTCGTCGCGAGCGTGTACCGGTAAAGATCCGAAACGCCGGGCGGTGCGTCCTCCCTGGCCTGCGCCTGCACCAGCAGCGACGCCCCATCGGCCGCCCACGTGACCCCGCCCACGGTTGGGGGAATCCCATCGAGCTTCGCCGCCTTAACCGGGTCGCTGACGGCCACGATCCACGCGGAGCCGGCCGGCGCGAGGTCGCTGACGCCGTTCATGCCCTCCGAGATCGCGACCAGCCGCGCCGCGTCCCGGCTCCAGCTGACGCCGCGCACGTCCGCGGGGACGGCTTGGACGGCCGTGAGCTTGCCGGTCGCGACCTCCAGCAGGTACAGGCGCTCGCCGTGCGCGTCGTGGTCGACCAGGGTGGCATCTGCCTTGGCGTCTTTCTGCTTCTTTTCCCCGGCCGTTTCCGGGTCGTTCGCCACCACCGCCACCCACTTGCCATCGGGTGACACGGTGAAGCCGCTGACGTCGAGCTCCGCCTGTTCCGGCTCCACGGCCCCCGCGTCTTCCGCGGGCTTGCCTTTCGGGTCCGCCGGCGGGATGGCCCCGGGGCGCTTCGAGTCATCGACCGTCACCGGCACTTTGAGCGCAAAGCGCACGGCCTCGCCGCCACCCTCCATGGGCAGCCGATACAGGCCGGTGTGCTCCCCGCGCTTGGCCAGAAACAGGACCGACCGCCCGTCGGGCATCCAAACGCCGTCCCGCTCGCCGCGTTTTTCTCCCTCGGGGGAAAAGGTGAGCTGCCGCGGCGGACCGCCCGCGACCTCCACCAGCCACAGGTGGCCCGCTGCTCCATCCGCGGTCGACTCTGCCACCCGCAGCAACACGCGGGCGCCGTCCGGGGAAAGGCGAGGATCCCCCATGGCCCGGAGGCGCCGCAGATCTTCGTTGGCCGGCCAGTGCTTTGCCGCTTCCGCGGGTTTCGCCTGCGCAAACCCGACCGCACACACCGACGCCGCGAAGAGCGCCGCCGCGCCCCATCCCAAACACAAACCTTTTCGCATGCAAACAGCGTACCCCGGATCGGTGCGGGGCTTGCGACCGACTGACGCCGCGCCCCACGCCACGCCACGCCACGAGCGCACCACAGGCCTCGCCGAATTCCAGCCGCTCCATC
>CAXUCK010000161.1:0-5038 GCA_964249375.1 uncultured Acidobacteriaceae bacterium
GGTGCGTAGATGCGGTCGATTTTCCGGTGGGTGGAGGGCTGACCGAAGCCGGCGGGGTTTCGGCTTGATATTGGGGCGTATCGGCCAGGAAGCGAGAGGGGAGGAGCGCGATGAGCGGCGTGCGGCTGGGGCGGTATGACAACTCGTGGTTCGATCCGGGCGGGACGGCGATCTCGCGGGCACTGTGGTTCTTCGTGGGGCTGCCGATTCTGCGGTCGCACGTGCTTCCCTTCTCCGGCCTGCGGGTTTGGCTGCTGCGCCGGTTTGGAGCGCGCATCGGGGCGGGCGTGGTGGTGAAGGTTGGGGTGAATGTGAAGTACCCGTGGCACCTGCAGATCGGCAACGACACCTGGCTCGGCGAGGACTGCTGGATTGACTGCCTGACGACGGTGCGGATTGGGAGCGACTGCTGCGTGTCGCAGGGGGCA
Source organism: uncultured Acidobacteriaceae bacterium (assembly GCA_964249375.1). Classification (GTDB taxonomy): domain Bacteria; phylum Acidobacteriota; class Terriglobia; order Terriglobales; family Acidobacteriaceae; genus Edaphobacter. Next base: position 429 of record CAXUCK010000161.1, read on the forward strand.
TACCTGTGCACGGGCAACCATGACTGGACCGACCCGGCGTTTGGCCTGCTGCTTGCTCCGATCACGATGGAAAACGGGTCGTGGGCGGGAGCGAAGTCGATGTTGATGCCGGGTGCGGTGCTGGGCGAGGGAGCGGTGGCGGGAGCGGGCAGCGTGGTTTCGGGCGCGGTACCGGCGTATGAGGTGTTTGCGGGCAATCCCGCGGTGTTTGTGCGGAAGCGGCGGTTGCGGGAGGGAGAGGAGCTTGCAGGGGTACAGGCGCCGGAGCGCCGGGTGACGGTATGAGAATTCTTTTACTCAATCAGTTCTTTTGGCCGGACTCGGCGGCGACCAGCCAGCTGCTGACGGACCTGGCGCGCGGCCTGGCGGAGAACGGCCACGAGGTGTACGCGATTGCGGCGGATGGCGGATACGCGCCGGACGCCACGGGCGATGCGCCGCCGGTACAGATCGTGCGTGTGAAGGCGCTGCCGTTTGTGCGTGGAAAGCTGGGCCGGGTGCTGTCGTATGCGTCGTTCTATGCCGGAGCGGCGGTGGCGGGGCTGCGGCTGCCGCGGCCGGACCTGGTGCTGACGCTGACGACGCCGCCGCTGCTTTCGCTGTTGGGAAATCTGCTGCAACGGGTGCGGGAATCGCGGCACTTTATCTGGGAGATGGATATGTACCCGGATGTGGCGATCGACCTGGGCACGTTTCGCGCGGGCGGCGTGCTGGACCGCGTGGTGGGCGGGATGGCGGACTTTTCGCGACGCCGCGCCGACGGGATTATCGCGCTGGGCGAGTGCATGCGCGAGCGGCTGATTGGGCGGGGTGTGGACGCGCGGAAGATTTCCGTCGCAGAAAACTGGGCGGACGGAACGGCGATCCAGCCGCTGCCGCGACCGGGGGATCCGCGGGAGCTGGTGGTGCTCTACTCCGGCAACCTGGGGCTGGCGCACGATCTGGATACCGTGACGGGCGCGATGCTGGCGCTCAAGGACGACGACCGGGTGCGGTTTGTGTTTGCCGGGTCAGGCGGCCGGCGCGGGGAACTGGAACGGTTTGTGGCGGAGCACGGGATTCAGTCCGTGGCGATGCGGCCGTATGCGCCGCGGGCCTCCCTGGGCGAGAGCCTGGCCGTGGGCGATGTGGGTTTGGTGACGCAGCGCGACGCGACCTGTGGGTCGGTGGTGCCGAGCAAGGTGTACGGCCTGCTCGCGGCGGGGCGTCCGATCTTGTTTGTTGGACCGGCGGAAGCGACGCCGGCCCGCCTGGTCCGCCGCTTCGGTTGCGGATGGCATGTTCCGGTCGGCGATGCCGCCGGCCTTGCGGCGCTTTTGCGACGACTCGCGGCGGATCGCGAGGAGGTCGCGGAGGCTGGCCGGCGCGCTCGGCAGGCGCTGGTGACGCATTTCGATTCCCCGCTTGGGGTGGCTCGCATTTGCGAGCTCCTGGGCGCCGAGCCGGTTCAAACCGGCAGCTTCGAGCTCGCGCTGACGACCAGCGAGCCATAACCGCACCAAAACACCGTACGAGCGCGACCCGGGCCAGTGCACTCGGAACACACCGACGGAGATTGCTATGCATGCCATTGTTGGATTAGGACTTGTCGCTTTCCTGGTTTGTCTGCTCACGACACCCCTGGTGCGTGATCTTTTCGTAAAGCTGAATATCGTCGATCACCCGGATGGGAACCGCAAGCTGCATGTGCGGCCGATTCCGCGGGTTGGCGGGATCCCTATTGCGCTTTCCTACGCGGTGGCGCTTGGGCTGATGCTGATTTTTGCACCGGCCGGGGCGCGGATCCGGATCCAGCACGAGCACCTGGTGTGGGCGCTGCTGCCAGCAACCGCGCTGATCTTTGTGGTGGGCCTGGTGGACGACCTGCGTGGCCTGCGGCCGTGGCAGAAGCTGGGGGGGCAGGCGGTTGCGGCGGCGCTGGCCGTAGGGCTTGGCGCGCGCATGGCGCCGTTGCATGGGGGCGCGCTGGCGCACGGAACGGGGCTCCTGTTCAGCTTCGTGTGGCTGATCGGATGCACCAATGCGGTGAACCTGATCGACGGCCTGGACGGGTTGGCCTCGGGGGTGGGACTGTTTGCGACGGGAACGACGCTGATCGCGGCGATTCTTGCCGGCAATACCGGTCTGGCCATGGCGACCGTGCCCCTGGTGGGCTGCCTGATGGCGTTTCTGCTGTATAACTTCGCGCCAGCCTCCGTTTTTCTGGGTGACAGCGGGTCGTTGACGATCGGCTTCATGCTGGGCTGTTTTGGTCTGATCTGGAGCCAGAAGTCGGGATCTCTGCTGGGCATGGCGGCGCCGCTGATGGCGCTGGCACTGCCGCTGGTGGACGTCGGGTTGTCGATCGGGCGGCGGTTTATGCGGTCGCGGCCGATCTTTGGAGCGGATCGCGGGCACATCCACCACATGGTGCTGGCGCTGGGGTTCAAACCGCGAGCAGCGGCGCTGATCCTGTACGGCTTCTGCGGACTGGCGGCGTTTCTGGCGCTGCTGCTGAACGTGTCCAGCATGCATCATCTGTGGCCGCTGACGCTTCTGGTGTTTTGCGCGGTGGTGTTTGCGGGGGTGAACGCTCTGGGGTATCCGGAGCTGTCGGCCATGCGGCGGACGCTTTCGAAGAAGCGGGTGTTGCGCGCGCTGCAGGAGGAGATTTACCTGCATGAGCTGGATCAGTCGCTGACGATGGCCGAAACACCGAGCGAGTGCTGGGACGTGGTGCGCGGGGCGTGTCTTGACCTGCGCTTTGCCACGGTGCGCATGTATCTCAAGGGGGAATCGTTTGAGGAGCGGATTTCCGATCAGCCGGACGATATTTCCTGGGAGATGACGCTTTCCCTGGGCCGGAATGGGCATCTGAGACTTACAAGGATGGCGGAGAGCAAAACGCCCGTCCTGATGATGTCTGTTCTGCATCTTCTCCAGGAGTCGATTACGGGGAAGACGCTTTTTGTCGCTGAGCCGGAGTCACAGCGCGAAGGGGTTGCTGCGATGTCCGGAGCAGTTTGAGTCGGGGTTTTTGACGCTTCGCGCTTCTGCCGCCTCGCTTGGAACCGGTGTCCCGGTGAGCTCACAGCCGGTGCACCCTACGGATGTGCGACCGCGATGGAGCGGAACGTTGTTGACCTGGCAACTCCTGCAACTTTCTGACGCGCTCGATGCGGAGTTCGGCTCGGCGCTGGCTGAACTGGTCCCTGTGCTGGCTTGGCAGCCGGTACGCCATCTGCTGCCGTGGAGGGGTGCGGAGCGGGAGGAGATGCTGACGGATCCGCCGCTGCGGGTGCGGCAGTTTCCGTTGCTGCGGGGCTACTCCCGATTTCCCATTTCCGCGGTGTACGACTTTGGGGCTGCGGTGGTGAAACGCCTTGCCCGGCAGTGCGAGGCGCCAGAGAACTGCCCGTTAATCTGTACTACGCCGTTCTTTGCCTCGGTGGCCGAACGCTGGCCGGGGCCGGTGATTTACTGGCTGACCGACCTGATTGCAGCGTACCCAAGCACGGACGCCGACCAGGTGCGGCGGCTGGATACGTACATGTGCCGGGCGGCGGACCTGGTCTGCCCAAACTCGACGCGCCTGGCTGGCTACCTAGTGGAGCAGGCGGGGTGCGATCCGACGAAGATCCAGGTGATTCCGAATGCGACGCGTGAGCGGAATCTGCTGGCCGCGCCACCGGCGCATCCGGCGGAACTGCCGGCGGACCTACGCGATCTGCCGCGGCCTGTTGCCGGAGTGATGGGCAACCTGGCGAGCAACCTGGACTGGGTGTTTCTGGAGCAGATGATTGCGCGGGCGCCAGGATTTTCCTGGGCGTTTGTGGGACCGACCTCGATGCCGGTGGAGGATGCGGCGCAGCGGACGGCTCGCGATGCGGTGATGGCGCACCCACGGACGCGGTTTGTGGGACGGAAACCCTATGGCGACCTCGCGGCGTATGCGCGGGCGTTTGATGCGGCGGTGCTGCCCTACCTTCGGGTGGAACCGACGTACTCGGGCAGCTCGACAAGGTTTTACGAGCATCTGGCGGCAGGGCAGCCGATTGCCGCGACACGGGGGTTTGAGGAGTTGCTGCACAAGGAGCCATTGCTGCGGCTGGTGGATTCCGCGGACGATGCAGCGGCGTGGCTGGCGGACCTCCAAGCCCAGGGATTTGACGACGGGTTACGCGAGGTGCGGTGGCGGGCGAGCCTGGAGGCGACGTGGCAGGGACGCGCGCGGTTGATGCAGGCCGCTCTCGTGGAGCGGCTGGGGTCCCAGCCAGAGGTGGGGGACGAGGCGGTGCTCTCGCCCGTTTCGGCCTAAGTCGGCTCGCTCCGTGGGGGCGGCGAGCAGGTTTACCTGGGTGGAGTGTCGCCCGAACCGGCGCTGCGTTGCGCCGCACGGGTGATTGCGACGATGGTGGCGTTGTTGTCCTGCCAGTAGTCGATGTGCGCCATAAGAATGTCGCCTGCCTTGACGGAGGCGGTCAGCTGCGACTGGGCGGCGGCGAGCTTCCTCGGGGCAACATCGTTGACGAGGATGGCGCTGAAGGCATGGGGGTAGGCGTTGCGGATGGCGGGGTCGGTGCCGGTGTCGCCGTGGAAATACTCGTAAAAGAGGACCAGGTCGCGCCAGT
>CAXUCK010000162.1:0-5036 GCA_964249375.1 uncultured Acidobacteriaceae bacterium
CAGGAACAGCAGGACCACTAGCAGGACGCCAGGCGCCAGCAGCAGCGGCGCCGCCACGCCAATCCGTCCGTACCCTGGCAGCAGACCGATCCCCACTGTCGACAGCCCCATCGCCAGCAGCGCCAGCACCAGCGTCCGCTTCCGCCCAATGCGGTCGCCAAAGTGCCCAAACAGCGCCGACCCGACGGGCCGCGCCAAAAACGCGATCCCAAACGTCGCCAGCGACTGCAGCACCGCCGCCCCGGGATCCGACCCTGGAAAAAACAACTTCGGAAACACCAGTACCGCCGCCGTCGCGTAGATATAGAAATCGAAGAACTCGATCGTCGTTCCAGGCTCGCAAACAAAACCTGCCCCGGCCGATTCACCCGCCCTCCGACATCCGCATCACTCGCCTGCATCGCACCTCCAAAAACCCAACTCAATACAGCCGACCGCCGCTGTCCAGCGATCACCATCTCAGCAGTGCCACTCGTAAAATGGTGCTGGCTCGTCCCGATGCATCCCCCCGCCGTTAAAGGGAAGAACGAAGCTGCGGGAGCATCGTGAGGACAAGTTCCAGATCATCGGGTGCCAGGTCCCGCAACGGTCGGGGCTTGTCCTGCGCGCGAAGGCCCTTCTGGTTGATACGGTTCATCAGGCTCCAGTTCTTTGCGGGGTGCGCCGGGCTCGGATCTGCTGGTTCCTTTGCCGGCAGGTCGTACCGTGTCAGATCGATTACCTGCCTCGGAGTTTCTGCCTGCCAATCGCGAAGCAGCGCAAGCCGAAATTTCCGGTTCATGAACCACTCAATCTCAAGATTGTTGTACGAATCCCCTAAACCCGAACCCCGTTCAAGAAAGCCGTACTTCCAGTCAGCATTGCTCGGGTTGGCCTCGCGCCACAGCGTTCCAAACTGCCCGAACGTCACAAACTGTACGTCCGGCCAACGCTCTCTCGTGCCGGCGACCCACATGCGCATCGCCGAACACACCAGGTCTCGCCCGAACTCGTAAACCAATTGCGCTTCCCAGATATTTGTAACCCAGCCGAAACCGTTGCGCGAAAATCCCTCGTCGAAATGGATGCTCTGGGTATGCATCACCTCGCGGTGCCCAAGGTCCAGACCCCACCCAAGGTACGTCTCGATCGGCCCGACGCCACGGCGACTGTTGTACCCCGTAAGGCTGTGATCCAGAGCCCCGCTCCTCCGTGCACAGATGAAGTCCATGGTCCAGCCATCAAGATTGACGCAATCGATGAAGTCGCTTGCACTTTGTGCCGGTTTGCAGAAGTGTTCCGTCGACGGATAGAAGGGGTAGGAAGGCGAGCCGTCCGCCCCGCCACCGTCGATGGCATGTTGACTCCAGATCACCGCATGCGCGACGTGAATGTTCTCCTTCTGCGCCAGGTATTGCAGGTTATTCGCAGACAGAAAGCCGCCCATAATCGCGTCGGGGCGATACCCCTTGCCGACGAACGTCGTGATGATCTGAAGCGCTTCCGACATCTCGCGATTGATTCGCTCGCGAGGCAGATACATCGCCGGAAAATATCCGGGGAAGTAGGAGATCTCATCGCCGTAACGCTCATGACACTCGACCGTGTACGCCCGGATCTGCTCGTAGTTCCGCCGCTTGTCTTCGAGCGCATTGAGTGTGAAACCCCAGGTGAGCCTGCCTTCAGGATTGCCGGTCGCGAAGGCTTCCCGAAGTGCGCGGACACCTTCAAGAGTGTGCCACTGAGATTCATCCCGATCCAGCAGCTTGACGTCGCGAGAGACCTCCCACGGGGTCGTCCGGATCATGATGCAGAGCGTCACAAAACGCTGACCTCGTATCTTATTGGGGCGAACACCCACCTGCTGTGGCCGGTGAGCAAGCGGCCGATACGTGGCCGCCGCCGTGCTCATCAGCGAACCCTTTACCATCTCTCTTCGATTCACGCGTCCCCCGTAAGCCGAGTCTATGCTTGAGGCAGAGGTCGACGTACGCTGCCAGGTGACGACGAACGCGCGTTGTCCCCCACCGCAGATCACACACCCGCCCGGGCGTCGATCTTTCTGCCAGGAGTTAAACTGGAAGCAGACGCCATGGCCAACTCCCAGCCCAAAGCCCTCTTCTGCCCCACATGCCGCAAAGTCGTCCTCGCCACCGACGAAGACTTCCCCTTCTGCTCAGACCGCTGCCGCCTGGTCGACCTCGGTAAGTGGGCCTCCGGCGACTACAAAATCTCGTCGCCTATCCTCGACCCTGACCTGCTGGAGGACTTGGAACACGCCCAGCAACAGCGTTTTCCCATGCACGAAGAGAAGTCCGATTGGAAGCACTGAGCCGTACGGAAGGTTCTCGTCGTCCGAGGCACGCCACAGCCAATCGACGCCGAGCACAGCGGTCCTAAAATTGGCTTCGCCCGGCTGAAGGCACAGGGCGACAGACTTATCGCGTCGCCAGCACTTCGCGAAGATTGTCCTTCGCCAGAAAAAATCGGTACGAGGAAAACGGCTTCAGCAGATTCTCGATTTGCCGGTTGTTATAGACCCGCAACAACGGGAACCCTCCCCCGGGCTGCATTTCCACCATATCCGTGGACGTCAGGTGATAGCGGAAAAAGCCTACCTCAGCGCCGGTCGCCTTGGTGTGCGAAAACGCCAGCAACCGTCCGCCCGGCTGCATCGCCTCGTACATCTTGGCGACCAGCGGCGCCACCAGCGCCTCCGGCAGGTAGTCCGCCGTATCCCAGAAGATCACCACGTCGAAGGTCCGTCCGGAGAAGTTAAGATTGCTCGCCAGGAAGCGGGGGACGTCAAACACTGGCGGCTCGCCGGGAGCCGGAGCGACCAGCCACTCCGGCCGGCTGGCTTCTTCGACCAGGTTCGCCATGTAGATGCTGTGACCGAGCCCGGTAAGGAAATTAATGTTGGTCGAAGAGGTCGGTCCGATGTCCAGCACCCGCAGACCTTCGGTAGACTTCAGGAACTTCAGCAACTCCGCCCATCCGCTGGAGTGTCGCGGCGTCCGCGGCGCACTGGCTCCGCCCTTGTTGTTGGACCGGTCTCCGCCCCCAAAGAAATTGCGCATACTCGCTCGCCCTTGCGGCTATGCTCGTGCGGGCTGCGCGCTTCCGGTCGCTGCCGTCAGTTCCACGCGCCCTTTCAGCGACGCACTCTCTTCAATCGCCAGGGTGCCCGCCTGGATGTCGCCCAGTACGATCGCGCTTTGACGGAGGTCCACGCGGCCGGTCGCGCTGATCTTGCCGGTCAGTTGCCCAAACACCACAAGATCGCGCACGTCCACATCGGCCCGTGCTTTGCCGTTTGGACCGATGGTCAACCGAGCCTCAGGCAGCCGAATCGTGCCGTCGATCTCGCCATCAAGAAACAGGTCCTCCGTTCCCACCAGATCGCCTTTGATCGAGACAGATTTGCCAAGCACGGTCGAGCCTTCAGCTGGTTTCATGCGATCGTCGCCCCCTCAGTCAACGCCGCGCACAGGCACGCGTCGTCTTGCCGCACTATATCGGAGTGCCCACGCCGAGGCAAACACGTCCGCCTGTCCTGTGCTCCTTGGGCAGGCCGGAAAACTTTGACGCCCGCCGCTGCGTCTAGAAGGCTGTGCCTCACGTCGAGCATCGGTCCACTTCTCCGCGATTTCGGCTCGTCGCGCCCGCGCCGAAGTTAACGCCATCGCTCACACTGCTTGCTGTCCTTTTTGCCTGCACCCCCAACGGCCATTCGCGTCCCACGGACGACCCAGCCAGCTCGCCGGAACAGCGTCCCGCGCACCTCTGGGCCGTCGATGCCGCGGCAAATGAGATTCGTGCTCTCAACCACGGCGGCCCGTACCTTCGCTATCGCATGCACCTCATCGATCGTAAAGGCGATCAGGTGCGCGACGAGATCGAAACGAAAGAGGGCACGGTAGCCCGCCTCATTCTGCGCGACGGACGTCCTTTGAGCCCGGAGGAGGACGCAGCGGAACGCGCACGGCTCAACGCTCTCATCACCTCGCCGGAAGATTTCTTCAAGCATGTCCGCAACGAGCGCTCGGAACGAAAGTTGGCCGCGGACCTGATCCAGCAGTTGCCGGACGCCATGCTCTATACGTACGTCCCGGGCCAGCCGCAAATCCCCAATGCCGGCGCCCACCGACTGGTGGTTCTCGACTATGCACCGAACCCACAGTGGTCGCCCCCGACCACCACCGCGGAGGCACTGACCGGCCTTCGTGGCCGCATCTGGATCGATACCGACAGCCACACCGCTGTACGCCTGGAAGGAACAGTCTTCCGCCCCGTTAACATTGGTTGGGGCATGGTCGCGCATATCTATCCAGGCGGGACGTTTACCGTAGACCAGGACAACCCCGGAAACGGCCCGCGCTGGATTTACACCCACTTTGAGCAATCTATTAATGTCCGTGCTCTGCTGCTGAAGAGTGTCGAGGTACACGGTCGTGTGGACACCTTTGATTTTCAGCAAGTCCCAGATATGGGCTATGCCGATGCCATCCGGATCCTGCTTAACATTCCCCTTCCCACCCACTAGGTCGCTCGTCCAGAGCACAGCTTGTTCCGCTACCTGACGGCGCGAAAGAGCCCCGCGGTGCCAAGCGTGTACGGGGTCCAGGAGGCGTCCTGGAAGCCCGCGGCGCGGATTAGGTCAAGCATGCGGGGTGGACGGGGGAAGCGCTCTACCGAGGCGGGAAGATAGCTATAGGCGGCACGGCGTCCGGAAAGCAGGCCGCCGACGCGCGGCAGCACGTGATGAAAGTAGAGGTTATAGCCAATGCCGACGAGGCCGCCGGGCTGATTGGCTTCGAGAATGCCGAACTCGCCGCCGGGTCGGAGGACGCGGTGAAGCTCAGCCAGGCCGTCAGCGTAGTTCGCGAGATTGCGGAAGCCGAAGGCGGCCGTGATGAGGTCGACGGAGCTGTCGGCGAAGGGCAGGTGAAGGGCGTCGGCCTCCACGAAGGTGGCGTTGGCGCGGGCATGTTTCGAGCGGGCGCGGGAGAGCATTTCGGGGGAAAAGTCCAAGCCGGTCACTGGCAGCACGCCAG
>CAXUCK010000163.1:0-3708 GCA_964249375.1 uncultured Acidobacteriaceae bacterium
TAGGCAAAGGCCATGGGAGGCTGCGGGCCGCACGAGGGCGCGAGGGCGCGGATGAGCGCGGCACCGGTGGGCGTGACGAGCTCCTTCTGCAGGTGCGCGCTGTAGGTCGGCATGCCGCGCAGGAGGTCGGCCGTGGCAGGAGCGGGCACAGGAAAATTTCCGTGCGCGCACTGGACGGTGCCGCCGCCCACGTTCAGCGGCGAGGCATGCCACCTCAACGGCTTTCCGGTGTCGGTCACGGCCTGCTGGTTCAGCGTGTGAATGCCAGCCGCGGCGCAGGTGATGTCGACAATGGCGTCGACGGCGCCGACTTCGTGAAAGTGAATGTCATCGACCGGCACGTTGTGGATCTTGGCTTCGGAGTGGCCGAGCAGATCGAACGTTTTGAGCGCGAAGTGCTTGACCGGCTCGTCGAGCGACGAGGCCCGGAGCAGCTCCCGGATTGCGCTGAGCGATCGCCCATGGACGTGCTCGGGTGCATGGGGGTGCTCATGCGGGTGGCCGGTCTTGTGCAGGTGCTGCGTCTTCGGGTGGTGGTGGTGCTCGTGGGTCTGTTGCTGCTGCAAGGGTTCGCCCGTGTGTTTTTCGGCTTCCTGCGGGTGCGAGTGTTTTTTGTGCTCGTGTGCCTCGGCAAGGTGGCCGTTCTCGAGGACGTGGACCTTGGTGGAGGTGATGCCGGAGCGGTCGACTTTTTCGATCCGGAGCGACGCACCGAGGTCAAGCGCGGCGACGGTTGCGTGCAGAACGTCGGGGTCGAGTCCAGCGTCGAGGAGGGCGCCGAGAAACATGTCGCCAGAAATGCCGGCGAAGCAGTCGAGGTAGGCGAGGCGCATGCTTTATTGTTCCATATCGGTTGGGCTGACGCCGAGCTGCATGGCGGAGACGGGTGCGCAACCAGACCCGAATCGATCCAACGGCCAACTTCGCAGCGAACCAGCTCGCGTTCCTCCTGATCAGTCAGGCGCCCGGCGGCTTGTATCGGACCGCCAGGCGCCTGAAGAGGATCGCTGTCATCCGGCCTACGGCTGGCCCATCCCGCCGCCGGCCCCGTAGATGTTGCCCGTGGTGTAGCTGGCGTCTTCCGCGGCGAGCTGCACGTAGATGGAGGCGAGTTCGGCAGGTTGCCCCGCACGTCCGAGCGGGTAGTTGCCGCCAAACTTGGTGTACTTCTCCGGCTGCGCCCCGCCCGAGATCTGTAGCGGCGTCCAGATGGGACCGGGAGCGACACCGTTGACCCGGATGCCTTTGGGACCGAGCTGCTTCGCCAGCGACTTCACAAAGTTCATGGTCGCGGCTTTGGTCTGGGCATAGTCGTACAGGTCAGGCGACGGATCGTAGGCCTGCTCTGACGTCGTCGCGATGATGGTCGAGCCCGGCTTCAGGTGTGGCAACGCCGCCTTGATGATCCAGAAAGGCGCATAGATGTTGGTCTTCATCGTCCAATCGAAGAGCTCGGTCCTCATGTCCATTAGGTTCGGCACGGAGTGCTGACGGCCCGCGTTCGAGACTACGATATCGAGACCGCCCAGACCTGAGACCGCTTCACTCACTAGTCGTGTGCAGAACGTCTCTTCCCGCAGGTCGCCCGGGACCGCGACCGCTTTACGGCCGGCAGCCTTGATCAGGTCCACCACCTCACGCGCATCGGGCTCCTCGGCGGGCAGGTAGTTCAGGCACACATCCGCACCTTCGCGAGCGTACGCAATCGCTGCAGCGCGACCCATGCCCGAGTCCGCACCGGTGATCAGGGCTTTGCGGCCAAGCAGGCGACCAGAACCTTTGTAGCTGGTCTCGCCGTGGTCCGGGCGAGGGTCCATTTTGCTGGCCAGGCCGGGCCAGGGCTGAGGCTGCTCCTTGTACGGCGGGCGGGGGTACTTCGTCGTTGGGTCCTGCATCGGCTGCGCAGTGGAGTTGCCGGACGCTGTGCTCTGCGCTGTGCTCTGCGAAAAGGCTGGTGTGGCGGCAGCCGCAACGGTCGCGAGCCCGGCCCCGAGGCCACCGACCATCTGGCGGCGGGACAATAACTTTTCTTCGTGAATGCTCATGCTTGGATGATCTCCTCACTCCTCTGAGAGCCGCGGGCAAGGACAGGTTGTGCACCCCAGGCAAGCGACTTTGACAGGGCGACTCCGTGTTTCACCAGAGGAAACGCACCGGAGCGCATCGATTGCTGTCACGGAAAGAGACACCACAGGACGCAACGCGTGGCACAGGTGTACCCTAGGACCGATGTGCGACCGGCCCCAGAGTCAGTTTCGAGACTTACTGGTGATCAGATGACGCGTCTTCCCGCACTGTTCGCGATGTTTGCTGTCGTCCTGCTCGTCCTGGGTTTGTTCCCGACTGACCCATCCATGACGGCCGGGATGACCTTCACTTCGCCTGCACGTACGTTCGTAATCCCAAACAGACTGTTGTGCTTCGCCGCGGCCCTGTCTTTCTGCTTCTTCGCCACGGCTTACTCCGCCTGGTTCGTGCCTTGGAGCTACCGGAGCGGACTATGGCACTTCGGGTTGAGCGCCGCCGCGGTCGGAGCGTTTGTGCTCTCCTCCGTTGCCTTTCGCTCCGCAGGCGCTTTCGATCAAAAGGGTACGTTGACGTTACCGCTCCTGCTTGCCTTTTCGTTATCGCCCTTCGTCTTTCTGCTGGTTCAGGGTGTGTTTTTCTTCGACGGCCTGCGTCGCTGCTGGCCTCTGCTTCGACGGATGGTCTCGTGAACCGACACAGCTTCGGCGATCTACTCTGACGACCGCACCGTGGGCCGCGCCTCCGGCCCAAAGAACCGCGCAATCTGCTCCGCCAACCCGCGCAGCGCAGGCTCGCGCCCGGCCAGCGCCGCGTCGTCTAATGCAAAGCTTTCCCGCCAGATCCTCGTCAGGATCGGCACCAACGTCTCCGGCACCAGTTCCGCGGTAGGGAAGTGCTGGATGGCCGCGAACAGGTGCTCCGCCTCGCTCTCGTACTCGTCCGCCGGAGCGCCCTCGGCCAGAAATCCCTCGACGTCCGCCGCCGCGACCAGTTCCTCGATCGACGCCCGATCCGGCGGTGGTGGCCACGCCGCCGCCATCAGGCGGGCTCCTGCTGCGTCATGCAGTGCAACGCGCCCAGACCCCAGATAAAGTCCGTGCAGTGAATCCCCGTCACCGTCCGCTCCGGAAAGCACTCCGCCAGCGTATTCAGCGCGATCCGGTCGTTCGGATCGTTGAAGGTCGGCACCAGCACCAGCCCGTTTGCGAGATAAAAGTTCGCGTAACTCGCCGGCAGCCGCTGACCCTCGAACACCACCGGCGCCGGCATGGGCAGCGTGCGCACCTCGAACGGCTCCCCACGGCCATTCCGTGCCTCATGCAACCGCTGCAGATTCTCCGCCAGCGGCAGGTGGTTCTCATCCGCGGTATTCGGCTCCACCGCCGTCAGAATCGTATTCGCCCCCACAAACCGCGTTACGTCATCCACGTGCCCGTGCGTGTCGTCCCCCGCGCATCCGCGATTCAGCCAAATCGTCTGTTCGATTCCCAGGTACTCCCCGAACGCCGCCTCCATCTGCTCCCGGCTCACCCCAGGGTTGCGCTGCTGCACCTCCGACAACAGGCACTCTTCAGTCGTCAGCAGCACGCCCTCGCCATTGGTGTCGATCGACCCACCTTCCAGCACCAGGCGGTGCTCGCTGCCGTCGGCCAGCGTCACCCTCGGCACCAGGCGCTCCAT
>CAXUCK010000163.1:3718-4974 GCA_964249375.1 uncultured Acidobacteriaceae bacterium
CCGGCCCTCCGCGGCGCGCACAAAGATCGGCCCGGAGTCCCGCAGCCACACCCGGTCGGTCCGCCACGGATGAAAGTGCAGCCGCGCCAGGTTCGCCCCCTGCCGCCGCAGCATCTTTGTCGCCCGCCGCTCCGCCCCCTCGTCGTTCACCAGAATGTGCACGTCCTCTTCGCGCGAAAGGTGCCGCACAATCTCGCAGTACACCCACGGGATGGGCTGAAACTTGTTCGGCCAGTCCTCCGCATTGTGCGGCCACGCGATCCAGGTGGCCGCGTGCGGTGCCCACTCTGCGGGCATACGAAATCTTTTCTGAGGCGGTGTTTCAATCATGCGGTCGGCGGTCGGCGTCTTTCGTCTTCAAGCGTGCTGCGCAAGCAGATCACACCGATCTCAGTTTACAAGCTTCCCCCGTCACGCCAGGCTAACGCCGCCACGAACGCCGTCCCTAGTTCGCCGCGGCGTAGTCCGGAACATGCGGCGTAAAGTGCCGCACCACAAACTCCTGAAACAACCCGCCAATCGCCCCCGCCACCGTCGTCACCATCGAGTTCCGAATCAGCAGACCCGCCCCATGCCGGTCCGTCGCCGGGTAGTACGCATTCGAGAGCGCCGCCGACGTCACGTTGCCCAGCATGTTTGAGTAGTTCGGCTGCCACTTCCGGGTGTCGCCGCGGCATATCACCGCCGACGAGATCGCGTACAGACCGCGCGAGACGGCACTGCCCTTGCCCTTCACGAAGTACCGCGGGTCCTGCCGGAACAACGACGGAAACACGGCCTGCCCCAGCATCGTGCTCGCCACGTTGTCCGCATACGCCGCGCCGAAGCGCTTCGTGTAGCCCGCCGCTCCCTGCCCGTACCCGGCAAAGCTGTTCTGCGCCTGACCAAACCCCGCCATCGACGCGCTGGTGAAAATCGACACCGGATCCGCCGACATCTTCCACGCCATGTCGAACTTCTGCCGGAAGGTGAGTGGCTCCGCATCCCAGACATACACCGCATAGAAATTTGGGATCACGCCCAGCACCCGCTGCTTCTCCTCGAGCTGCACCTGCGCCATCGCGATGTCTGCCTGCCCCGCCGTCACCAGCACCTCCGCGCTCGCCGACGCCACACCCAGTGTGATCGCATCCAGCTCCCGTTCGGTCCCGTTCGTCATCTCCCCTTCGGTGGTCCAGGCCGCCATCCCCGCTTCCGTCACCGTCACGGTGTACGGCCCCGCCGGAACACCCCGCAGCGTGAATCGCCCCTCCGCA
>CAXUCK010000164.1:0-4973 GCA_964249375.1 uncultured Acidobacteriaceae bacterium
TTCGCCCCCAGCGGCGGTGCCGAAAACGCCTCCACCCGCACCTTTGCCGTACCCGCGCGATACACCCCCGTCGCCTTCGCCGCCGCCAGGCTCAGATCAATAATTCGCCCCTGCACAAACGGTCCCCGATCCGTGATCCGCACCACGGCACTCTGGCCGTTCGTCAGGTTCGTCACGCGAACCACCGTCCCCAACGCCAGCGTCAGGTGCGCCGCCGTCATCGCGTTCTGGTCGTACACCGTGCCATCCGCGCCTTTGCGTCCGGCATACGGCGGCCCATACCAGCTCGCCAACCCAACCTCCGTCTCAAACGGCCGCCCACGCAGCTCCGCCCGCGGCCCAGCCGGACGCACCACCGGTGCCGGCGTCCGCGCCTCCCCCACATAACGCCCATCCGGATCATCCGCCGCATCCCGCCGCCCGGCCCGCACCGTCGGCGGCGCCGGCTGTCGTGCCGCCTTCTGCGGTCGCTTATGGCAGCCCGCGAGCATCGGCAGCAGCAACCCCGCCCCCAGCACCACCGCCGCCGCGTACGTTCGCCTCACCGCGTTATTTCACCACGGAGCACGCTCCAAACAAAACACAGCCGCAGTTCAGGAACGTTGCCTGTCATCCTGAGCGAAGGCGCAGCCGCAGTCGAAGGACCTGCGTTTCTCGTCCCGGCAACCCACTCACAGTCGGACCCCAGAACCGAGCACATCCGCAAAAAACCTTCCCCTAGCTCCGGTGCGCAATCCGCAAACTCAACTCCCGCGTCTGCGCCTCGCTCACCGGCGCCGGAGCATCCACCATCAAATCGATTGCCTTGGCCGTCTTCGGAAACGCGATCACCTCCCGCAGGCTCGTCGCCCCGGCCAGAATCATCACAATGCGGTCAAGCCCCAACGCAATTCCCCCATGCGGCGGCGTCCCGTACTCCAGCGCGTCCAGAAAAAACCCGAAGCGCGCCTGCGCTTCTTCATTCGTCATCCCCAGCGACCGGAAGATCTCCTGCTGCACATCCTTCCGGTGAATCCGGATCGATCCCGACCCCAGCTCCGTGCCGTTAAGCACCACGTCATACGCCAGCGCCCGCACCGCCCCCTTGTCCGAAACCAACCGCCCACTCGTAATGTCGTCCTCATGCGGCGAGGTAAACGGATGGTGCGCCGCATCCCAGTGCTGCCGCTCCTCATCCCACTCGTACATCGGAAAGTCCGTCACCCACAGAAACCGAAAATCCCCCGCGGTGCCCGTCTTCTCAAATAATTTGTGCCGGTCCGCGTACCTTTTCCCGAGCTCCAGCCGAAGCGCCCCAACCCGCTTCGGAATCCACTGCGGATCAAAGTTCCAGCTGGCCGGCGTCCCCAGCTTCGGCGTCACCACAACCGCCAGATCCTCCGTGGTGACGCTCTCCCCACAAAAGACCATCTGCTCGCCGTTCAGCTTCGCGCCGATCGCCTCCGCCAACGGCAGAAAATCGGCGTTCGTCCGAAGGCGCGTCGTGTCCAGAAAATCCAGCCCGCAATCCCCGAACAACCCGCGAATCTCGTCCACAAGTTTTCGCCGTTCCGTACCGCTCAGAGCGCCCACGCGCGGAATCGTAAATCCCAGCACCGGCAACTCCAGCTCAATTTTCAGCTTCTCCCGCAGCTCCGCCGTCAGCGTCTCGCTCAGGTCCACCATCGCCGGCAGCCGCATATCCGGCTTATCAATCCCGTACCGCCGAATCGCCTCGTCATACGTCATCCGCGGAAACGGCGTCGGAATCGTAACACCCGCCGTTGCAAATGCCGCTGAAAGGAAACCTTCCGCCACCCGGAAGATCGTCTCCTGCCGCGGAAACGTCATCTCCAGGTCGATCTGCGTAAACTCCGGCTGCCGGTCCGCGCGCAAATCCTCGTCGCGGAAGCAGCGCGCAATCTGAAAATACCGGTCAAACCCCGAGATCATCAGGATCTGCTTGAAAATCTGCGGGCTCTGCGGCAACGCATAAAAGTGGCCAGGATGCACGCGGCTCGGCACCAGGTAATCCCGCGCTCCCTCGGGCGTTGAGCGCGTCATAAACGGCGTCTCAATCTCGAGAAATCCCTCCGCCGAGAGGTATCCGCGGATCGCCTGCGCCACCTTGTGCCGCAGCAGAAAGTTACGCTGCATCTCTTCCCGGCGCAGGTCCAGGTAGCGGTACTTCAGGCGAACCTCTTCATTCGCAATCGCACCCTCGGCCGGCGAAAAGGGCGGCGTGCGCGCGTCATTCAGCAACAGCAGCCGCGTCGCCACCACCTCCACGTCTCCGGTCGTCATATGCGGATTGCTCATGCCCGGCTCGCGCATCCGCACGGTGCCTTCGACCGCCACCACAAACTCCGGCCGCGCCGCCTCGGCCCGCAGGTGCGCCTCAGGCGAAAGGTCCCGGTCCAGAACCACCTGCGTGATGCCGGAGCGGTCCCGCACGTCAAGAAAGATCAGGCTGCCATGGTCGCGGCGCCGGTTCACCCATCCCATCAGGATCACGGGCTTGCCCGCATCCTGGGCACGCAGGTCCCCGCACATGTGCGTGCGTTCGAGGCTGCCAAGAAAGTCGAGATTCATTGTGTTCCCATCTCAGTTACAAGTTGTCTTTTCGCACGCATCGCGGTCGAGCGTCGAAGGAGATAGTCGCTCGCTCAGGGCTGCGCCAGGGCCGCTGCCAGCTGTTCGCGCGGCACCTTGGTCTGCTCGGCCCGGGCAAAATGCTTTACCGTCAGCATACCGGAGGCCACCTCGTCTTCCCCCACCAGCACCATGCGGTGCGCCAGGCGGTCAGCGGCCTCGAAAGACCGCCGCAGTCGAAACGTCCCGTCGCCGACCTCCACCGACAAACCTGCCGCCCGTAGCTCTCGCGCCAGCTCCAGCGCGGCCGGGTTCTGTGCAATCCCGATCGGCGCGACAAAGGCGTCCAGTTTGTGCGGCACTGCCCTCTCCGCGGATAAAGCGGCCTGTGCCTGCAGCGTCAGAATCAGGCGATCCTCGCCGATCGCAAACCCAATCCCCGGCGCCTTCGGTCCGCCAAGCATCTCGCTCAGCCCGTCATACCGTCCACCGCCCAGCAAGGCATTCTGCGTTCCCAGGCCGCTCCCGTCAGGCACCGTAAACTCAAACGCCGTGCGCGTGTAGTAGTCCAGCCCCCGCACCAGCCGCGGATTCACCACGTACGGAATCCCGCAAGCATCCAGTGCCGCCAACACCTGCTCGAAATGCTCCCGCGACGAGTCGTCCAGGTAGTCCGCAATCCGCGGCAGCCCCGCGATGATCTCCTGGTCCGCCAGATCTTTCGAATCCAGCACACGCAGCGGGTTCGTTTCCGCCCGGCGCTGGTTGTCCGGACTCAGCTTGCCCTTCACCGACGAAAGCGCCGCCCGCAGCGCCTCCACATACCGCGGCCGGTCCGTCGCCGACCCCACCGAATTGATCGCGAGCTGCCAGTTCCGCACGCCCAGTTCGTCCAGCAGCGTCGCCAGCATTTCCAGCACCTCCGCGTCCCGCAGCGGACTCTCCGAGCCCGAAAACGGTGGTCCCAGCACCTCCGCGCCAATCTGCCAGAACTGCCGGTACCGCCCCCTCTGCGGCCGCTCCCGCCGGAACTGCGGGCCAATGTAAAACAGCTTCTGCAGCGCCCCCAGATCGTTCATCTTGTGCTCGATATATGCCCGCACCACGCCGGCCGTGTTTTCCGGCCGCAGCGTCAGGCTCAGCACGCGTTCGCTGTCCGCGCGGGCCCGGTCCTCCCACGTGTACATCTCCTTGGAAACAATGTCCGTTTCCTCTCCGACCCCTCGCGCGAACAGCGCCGTATCCTCGAAAATCGGCGTTCGAATCTCGCCAAAGGCGTACCGCGCAAACACGGCGCGGGCAACCGTCTCAACCTGGTTCCACAGCTCCGTTTCCGGCGGCAGCAGGTCGCGGGTCCCGCGCACCTTGAAAATAACTGACATGGCTTCAGTCTATCGGACGGGCAAACCCGTACCGTGCGCTGTTACCAGAGCAGCCGTGCCGCCACCAATCATGCGTTCATCGGTTACTAAAGTTCTTGACGAAAATTCCTGATTGTGTTCGGGCCGCTGCCAGCGCGGGCGTATCATCATAACGTTCCTCTCGAGGACTGGTTGGAGGTGTATTCCCGTTGGCAGAGGTTCGAGTTCAGGAAGGCGAGCCCCTCGAAAATGCTCTTCGGCGCTTCAAGCGCAAGGTTCAGACCGAAGACATCATCAAAGAGGTCAAGCGTCACTCCTTCTATCTAAAGCCTGGCGAAAAGAAGCGCGTCAAAGAAGCACTCGCGCGTAAGCGCAATCGCAAAAAAGTCCGTAAAGAACAGGACTAGCATCACGGGCGGCCGTTTTTCTTGAAACGAATTGCGGCCGCCACGCACCACACTGACATCCGCGTCATCAACGTGGAACAAAGCATTGGTCGTACCATCACCTCCCCACAAATGCTTTCCGGGCCCCGTAGCTTCTCTGTTTGGGAGTTGTGCCATGGAATTTGTGGATCGCGTGTTGACCTGCGCCGACTGTGAAGGGCAATTCATCTTCACTGCCGGCGAGCAAATCTTCTTCTTCGATAAACAATTCAAGAACGACCCCAAGCGCTGCAAACCCTGTAAGGGCAAGCGCGCGGCCGCGCAGATGCGTGCTGGCGGCGCACCGGTCTCCGCCGGCATCTCCCGCACGGAAACGCGAACCCACTGCTCGGAGTGCGGGATCGAAACCACCGTCCCCTTCAAACCCACGCAGGGCCGCCCCGTACTCTGCCGGCAGTGCTTCCAGACAAAGCGGCCAGCAGACCACATCCCCTCGGCGGCATTGCTGCCGTCAGCCGACCGCGCACCCTCCGCCGATCGTGTGCCCCCCGCAACCGCGACCGTGCACGTCTGAGGCAACGCCGGCCGCCGCCGGCGACTCCCACCCGCGAGTGCTTCCCCTCCCCAACTCGCCTGAGATAGCCGTCCCCGGTCC
>CAXUCK010000165.1:0-4953 GCA_964249375.1 uncultured Acidobacteriaceae bacterium
CCGCGGCCCCTCGTCGGGTGTGGCTGGGCGGGTGGGGACGGTAGAATGGGGTTCCAGCCGCAGCCCGCCTGAAGCGTTGGCGGCGCTTGAGGGCCTATAGCTCAACGGTTAGAGCAGAGCACTCATAATGCTTTGGTTCCAGGTTCGAATCCTGGTGGGCCCACCACACCCTTGGAGGAGCCGCTCCGGCACGCGGACGGGGGCGCCCTTCCGCCGGCCGGATTTCCCCCGCCAGCCGGGCACCCCCAACTTTCGCCGGTGCGACCAAAAGGCGCATACTACGTCCAACGGGTAAGGCACCGTCCGTCTTTCCTTAGGAGCAACTCCCATGCGTTTCCCCGCGCACCTTGGTCTCGCAGCCACCCTGGCCGTCAGCACCCCTGTCTTCGCCCAGACGACCCCGGCGCCGACCACAACGCCGGCACCGAGCGCCGCGCCCGCGCCGACCTCCGCGCCCACATCGAACCCGGCCGGAACGCCTTCGCCTGTTCCGCGGGACCCCGACACCAAGCAGCCTCCGACGCTGCCGAACCCAGCGGACAACAAAGCAGCAGCCGCGACAGCCAAATCGGCCACGGACTCGCTTCCGTCTCCCGGCGAGGCGCTTGATCCGCACATCAAGAAGGGTTCGGAAGACGACGTGGACGCCATTGGCACGCGCAATATCGGCGGGCGTGGCATGGGGAACTGGTACTCCACGAACTGGGAGATCGGCACCGGCAAGCAGTACTCGATGGAAGTCGAAAAGTCGGCCCACATGGTGACCGATCCGGTGGTGGTTGAGTATGTGAACCGGATCGGCCAGAACATCGTGAAGAACTCGGACTGCAAGGTTCCCTTCACCATTAAGGTGATCGATTCGGACGAGATCAACGCCATGGCCCTGCCGGGAGGATTTTTCTACGTCAACTCGGGACTGATCCTGGCCGCGGACGAAGAGGCCGAACTAGCCGGCGTGATGGCGCATGAGACGGCCCATGTGTGCGCCCACCATGCCGCCCGCGAGATGACGCGGATGAACTACATGCAGATCGGGCAGATTCCGCTGATCATCATGACCTCTGGCACCTGGACGGGCTATGGCATTTACGAGGCGTCGCAGCTTGCGATTCCGATTACATTCCTGAAGTTCTCGCGCATGTTTGAGGCCGAAGCCGACTACCTCGGGCTGCAGTATATGTACAAGGCCGGGTACGATCCGCAGGCGTTTATCCAGTTCTTTGAAAAGATTGATGCGCTCGAGAAGCATAAGCCCGGTACCTTGGCGAAGGCCTTCGCCGACCACCCGCAGACGCCGGACCGCATTGCCCACTCCGAAGACGAGATTGCGACCATTATGCCGCCGCGGCCTGACTACATCGTGTCGACTTCCGAGTTCGATGATGTCAAGGGTCGGCTTGCCCGCATTGAGAACAAGCGCAAGCTGAATGAGAAGGGTGGCGGCAACAAGCCCACTCTGCGCCGCGCCGGTGGATCGACGACGACAGATCCCAACAACCCGACGACCAACTCGGGAGACGATCGCCCGACCCTGAGCCGCCGGAATTAGTCGGCGAGGGTCATTGAGCGTCCCTGTGGTGGCTCAAGCTTCGGCAGGTGTACGCGAGGCAGCCATATGCCTGCTTGACCCGCCGCAGAGCCGAGTGGATTCCATCCGAGGCAGTAACCTGAGGAGGGCGGGTTTGCTCGTCCTAACCCAGCCCGGATCTGGCCCGAACCTGGAAGGACAAACGCGTGACACACACCCAGAACACCGGCTATACCGATGACCATGCTGCCGCCGGCCTCCATACAGAGTTTCCGTCGATCGACACGTTTCAGAACCAGTTTCAGGCGTACGAGATCCTTATCGACGACCCTGAGTTCACCTCCATCTGCCCCAAGACCGGCCTTCCCGATTTCGGCGTCATCACCATCCGCTACATGCCGCGGGAACGCTGCCTGGAGCTGAAAAGCCTGAAGGAGTACCTGTTCTGCTACCGCAATCTTGGGATTTTTCAGGAAAACATAGCGAACCAGGTGCTGAACGATATCGTGAAAGCGACTGACCCGGTGTGGTGTCTCGTCAAGGGTGACTTCCGCCCCCGCGGCGGGATTTCGACGGTGGTGGAAGCTTTCTATCCCCGGCCCCACGATTCCAAAGGCCCGCGAGTGAGCCAGAGCTAAACCGAGCCTGGATGCCGTAAGCTTGTCTTCCTGAGCGACGCTGCTGCCGAGTCCCCTGGCCTCGACCGACGTCGCACACGGGGAATGCTTATGCAAGATTCAGCAGACGTCTTCACACCGCGCGAAGCGGCTCGCATGCTGGGCATCAGCTACCCGGCAATCAAGCAGTGGATCCTTCGCGGCAAGATCGAGACGCGGACCACCCCTGGCGGGCATCATCGCATTCCCGCGGCTGCGCTTAAGTACTTTCTCCAGGCCGAAGCGGAAAAGGCGCCGGCTGAGTCGCGGGAGCGCTTCCGCCGCGTGAGCGGACGCAACCAGATCGTTGGCAAGGTGGTCTCGGTTCGCGTGGACGGCCTGTTGGCCGAGGTGGTCCTGGCTGTGGGGGAGCAGCAAATTACCGCGATCATTACCGCGGAGGCGGTGCGCGAGATGGCGCTGCGCAAAGGCGACCCCGCTGCTGCGCTGATCAAATCGACCTCCATTATGGTGGAGCGGCTGTAAGGTCCGGAGGTGTCGCTTCGGCAAAGATCGGTTGTTCACCTTCCAGAGGTGCTGTGTTTGGCAGGGTTGCGGCCAAAACGAACGGCTGGGCGGGGGATCGCTGCCGGATCTCCGGTTCCGTTGTAACCGTCTCGTAACCCGGGTTTAGCGGCTTAAGTCCTGCACCGGCAGGGAGATAAGCGGTGGGACGAAGCGGGTCGGGAGTTCTGGAGCCGGTGGGAAAGGTTGTACTTTCCCTGCCGATCAGGTACTTTCCATGCGAAGATGGTTTGTACCTCCACGGCCCACTTCTGTGAAGCTGCCGTGAAGGCGACCCGGCTCGGCGTGTCCTGTACGGTTTGGAGGCTCTCACGTCACGGCTCGGCGCGGTCAGTTTCGGAGCGAGGTTGGCGTAGATGCTTGAAGCCGTTGTTTTGTGGAACGAGCCCAACAACCTCTCGCACTGGAACTTCCACCTGGATCCCAAGTGGGAGCGCTTTGCCGAAATGGCCAAGCTGGGCGCCGCGAGCATTCGCGGGGTCGATCCGACGCTGCCCATTGTTCTGGGCGGAGTCTCGTCGGGCGATGCGGACTTTCTCCGCCTGATGCGGTCTCACGGCGTGATGGACGCTGTCGATGCAGTCGGGATCCACGGGTTTCCGCTGGACTGGAATCACTGGCAGATTGATGAGTGGCCGGCAAAGATTGCGGAGGCCGAGCAGGTGGCGGGCCGGCCCGTGTGGGTGACGGAGGTCGGCGTGTCGTCGTTCGGAGCCGAGGAGGTCGCGCAGTTCGGCCTGCGGCGCACGCTTGAGCTGATTCGCGGAAAAACGTCCCGCATTCATTGGTATTCTCTGTTCGATCTGCCGCCCACCTGGCCGGCGGAGACGCGCCACAAGGAAGCGGAAGGCTCCTCGTACTACCGGCATTACTACCTTGGGCTGTTGCGGCATGATGGCACACCCAAGCTGTTTGCGGACGAGTTCCCCCGCGATGGGGAGGTGGGTCTGTGCCAGTGGTTCCACTTCGAAGATCACCGGCTGGAGACTGCCGTCGAGTGGATGAAGGCGCACGACGTGCGCTACCTGCGCACGGGCCTGAGCTGGGCGGACAGCTACCGGCCCAACGCGGAAGCGTGGTTTGACCGGATGATGACGGCGCTGGAGCCGTTCCAGGTGGCGCTGACGCTGTGCTTTACGCCCGGACACCTGGGCCTTGAAGACCACCACACGAGTCCGCCGAAAGACCTGCAGGGCTTTGCTGATTTTGCGGAGTGGAGTGTACGGCGTTACGGCCGCAAGCAGCAGATCACGATCACACAGGGAGACGAGGTGATGATCTCAGCATGAGCGAACAGGCACACCAGGTTAGGGCAGGCAAGCAGGTTCTCGTCACAGGCGGAGCGGGCTTTGTGGGGTCGCATCTGGCGGACGGCCTGCTGCGCGCAGGCCACAGCGTCCGCGTGCTCGACGAGCTGAATCCGCAGGTGCATCCTGGCGGCAAGCGGCCGGCGTACCTTTCGAGTGATGTGGAGCTGATCGCGGGCGATGTCCGCGACCCGAATATCCTGCGCCACGCGTTGCAGGGTGTGGACGTGATCTACCACTTTGCCGCCACGGTCGGCGTCGGGCAGTCGATGTACGAGATCGCCCGCTACATGAGCGTGAATACGCAGGGGACGGCCGAGCTGCTGCAGGCCATCCTGGACAGCCAGATCTCGCTTGAAAAGCTGGTGGTGGCGTCGTCGATGTCGATCTACGGCGAGGGCCGTTACGGGTGCAGCGGGTGCGGCCGGCAGGCGACGCCGCCGGTTCGGCCGATTTCGCAGCTACGTGCCGGCGAGTGGGACCTGTGCTGCAACTTCTGCGGAGGCCGGCTCGCGCCCACCCCGACCGACGAAGACAAGCCGTCGGAGATCAACTCGATGTATGCGCTTTCGAAGCGCGACCAGGAAGAGCTGTGCATGATCTACGGACGCACGTACGGCCTGCCGGTCACGGCGCTTCGCTTCTTCAACATCTACGGGACGCGTCAGGCGCTCTCGAATCCGTATACCGGCGTCGCGGCGATTTTCGCCTCGCGTCTGCTGAACGGGCAGGCGCCGCTGGTGTTTGAGGATGGCGAGCAGATGCGCGACTTTGTGAGCGTGCATGATGTGGTGCGGGCCAACCTGCTGGCCATGTCGAGCGCTGCTTCGAACGGGCAGGTGATCAACGTCGGATGTGGCGAACCGATTCGCATCCGGCAGGTGGCGCAGCTGCTGGGGGATGCGCTCGGCAGCGACATTCAGCCGGTGATCACGGG
>CAXUCK010000166.1:0-1088 GCA_964249375.1 uncultured Acidobacteriaceae bacterium
GTCCTCCCCCTCTCGAAAATGATCGCTCTCCGCTTCGCCTCGGACGCCGAGCTCCCCGCCCTGCTCGACCGCACCCTCACCGAAGATCTCACCCCCAAACAAATCAAGCAGGCCATCCAGACCTGGCGTCCCGACACCCACCGCGTCTGAAGCGCGCACACATCGGCCAGCCCCCGCGCTGGCGATTGCCAAACCTCAAGACTCGCCGTCCATCCAGAAATTTCGTCAGCGCCCGGACCAGCGCCGGCCCGGCTTAATCGTCGGCCGGCGCACCCGGTCGATCCACCATCTTCGACATCAGGGCGTTCGCAACCGCCGTGGAGTCAACCCGGTAAGTCCCGTTCTGGACCGCTTCGATCACCCGTGCCACCCTTGCGTCGCGCGCCGTCGCCCCGGACACCGCGGCAGCCCCACCGCTCAGCGTCACCGTGTCAGTCACTCCATCGGACGTGCCGGCATCAGCCGAGCTCCGTGTAAACCGGTCCCCCGGCCCCGGTGTGGACCGCACCTCGGCGGACGCGTCCGCCTTCGAAGACCGGATCGGGATCACGTTGCTCTTCGCGACTTCGGCGTCCGGGTAGCCCGTCACTCCCGTGGAAAGCTTCACGATCTCCAATGCTCGATCCTCCCCAACCCAGCCATCAGCTTAAACCCTTGCTCCCCAAGTCACCTGCCCCTCTGCAGGAGTCTCTGCGGACGGAAGTTGTACTTCCGAAACAAGGGGGATGTGCCGGGTAGGCGCTCAACTCGCTAATTCCACAAACTCATCGGCACACCATTTTCGTCCACCGCACCGTGGCGTACCAGTTCTCTCAAACGCATACACTTGACTTAGACAAAGAACGAGCCCCGGACACCCTTCCGGGGCTTTTCTCACACGGGAGGACGTAAGTTGCACGATCGAAGTATTTTGCCCACAAGTTCTCTGATTCGAATAACTTACAGTCGGACCCTCGTCGCAAGTCACTGATTCCAGGGAACCTTAACCAAAAAGGCTCCCTGGGAGGGGGAGGGGGGACCCCCCCCCCCCCCCGAGTAACCCGCCCCCGGGACCCGCGAGGGCGGAGGCAACGGATGGGCAAAAACAT
>CAXUCK010000166.1:1098-4899 GCA_964249375.1 uncultured Acidobacteriaceae bacterium
GCTCCCCGCTTTGGAAACATGCTCCGCGCCAAAATAAAACGACGCGAAGCTTTCGCTCCGCGCCGGTCCATCCACACACAAAGGCCTTAGTACACGTCCCGCTGATACCGCTTCTGCTTCTTCATCGTCTGGAGATACTCATTCGCATGCTCCGGCGCGGCGTTGGCGCCCTTTGCAATCGCATCCAGCAGCGCCGTTTCCACGTCCTTCGCCATCCGCGTCGCGTCGCCGCATACGTAAAAGTACGCTCCACCCTCCAGCCACGCATACAGCTCCGCCGCGTTCTCCGTCATGCGGTCCTGCACATACACCTTCTTCGCCTGGTCTCGCGAGAACGCCGTATCGAGCCGCGTCAGCAAACCATCGCGATGCATCCCCTCAAACTGCTCCTGGTACAGGTAATCAAGCGCCCTCCGCTGCTCCCCAAAGAACAGCCAGTTGTCGCCCTTTTGCCCTGTCGCCTGCCGCTCCTCCAGAAACGCCCGAAACGGCGCAATCCCGGTTCCCGGACCGATCATGATCACCGGTGCGTTCGTATCCTCAGGCAGCCGAAACGCCGCATTCGCATGCAGAAAGATCGGAAACGTCCCTCCAACCGGAGCCCGATCGCCCATGTGCCCGCTCGCCAACCCCTGCCGCTCCCGCCCATGTGTCTCGTATCGCACCACGCGCACCGTGGTCTGCACATTGTCCTGGTGCATCGCCTGGCTCGACGCGATAGAGTACATCCGCGGCGTCAGCCGCGACACCACCTGGAACAGCTGCTGCGGATCTGTCACCGTCCCCGGAAAGTCCACCAGCAGATCCACCAGCTCGCGACCCCAGCAATACTCTTCCGCGCGCGCCTTGTTCTCCGGTCCCGCCAGCGCCTTCAGCCCGTCATTACCAGCAGCCACCTTCGCCAGCTGGTTGATGCTGCCGCGCGCCAGCTTGCCAATCTGCAACCGCGTCCGCAGCGCCTCATCGAGCGAGATCTCCACCTTGTAGTGGTCCAATACCCGCTCCGAGCCCGTCATCCGGAGCGCCTCGAGCACCTCGTCCACCGCCTCGCGCCGGTTCTCCGGAATAATGCCCACCGCAGCGCCCGGCGGGTACGTCATGCCGTCCTCGAGCGACAGCTCAAGGTGCCGCGTTTCCTTCTCCGAGCCCGCGCCCGTCAGCAGGTCGTTCACCAGAACGGTCGAAAGGAAAGGGTTGTTGCGTGTGTACTTCGTCGCGTGGCTCGCAGCCGCCGGCGCTTCCGTCTCAGTCAGGGTCGCATCGCTCATAGCAGGTCTGTTAAGGCTAGCATGTTGTGCCCCAATCAACCCAGTCCAACCCACCCTCAGGGCAGCCGAAACACCAGCCCGGTGCTCAGCGTCTTCGGGTCATAGCTCGACCCCAAACCGCTCAGCCCGCCATACGAGAACTCCACCATCCGCCAGTCCAGCCGGGGAAAGAAGGTGAAGTCCACACCACCCAGAAACTGGTACGTAAAGTGGCTCGCACTGGTCCGCGCTGTTCCTTGTCCCGCAGTCAACCCGCCGTACCCGCCCAGCGCCTCCACGTACGGCTTGATCGGCAGCACATGCGGCGTCACCGCAAAGCGCATCCCTCCCTCAAGCGTCGTCAGGCTCTCGTTCGAGTCGGTCCCATTCGTGTCACCGCGCCGCAAGAAAGACCCGCGCACGTCGTACCCATAAGCCACCAACCCAAGCCCATTGTCGTGATAAAGCCCAACCGTCGGTCCGTACAGCCACCCGGTGTTCGCCGCGTTGACCTTGCCCGCGGTGAACTCCCCATAGATCGCGGTCTGCGCCTCCGCCCTCCACCCAGTAACCACCCCCAGCGCCGCGACCAACACCCAACGAGCCCGCATGCCAAACCTCATCGCTAGTCTAGCGTTTCGACTCCGCCCGCTCGCTCCCGTCACGCCGCGGAAACCAGCTCGACAACCCGTCCGATCCGTTACGCGGGAAAACCCTCGCTTAGACCCCCTCGAGCGACCAAACCACCGACCACCGCGCCATCCGACCCTCCCGCCAACCCTGGCCTGCCCGCCAGATCACGCGCCCGCCAACCTCCGGAAACTCTCGCTCCTGCTCGCACAAATTCACCGCCAGCCGCAACTCCCCACCGTCGCGCAGCTGCCACCAAATTGCCAGCGCTCGCGGCCCAATGATCTCGTGACAGTACGCATCCACACCGACCTGCGGCAGGAGCGGCGCAATCTCTTCTCGCCGCACACGCAGAGCAGATGTGTACCACTCGAGCCATTCCGCATGCGCTGTCTCGCCCAGTTCGTTCCACCGCAGCTTCGCGCACTCGAAAGTCCCGTCCGCCTGCGGGTCAGGCACTTTATCCAGTTCCTTCGGATCGTTCGTCTGCTGCGTCTCGGCAAATTGCTTGCGCCGCCCTTCGCGCACATCGGTCGCCAGCTGTCCCTTGTAGTCGCAGAAGTACGGAAACCGCGACGTCGCGCCCCACTCTTCGCCCATGAAGAGCATCGGCGCCTGCGGCAGCAGGAGGTAGAGCGATGCCACCGCACGAATCGCCTCGGGCGAGGCCAGCTCATGAATGCGCTCGCCGAAGATTCGGTTCCCCACCAGATCATGACTCTGCAGAAACGCGACAAAGGCCGTCGGCGGAACATGCACCGAAGCCTCGTGATCCGGCTTTGCCTCCGCATCGAGCTCCTGCGCGTGCACCACGAACCCCTCAGCCAGCGCTTTCCGCAGCTTGTCCGTCTCGCCTCCCGGATCGTCCGCGCACACCCATTCCGGCGACACCGCAAACCCGATCAGCCGCTGCAGATCATGGTTCCACTGCGCCGTAAAATCCTCCGGGCATCCGTCGGCATCGCGCCGCAGCCGCTGCCCAATGTTCTGCTCCTCTTCCAGAATCAGGTGAACCTCGCGCCCTGGCGCCGCCGCGCGCACCCGCTCGGCCAGTTCATCAAGCACATGCTTCGGGCTCGCGTCGAACATAGCGTGCGAGGCATCGAACCGCAGCCCATCTATTTGGAACTCCTCGATCCAATACAGCGCGTTGTGCACGACAAACGACCGCGTCTCCCCACAGCAATCGCCGTCGAAGTTCAACGCCTGCCCCCAGGCCGTCTGGTAGCGATCCGTCAGGATTTCGGGGGCATACTCCAGCAGGCAGTTCCCCTGCGGTCCGAAGTGGTTGTACACCACGTCCAAAAACACCTGCAGCCCATGCTCATGCGCCGCCTCGACCAGCGCTTTCAGGTCCTCCGGCCGGCCATACGTTGAATCCGGCGCGTACCACAGCACGCCGTCATACCCCCAGTTCCGCCTGCCCGGAAAATCCCCGATCGCCATGATCTCGATCGCCGTCACCCCCAGATCGCGCAAGTGCTGCATCTTCCCGATCGCCGCTCGAAACGTCCCCTCCGACGTAAACGTTCCAACATGCAGTTCGTAGAGGACCGTCTCCGCCCATGGCCGTCCGCGCCACCCCGTCGAGCGCCACGCGTACGCTGCCGGATCGACCACCTCACTCGGCCCCTCGACATCGTCCGGCTGGTGCCGCGATGCCGGATCCGCCACCAACCGCCCGTCCGGAAGCCGGAACTTGTAGCGCGTCCCAGCGCGCGCGTCCGGCACCTTCAGCTCAAACCAACCCCCCTTCTGCCGTTCCATGGGCAGAGGTTCTTCGCTCCCGTCCAGCAACAACCCGAGCGACTCCACCTTCGGCGCCCACAGCCGGAAACGAACGCCACCGCCCTCCAGCAGCTCCGCGCCAAACGGCATGCGGTGCACCCAGCCAACCTGCTTCCCTGCCCGTTCCGCTTCGGAG
>CAXUCK010000167.1:0-4876 GCA_964249375.1 uncultured Acidobacteriaceae bacterium
GCTTAGAACATCTATGTGTCGTCGCGCTTCTTGGACTCTCGTGGCTCCGTTCCACCTGAATTTTGCGCAACATGAGTTGGAGTCTCCCCGCTCTGCCCTCGCCGCAGAACAGGCAACCTCCTCGGGCAGCGTCTCGGCCGATCTCCCGCACCGGCAAAAACCCGGTGGGCAGCTTACGATCGGATCATGCGCCTGTGCGAGGATTTGTGCGGCGTCGAAAGGCGTGCGTTGATCGTGAATCGAGTATCTCAGGGCCCTGAGCGCAACGGCCGCTCCCTCCGCTCCGCATGCTGGAGCGGTCTCTTGGGTCTTATGTTCGTCGTCGGCGTCGCCGGTTGCCATAAGCAGGACGAGGCCAGCCGTGAAGCCCAGGAAGCCCCACCATCGACGCCGCCCGCCGTTTCCGCCGGCCAAAGCAGCACGGTGCACGTCGACCATCCAGGCCAGTTCCCGCTTGCGGCCGCTGTGGTGCGCGACGTGTATCGCACCCTCGACGCCACCGGCAGTGTCAGCCCCGATGTCTCGCGTGAGCTGCCCGTGCTTTCGCTCGCAAACGGCCGCGTCGTCAACCTCCGCGTCCGCCTGGGCGATACCGTTCGCAAGGGACAGCCCATCATGGACGTGCAGAGCCCCGACATTTCGACAGCCTTTGGCACCTACCTCAAGGCCGTCAGCGATGAACACCTCGCCCGCATCACGCTCGAGCGCGACAAGGGTCTCTACGACAAGGGAGCTATCGCTCAAACTCAGCTGGAGGGAGCCGAAAACGGCGAACAGGACGCGCAGGCGGATCTCACCGCCAGTCAACAGCAGTTGCGCATCCTCGGTGTCGACAAAAACAAGCCCAGCGACACCGTCACCATCTCCGCGCCCACGTCAGGCGTCGTCATCGCGCAAAACGCCACGGCCTCTGGCGCCGCCGGCGTTGGCTACGCGGGCTCGACCGGATCCCTCATCATCGCCGACCTGTCGCACGTCTGGGTCATCTGTGACGTCTACGAGAACGATCTGGCATCCGTGCATCTGGGCGATCAGGCCGAAATCCGCCTTAGTGCCTATCCCGGCAAAGTCCTCAAAGGCACCGTCGGCGACATCGGCGCCATCCTCGATCCCTCCATCCGCACCGCGAAAGTACGCATCCAGGTGCCTAACCCTGACGGCCTCATGCGTCTCGGCATGTTCGCCACCGCCACCTTCCAGAGCGCAAAGCAGAGCTCCGTCATCGCAATCCCGAGTGATGCCGTGCTCCACCTCCACGACCGCGCCTTCGTCTTCGTGCCGGCCGACAACATCGGCAACTTCCGCACGGCGGCGGTGGTGACTGGGCGCAATCTTCCCGGCAACCTCGTCGAGATTACGTCAGGCATGCAGGCCGGCCAGCAGGTAGTCGCGAATGCGCTTGAGATGCAGAACACGGTGACGCAGTAGATGATTCGCAAGATCGTCGATTTCGCGCTGGACAACCGCTTTATCGTTCTCGTGGTCGCGGTTCTGCTGTTCGGCTGGGGCATCATCTCGTTTCACAACCTGCCCGTGGAAGCCTACCCCGACGTGGCCAACAATTACGTCGAGGTGATTACGCAGTGGCCGGGACGCGCCGCCGAAGAGGTGGAGCAGCAGGTGACCGTTCCGCTCGAAATCGTGCTTGCGGGCATTCCGCACACCACCAGCCTGCGGTCGTTCTCGCTGGCCGGCCTGTCCGATCTGAAGCTGACTTTTGACGACGAGAGCAGCGATGACTGGAACCGCGAAAAGGTGCTCGAGCGCCTTTCGCAGGTGACCTTGCCCAACAACCTGCAGCCGCAGATCGGCACCGACTGGAGCCCGGTTGGCCAGATCTACTGGTACACGCTTGAAAGCTCGAACCCTGCCTACGATCCGATGGCGCTCAAAAGCCTGGAGGACTGGACGCTCGAGCGGCAGTTCCGCAGCGTTCCGGGCGTGGTCGATGTGGCGAGCTTCGGCGGACCGACGCGCGAATACCAGGTCGTCCTCGACCCTGACAAGCTGATCCAGTACGGCCTCACCGTCGCGCAGGTCACACAGCAACTCGTTGCCAATAACGTGAACGCCGGCGGCAGCTTTATCGAGGTCGGTCAGCAGCAGATCAACGTGCAGGCGATCGGTCTTTATCACACGGTGGCCGACATTGCGCAAACGGTGCTGAAATCGCAGAACGGCACGGCGCTGCGCGTCAGCGACGTGGCCACGGTGGTGCAGGGGCCGAAGATTCGCCTTGGCCAGATCGGCAAGACGTTTCGCCTGAAGAACGGCAAGCTCTACGAAAATCAGGATGCCGTCGAGGGTATCGTTCTGCTGCATAAAGGCGCCAACTCGGACGAGACGCTCGAAGGCATCCACGCCAAGGTGAAGGAACTGAACGAACGCATTCTTCCGCCGGGCGTCAAGGTCGTTCCGTTTCTCGACCGCAGCGATCTGCTCCATCTGACCACGCACACGGTGCTCCATAACCTCACCGAAGGCATCATCCTCGTCTCCGTCATCCTGTTCCTGTTTCTCGGCAACCTGCGCGGCGCGCTGATTGTCGCGCTTACCATTCCGTTCTCGCTCCTGTTCGCTTCCATTTGCCTTGACCTGCGCCACATCCCAGCCAACCTGCTCAGCCTGGGCGCGCTCGATTTCGGCATGGTGGTCGACGGCGCGGTCGTGATGGTCGAAAACATCGTCCGCCATCTCAGCCATGGACGACGCAAAGACCTGCCTGTCATGACGCAGATCCGGCAGGCGGCGTATGAAGTCCAGCGGCCCGTCTTTTATGCCATCGGCATCATTATCACTGCCTATCTGCCCATCTTCACACTGCAATCGGTTGAAGGCCGGCTGTTCCAACCCATGGCTTGGACGGTCGCGTTTGCGCTGCTCGGCGCGCTGATCTTCTCCATGATTCTGGCACCCGTGCTGTCCAGCTTTTTGTTCCGCAAGGGCACCACGGAGTGGGAAAACCCGGTTCTGCGGTGGTTAACGAACAGCTATCGCCGGGCAGCTGTGTTTGCCATCGAGCATCGTCCCATCACCTTCGGCGTTGCTCTTACCGTGTTCGCCGCGACGGTCTTTTTCGGCACCTCGGGCGTTATCGGCTCGGAGTTCTTGCCGCACCTCGATGAGGGCGCTATCTGGGTCCGTGGCACGCTTGCTCCAAGCACCGGTCCTACCGAGTCCAAGGCCGTTGCCGATCACGCGCGCATGGTGCTGATTTCATTTCCGGAGGTCAGGCAGGTGGTGAGCCAGATTGGCCGGCCCGATGACGGCACCGACACCACTGGGTTCTTCAACACGGAATACTTCGTCGACCTGAAGCCCAAAGACGAGTGGCGATCTGTCTTTCGCGAAAACAAGGAAGACCTGATTGGCGCGATGAATCGCGAACTGTCGAAGCAGCCGGGCGTGGTCTGGAACTTCTCGCAACCAATTTCGGACAACGTCGAAGAGGCCGTCAGTGGCGTCAAGGGTGAGCTCGCGGTGAAGCTCTACGGCACCGACCTGAAGACGCTCGAAGCCAAGGGTGACCAGATCGTCGACGTGATGTCGCACATCAAGGGCGTCGCCGATCTCGGCCTGTTCCGTGTCATCGGCCAGCCCAACCTCAACTTCGTCATTGACCGCGAAGCCGCGGCGCGCTTCGGCATCAACGTCGCCGACATTCAGGGCGCGATTGAAAGCGCGGTCGGCGGCAACGCGGTTACGCAGGTGCTTGAGGGCGACGCTCGTTACGACGTGACGCCGCGCTACAGCCCGGCATTCCGATCCACGCCCGAGGCCATCGCCAACATCCGCCTGGTCTCTCCCAGTGGCGAGAGGGTCTCGCTCGCACAGGTGACCAAGCAGCAGATCGAAGACGGCGCCGAAGAGATCTACCGCGAAGACGGCTTGCGCTATGTCGCGATCAAGTACAGCGTGCGCAACCGCGACCTCGGAAGCACGGTCGAGGAGGCGATCGCAAAAGTCGGCAAACAGGTGTCGCTGCCTCCGGGCTACAAACTCGACTGGGCCGGAGAGTACGAGAGCCAGAAGCGCAGCTCGCGCCGGCTGATGATCGTCCTTCCCATCACCATCATGATTATTTTCATCATTCTTTACAGCATGTTCGGCTCGTTCAAGTGGGCGATGCTGATTTTGGCGAACGTGGCCATGGCGCCATTTGGCGGCATGCTGACGCTTCTGCTGACGGGCACGCACTTCAGCGTTTCGTCGGGAGTCGGCTTCCTGGCGCTGTTCGGTGTGTCGGTGCAGACGGGCATCATCATGCTCGAATACATCAACCAGATGCGTGTCGGCGGACACAGCGTGGAGGAGGCGGCGGTGGAGGGAGCGGTGCTGCGGCTGCGGCCGATTCTGATGACGATGCTGGTCGCGACGCTCGGCCTGCTGCCCGCGGCGATGTCGCACGGCATCGGCTCCGACTCGCAGCGGCCGTTTGCCATGGTCATCGTCGGCGGCCTGATTGGCGCGCTGCCCATCAGCGTCTTTCTGCTGCCCACGCTCTACGTCTGGGCGGCCCGCGAGCACGATGTCCTGCCCCAGCGGCAGCCGGAGTTTGAGAACTGATGCGATCTATGTCGAACGCGCGCTTGTTCTGCCCACGAGAGCTTCGCTCGCTGGCAGCTGTGCTCCTGCTCGCGGCGGTCTTGGCTCAACCTGCGCTGGCGCAAGCTGGCGGAGCGGCTGGATCGTCGGCTCCGGCAGGCGAATCAGCGGCTGGCGCTGCGGGGGCTGCGGGAGCGGCTTCGCGCGGGGCGGCGAGCGGCAACGGACAGAATGGCGGGACGCCGGCGCAAGGGGCGCAGCAGGCGGGAACGGCGCAGAGTCCGGCAGCTGCGTACGCGGCGGGCGCAAGCGCGGGACCGGACCCGCGGAA
>CAXUCK010000168.1:0-4869 GCA_964249375.1 uncultured Acidobacteriaceae bacterium
ACAAACCCGTGCTGGCACAATGGCCTACATGTCGAACTCAGCACCGAGGACAGTCACCCGGCGAAGCTTCGTCTCAACTGCTGCAGCCGCCTCCTTGGCCGGGATCCCCCTCGCCGGTACGGCCGAGGAGCCCTCTTCCCCCCCGATGTACATCGACCTCCGCCGCCAGCCGGACTTCGTTTCGCTCCGGTCCGAGGTCGCCCTTTCCACCTCTCAGCCGATGCAACAAACCGGCGGACGATGGTCGGTCAGCGGCGCAGAACTCTCCGTCCTCCCCGGCTCGGACGGCACCGCGCTCCAGCTGCACGCTCCCGCGATCCCAGTCACTCACCTCCACCTGCGCTGGCGCGAAACCCTGCCCGAATCCCTGCTCGTTCTTGGCGACGCCTGGGAGCGGAGCTATGGCGACCTCCAGTGGCTCCCGGTCGACCCTGGCCGCGCCCTCCCCTGGTACTTCGTCGCCACCTCTGAAACGGCTACCTTCGGCTGCGGCGTACAGACGGGCGCCAGCTGTTTCGCGTTCTGGCAGCTCGATCCGCGCGGCATCTCCCTGTGGCTCGACCTCCGGAACGGCGGAAACGGAGTTCTGCTCGGCGACCGCATGCTGCCCCTGGCGACCCTGGTCCAGCACTCCGGCGGAGCCGCGCAGAGTTCCTTCGCCGTCACCCAGGCACTCTGCCGCAAGATGGCCAGCGGCAAAGTGATCCCCATCAAACGAGGCCAACACAGCCTCCACGCCCTTTACGGCAGCAACGACTGGTACTACGCCTACGGCAGAAACACGGCTGACGGCATCCTGCGCGATGCCGACCTGATGGCCGAGATCGCGCCCGCGGGCGAGACCCGGCCCTACACCGTCGTCGATGACGGGTATCAGGACCGCACCCGCTTCCCCGACATGGCGGCTCTCGCCTCCTCGATCCGCGGCCGGAGCGTCACGCCGGGTATCTGGATCCGCCCACTCCGCGCCCCAGCCAACACCCCGGAGGCGTGGCTCGTACCTGCGGCAAAGTTCGGCGCCCGCCGCGGCCGCGCAAAGGAACTCGCATTCGATCCCACGGTTCCGGAGGCGCACACAGCCATCATGGCCGTCGTTCGCGAAGCCGCTGCATGGGGCTACGACCTCATCAAGCACGACTTCACCACCTACGAACTGCTTGGCCAATGGGGAAGCGAAATGGGCCCGTCACCGACTCTCCCGGGCTGGCACTTTCACGACCGCACCCGCACCAACGCGGAGATCGTCTCCATCCTCTACCGCGATATGCGCGCAGCCGCCGGCGAGGACCGCATCCTGCTCGGCTGCAATACCATTGGTCACCTTTCCGTCGGCCTCTTCGACGCGCAACGGACGGGGGACGACGTCAGCGGCCGCGTCTGGGAGCGCACCCGCCGGATGGGCGTCAACACCTTGGCTTTCCGCCTTCCGCAGCACCGCGCCTTCTTCTCCCTTGACGCCGATTGCGTTCCCCTCACCCGCGACATTCCTTGGGAGGTGACCCGCCAGTGGCTCGACGTTGTCGCCCGCAGCGGGACCGTTCTCCTCACCTCCCCCGCACCAAACGCGATCGGTCCCGAACAGAAGAGCGCCCTCCGTGAAGCGTTCGCCCGCAGTCTGGCGATCGGCGCGGCGCGGCCAGCAGAACCCGCGCAAGCTGTGGACTGGCTGAAACTTCGTGCACCCGAGTTCTGGCAAACCGGAGCCGAAACGCACAACTACACCTGGACCGGAGTTGAAGGAGCCGATCCCTTCCTGCAAACAACCTGAGCCCCTCCCATTTCGCGTTCCGAGGCGCTTCCGCTTTTCCTTCGTCTTAGGTGTGCTCTCAAAGTCCGGTCTGCGGAGGTTCTTGCCGTCGACCCCGACCCGTGCGCGCTCATGCAGGCCTAGTCGACGCCCAGCACCAACGCCCCGAATGGCGGCATCTCGATCCTGCCCAACCCCTGCTTCGTGCCCTTCCCTGCATAGTTACTCTCCAAAATCACACCGGTCGTGCCTGCCACCTTCTGCGTTGCCAGCGCGAAGCTTACAGTGCGCGCCTTTCCACTCATGTTCAGGGCCACCACGACGCTCCGCCCCGGAGCTGCGGAGGTCGGCCGTCGCAGAAAGCTGAACACCTCCGCGTCCTCCGCGTTCAAAGCCACATAATCGCCAGACCGCAACGCCGGCTCAGTACTCCTCAGCTTGATCAGGGACTTGTAGAAGTTCAGCAAACTCCCCGGATCGGCGCTCTCCGTTTCCACGTTCACCGTCCGTGCGCTTGACGGCACCGGCAGCCACGGCGTCGCACCCGGTCCGGTAAACCCCGCGTTCGGCGCCTCCGGCGTCCATTGCATCGGGGTCCGTTCCCCGTCCCGTCCCTTCTCCTTCGGCCACCCCGTGATGCCAATCGGATCGCGCACCTCCTCCTTGCGCGTTGGCTCCGTGGTTCGCATCCCGATCTCTTCGCCGTAGTACATTTGCGGCGTCCCGCGCGGTAGCAGCTCGAGCACCGCCATCAGCTTCGCAATTTCGGCATTATGAACGCCATCTCCGTAACGCTCCCACTGGCGCACCTGATCGTGATTCGAGAAGAACCACTCCGGCCACCCCTCCGCCGGGTTCGTTTCCACCTCATCAAACAGTCGCCGAAACTTCGTCGCAGACAGCTGATTCGCATCCGCGATCTGGAAGTCCATCGGCAGTTGCACCTCATCCCCGTGAACCCCGTACATCTTGCTCAGTTCCAGGATGTTCGGTTCATCCGCCTCCGCGATCAGCACCGGCTTGCTCGGGTAGCTGTCCGCCAACTTGCGCAGCTCACGAAAGACCTCATGTGTTTCCGGCAGATCATCCGTGTACTTGTGCTGAATGTTCCGATCGCCAAAGGCGTTATAGCCCGGCAGATAGGGATCATCGTGCAGTTCGGGATCCTCAAACAAGCGCGACACCGCATCCATTCTGAAGCCGGACACTCCCTTATCCAACCAGAACCGCATCACCCCATACATTGCCTGCCGCACTTCGGGATTTCGCCAGTTCAGGTCAGGCTGCTGCGTGTAGAAGTAGTGGTAGTAGTACTGTCCCGTGGTCGGGTCCAGTTTCCACGCAGAGTGCCCAAACCATGACTGCCAGTTATTGGGTGGTCCGCCGCTCTTGCCATCCCGCCAGATATACCAATCCCGCTTCGGATTCGTCTTCGACGATTTCGACTCGAGAAACCATGGGTGCTGGTCCGAGGTGTGGTTCAGCACGATATCCATGATCACCCGAAGGCCCTGCGCTCTCGCCGACTTCAACAGCGCGTCAAAGTCGCCCATCGTCCCGTACTGCGGGTCAATCGCCTCGTAGTCCGCGATGTCATACCCGAAATCCACCTGGGGGGACGGATACATGGGCGTAATCCAGATCGCCTCGACACCCAGGCCCTTCAGGTACCCCAGCCGGCTCTCGATACCCTTGACATCCCCAATTCCATCCCCATTTGAGTCCTGAAAGGACCGCGGATAAATCTCGTAGATCACCGCGTGCTTCCACCACGCGTCCTCCGGTGTCCGGCTCGCCGCAGCCTGCGTCTGCGGTGGTGGAGACTGCTGCCGCAGTGCCTGCTGTGCCCACATCGGCCCGCAACTCAACACCCCTGCCAAAGCCGCTGCAAACGCAAATCGCACATAGCCTCCCGAATGCCACCCCAGCTTAGAAGAAACCCACAGACTTACGCCAGGGGAAAGCGAAGAAAACTCGAATCATCGTCCCAAATCGGAACGCCCCAACCCTTACGGCCCATTACGGATTCTTCTGAGAGCTCGTCGCCTTCGACGTGAAATGGGGAAGCACAAGCTCCTGCATCAACCCATTGAAGGCATCCCCTGCAATGCCCAGAAATCCATTCTCGATCGTCAGCCGAGCGCCCTGTCGGTCTCCCGGCGCATAGTACGCGTTCGAAATCGCCCCGGCAGACAGATCCCCCAACATGCCCGCCCACGCAATCTGCCGCTTGCCGTTGTCACCGCGGCAAATCACCGCCGTACTCATGGCGTACAGCGCCCGTGACTTCAACGTTCCGGTTCCCTTGTAAAAGTACCGCGGATCCTGATGAAACAGCGACGGCAGCACGGCCCCGCCCACCATCGTCCCAACCACCAGGTTGCCCAGGTCCGCCCCATATCGCTTACCATAGCCTGCCGCTCCCTGCCCGTACCCCGGAAAGGCGTCCGCTGCCTGCTGCACCCCCGCCGTCATGCCGACCAAAGCCAAATTCCCAGGATCCCGCGCATTCTTCCAGGCCAGCGAAAACTGCTGCTTCGAGGTGAGCGGCAAAGCCTCCCAGTTATAGCTGACAAAGAAATTCGGCAGAAAGCCCACCAGCCGCTGCTTTTCTTCCAGTTGCAGCTGCGCCGCCGCAATCTCCTCCGGCGTCGCCACCACGTCCACATGCACGTTCACCGTCGCCAACATCAACACAAGTGGCCCCACCACCGCGCTCTTCCCCGCTTCCAGCTTCTCTACCGCTGCGGCCGGCACAAACCCTTCCAGCGTCACCGCGACTCGGAACACCCCAGCACCCACTCCGGCGAAGTGAAACGCCCCCTCCTGATCCGACGTCGTCTCTTGCGTCCGTCCGCTCGCCGCCTCTTCCAGCACGACCCGCGCCCCGGCCACCACCGTTCCCGAGCGGTCCGTCACTGTCCCCGTAATCGCACCCGAAGCCCGTGCCGACTGTCCCTCATCCTCTAGCCCGTACGCCCGGAACCCCGGACTGTCCGGCAACACGTCCTGCGCCCCCGCCATCCGAGCCCAAACCGTCCCCAGCAACGCGCAAACCGTCAGCGCTGCCCGCAGTGAACTTCCCCCGCTTCTTGTCGACGGCCAGCCCAGCACCCTTTCAG
>CAXUCK010000169.1:0-749 GCA_964249375.1 uncultured Acidobacteriaceae bacterium
CGGCCATTTGCTCGGTGAGGGGCA
Organism: uncultured Acidobacteriaceae bacterium; assembly: GCA_964249375.1. Classification (GTDB taxonomy): domain Bacteria; phylum Acidobacteriota; class Terriglobia; order Terriglobales; family Acidobacteriaceae; genus Edaphobacter. The sequence continues at coordinate 25 of CAXUCK010000169.1, forward strand.
TTTCGACGCCGTAGCGAGCGGCCAGGCCGAGTGCGGCGGTGGTGGAGCGTACGCCTTCGGCGACTTTGCCGTTTAAGCCTGCGAGGATTTCCGGGAGGTGGCGTCCTTTGCCGAGCTCTATGCCGACGGCGCGGTTGCGCGACAGTCCGCCGGTGCAGGTGAGCACGAGATCACCCATGCCGGCGAGCCCGGCGAGGGTTTCGCGGCGACCACCGCAGGCCATGGCGAGGCGGGTGATCTCTGCCATGCCGCGAGTGATGAGCGCGGCGGCGGAGTTGGCGCCGAGTTCGAGGCCGGTGACGACACCGGCAGCAAGGGCGATGACGTTTTTAAGCGCGCCGCCGAGTTCGGTGCCGATCACGTCCTCGTTGCGATAGACGCGCAGGCTGGGGGAGGAGAAGTCTTCCTGCAGGCGCCTGCTGAGCAGGGCGTCTTCGGTGGCGACGGTGATGGCGGTGGGCATGGCGGCGGCGACCTCTTGGGCAAAGGAGGGGCCGCCGAGGGTGCCGAAGGGGTGCTCGGGCGCGTGCTCGGCGATGACCTGCGACATGCGGAGAAAGGTTTTTTCTTCGATGCCTTTGGAGGCAGACAGTAGAAACTGACCTGGAATGAGCGTGGGGGCGATGACCTCCATGACGGAGCGCAGGGCCTGGGAGGGCGTGACGCAGAGGATGGTATCGGCGCCTTCGATGGCGTCGGGTAGGCGCGCGGTGATGCGGACGCCC
>CAXUCK010000169.1:759-4863 GCA_964249375.1 uncultured Acidobacteriaceae bacterium
CCCATAGGCAGCACAAATCCGGGGAGATAGCGCAGGTTTTCGCCGCTGTCGGCGAGTTCCTCGGCATGCGCGGGGGAGTGGGCCCAAAGGGTGAGGTCGTGGCCGCCGCGGCGAGCGAGGGAGAGCGCAAGGGCTGTTCCCCAGGCGCCGGCGCCAAGGATCGCGATGCGGCTCATGCGCGGGCCTTTCGCTTGGAGGCGCGGATTTGTGCGTGCTCCGCCGCGTTTGATCTGCCGAAGCGGTGCTCTGTGCCGTTGAGAAGGCGAGCGATGTTTCCCTGGTGTTTGACGATCACGAGCAGTGCGATAAAGATGACCCCACCGAGGTAGACGGGGGAACGGTCCGGCATGAGCACCATCGCGAAGACCGGCAATACGGCTGCGGCGAGAATGGAGGCCAAACTGACGATGCGGGTGATGGCGACGATCAATGCGAAGGTGAGTACCCCTGCCAGGGCGACCCTTGGCGCAAAAGCGAGAAAGACACCCAAAGCTGTCGCGACGCCTTTGCCGCCGCGAAAACGGAGCCAAACGGGAAAGATGTGGCCCAGAACGGCCCCTACCGCTGCGAGGATGGCGAGGTCAGAAGGGAAACCGGGTAGGCCGGGCGCGAGGTGTTTTGCGAGCAGCACGGCAACGAAACCCTTCAGCAGGTCCATAGCGAGCGTGAGCACGCCCAAACCCTTGGCGCCGGAGCGGGCGACGTTGGTGGCGCCGATGTTGCCGCTGCCCGAGGTGCGGATGTCCTGTTTGCGGAAGATGCGCACCAGCAGATAGCCGAACGGGATAGAGCCCAGTAGATAGGCGCCTGCAAGGACGGGGAACCAGAACTTCATCGCAGATGAGTGTAGCAAGGACGGTCTTAGGTTGGGTTTGGGGTTGGAGATCGTGGCGACGGGAAAAAGGCAACCCTGCCCTTTGTCGATGCTGCCGACAAAGGACGGGCACCCGGTAGGGATTGGTTAGGGGGAGGGCTTCGGCATTTTTGGTGTTTGGAGAGAAGGCACCCCGCCCTTTGTCGATGGAGCCGACAAAGGACGGGGCACCCGCGGTTGGTCTATTGATCCAGGCAAGGAAAGCTAGTGAAACCTGCGAACTGCAGGTCTCTCCACTGCGCAGACGATACAACCGTCTGCTTCGGTCGAGATGACACTTTTCAGGGATTGGTTGAGGTGTCAAGACCGATGAGGTTAGAGGAGGTGGCGGCGGAGCATTTCGAGGGCGTGCTGGCTGGCCCAGAGGCGGATGCGTTCGCGGTCGCCGATCAGGTTGAACTGCTTGACCTGGGTGCCGTGGTCGTCGGCGAGGCCGATGAAGACGAGACCTACCGGGTTGGCTTTGGCGGGACCGTCGGTGATGGCAGGTCCGGCGATGCCGGTGATGCTGAGGCCGAGGGTGGTGCCGAGGCGTTCGCGAATGCCTGCCGCGAGCAGGCGGGCGACGGCTTCGCTGACCGCGCCGTGTTCTTCGAGGACCTCGGGCGGCACATCGGCGAAGCGGGTCTTGACGTCGTTGGTGTACACGACCGCGCCGCCGGCAAAAGCGCGGGAAGCGTTAGGAACGGCGGTGAGGCGCTGGGCGAGCAGGCCGCCGGTGCAGCTTTCGGCCACGCTTAAGGTGGCGTTGGCAAGGCCGAGCAGCAGCAATACAACTTCCTCGAGGCCTTCGCCGTGGGAGGAAAAGATGTCCTCGCCCATCTCGTGTTCGACGGCTTCGACGACGGCGTTGACGCGCGCTTCGGCCTCTGCGGCGGTGGGTTTTACACAGAAAAAGTGCAGCTGGATTTCGCCGCCGCCGGCTAGGATCGTTGTTTCGACATCGGGGAAGCTGTTGTAGATGGGTGCGGTGCGGGCGTCCACCTGGGATTCGGGGATGAGCGCCATGCGCAGGAGCCGCTTGGCGAGATGGCGGGGCGGCAGCGTGGCGGCCAGGCGGAGCTTGCACTGTTCGTCGAAGAGGGGTTTGAGTTCTTTTGGCGGGCCGGGCAGGAGGATGACGACCTTGCGGTGCGACTGGCCGTCATCGCCGGGGAAGACGGTATCGAGCCATTGGCCGGGTGCCGAGCCGTTTTTATTGGGCAGTAGTTGGGCCCCGTCGAGCACTTCCGCCTGGCGCTCGTTGTTGGGCGGCATGGCGATGCGCCGCTCGGCAAAGCGCTTGTAGAGCTCGGTCATGGTGCCGGGATCTTTGTGCAGCTCGATGCCGAGCGCTTCAGCGACACAGGTGCGCGTACGATCGTCTTCGGTGGGGCCGAGGCCGCCGGAAAAGAGGATCACATCGGCGCGACGCAGGGCGATGCGCGCGGCGTCGGTAAGGTGCTGTGGGTTGTCGCCGACAATGGTTTTGAAGGCCACGGAGACACCAAGGTCGTTGAGGCCCTGGGTGAGATAGAGGGAGTTGGTGTCCTGGCGGAAGGGTGTCAGCATTTCCGAGCCGACAGCGATGATTTCAGCGATCATGTTGTTGTTTGGATGCGCAGATGGTCTCCAAACTTCGGAATGACGACGAAGATAAGGCGTGTTCTAGGTGAAGCGATTGCTGTCAGGCTAGGCGCGGTGAGGGATCTCGGTATGCTGCCCGGATCGCATCGGCACCTCGAAGGAATACGGAGGTCCTTCGCTGCGCTCAGGATGACACTGCGCTCAGGATGGCGCTGCGTGAGAGGAATACGGAGGTCCTTCGCTTTGCTCAGGATGACACTGCGTAGAGTATGTGTCGCAACCGGACATCTGATACAGCAGCGCAACTACCTAGTGTGCAAGCCGGCCGTCGCGCTTACCCCAACACGCGTCCCGTGATGCCCAGGTCGACGGTGTAGAGCGTGCTGGCGGTGGCGAGGGCGGCGGTGCCGTGGTCGGTGAAGCAAAGGCCGACGAGGTCGTTGCCGCTGACGACCAGCTCGGCCTGGCGGCCGTCGGCGGTGATGCGGACGATGCCGCGGCGACCGGCGAGCGAGGCGGCCACGTAGAGATTGCCTGCCTGATCAAGCGCCATGCCTTGGGGCCGGCCCAGGCCGCGATAGAAGGTGCGGGCACCCCCGTCGGGGTCGATGGCGAAGATGGGCTGGTGCGAGCTGGTGGTGGGCGCGGTGACGAGCAGCACGCCGTCGTCGCGGAAGGCGAGATGGTAGGCGGCGACCGAGGGCTCGAGGGTGGCAAAGACGAAGATTTCGGCGGCGTTGTGGCGGCCGTGGGGCCCGAGTTTGAAGATGGTGCCGGAGCGGTCGCCGACGAACAGATTGCCCTCGCGGTCGAAGGCGATGCCGGTGGCGATGCCCATGCCCTCGGCGAAGGTGGAAACGGCGCCTTCGGGCGAGATGCGGTAGACGACGCCTTCGGCGCGGGAAGAGGCGTACAGGTAGCCATCGGGGCCAAAGGCCAGGGCGGAAATATTGAGCAGGTCGCGCACAAAGGGCCGCGCCTGGAGGTCGCGCCCGAGCCGCACGATGGAGACCGGAACGCGCGTGCCGCGAGGACCGGAGATCATGGCGAAAAGGTTGCCGTCGGCGTCGGCTGCCGGGTTCGAGATCATGTGCAGATCGTCAGTCATGGGAATGGCTACGCTGGCGTGCAGCGTGTTGCTGGTATGGGAGCCATGGCGCAGTTGCAGGTCGCCGGCGATCGCGCCTTCCGGTACGCGCACCAGCGCCCGGGTGGGACGCACGAGATCCAGCCCGGCTTCCGTTTCGCCCAGAAACGCTTGCGGAAGGTGCGCGGGGCGGTCCTGATTGCGGTCTGGACTAGCGGGCAAAAGGTGGGTGCCCGTGACCTCGATGGAGCCGCCGGGCAGCGCCGCGTGCGGGTGCAGCGTGTGCAGATGCGGAACTTCGGGCCGGGTAGGGTGCAGCAGACTCATCTCTCCAAGGTAGTGCCGGGGAGGAGAGAATAGCAATGTTCGGCTCTACGGAGCGCGGTTTCCTTTAGGAAAGGTCTGATCAAGTCCCAAAGATATTTGCCGCAAGAAAGCAAACGCAGATTCCCTTCGGGAATGACAACAAAAAGCGGAACCCTTCTCAGAGCCGGATTTGATCAGAAATTCTTTATGGGTAATCCGAGGCCAGCGAACTGCAGGTCTCTCCACTCCGCAGATGATGAAGCTGTCTGCT
>CAXUCK010000170.1:0-4575 GCA_964249375.1 uncultured Acidobacteriaceae bacterium
ACATCAACTCCCTCTTCGACCGCGCCACCGGAAGCCACCTCGTCCTCCTGCACGATGACGACCTGCTCACCCCCAACGGCCTCGCGGACCTCGTCGCCTGCTGGGATCTCCACCCCGACCTCACCGGCGCCATCGGCAGGCAGTACGTCATCTCCCCCCGCGGGAACCTCGATCAGGCCGCCTCCGACGCCCTCAACACGCTGTACCGCCGCACCGCCGAAACCGTCGGCCTCCATCCCGAGCCGTGGAACATCGGCATGCTGCAGCAGTTTCCCAACGACGGATACATGATCCTCGCCGACGCCGCGCGCGCCATCCGCTGGCGTTCGAGGGAAGAAGTCGGCTACGGGGGAGAGTTCGACTTCGGCCTGCGCCTCGGCCTGGCCTACGACAAATTCTTTCTCCTCGACACCTACACCAGCATGTATCGCCTCACGGAGGGGCCGTCCATCTCCTCCAGCAGCAAAGACGACGCCGCTCTGCAGTCCTACCGCCTCGTGGCCAATATGGAGGTCACGCCGCGCATCGCCGCCGCCCGCGCCGACAAGATGCGGCGCTCCGCCCCCCACGCCATGATGCAGGCCCTCCGTCACGGGCAAAAGAAACAAGCCTGGGAGATCTACCGGTCACCGAGCCACCCCTGGCGGGTGCGGCTCAGCCCCGGCGGTCTCCGCAGGCTCTTGCTTCTGCTCAAACCCTGACCTTCAACTCCAGCTCTTCCACGCCTGACCTTCCACTCCAGTTTTCAACTCCAGACCGGCGCGGAACGGGCCACCCATCCCGGGCAGCCCGCCTCCCCCCTACTGCCCGCTTTCTCCTACTGCCCGCTTCCCTCTACTGGTAGCTCGCCGCGCTCAGGTCGGCGCCCTGGTCCTGCGCGCCCCCCTGGGTCGAGGCATCGTCTGCGCTCGCGCCGGTGCCCGAGACCGACACCGAGCTCCCCACGCCGGCAGAGCTGCTCGCCAGACGGTAGTCCCCGATCGCCGCGTTCACAAACACAGGGTCGGCCTGCACCGCATCCGTCTCGCCGGACACCACCTTCCACTGCGCCAGCCGGTAGTTATGCAGCCACGGGTGGACGTTCGGCGCCAGGTTGTACAGGTTATTGTTGAACTTCGCCGTGGCGAAGGAGGCCTGCAGGTAGTAGTAGAACGTTCCGTGGTCGGTCGGCGGAAAGTCCAGCACGTTGTTCACCACATAGGCGTGATCGCAGCCCGCCTCCAGCGTGATCGACGCTCCCCATACGTTCACGATCGTGTTGTTGGCCATCGTCAGGTAGTGCCCGCCTCCATTGCAGTCAATCCCGTTGTAGCCCACCGTGCTGGCCATGCGTCCCAGGTTGTACAGCAGGTTGTGGTCGATCATGCTGCCCGTGTCATCGCCGCCCACCTGGATCCCTTCGCCATACGAGTTCGCCGCGATGTTGTGATGGATCCGCCCGCCCGTAGTCTGCCCGAAGAAGTAGTTGCCCTGGTTGTTCCCGCAGTAGTTGTAGCTCACCTCTCCGCCAACGTTCCTCGGAGATCCCATCTGCGCCTGGTAGTTCAGGCATTGGTTGTTGATCGTCACGATCCGGTTATTGGTCACCAACGCCCCGTTTTGCCCCAGCGCCTCAATGCCCGCTACCCCCGCCATCGTGCGCAAGCCAAAGTACTGGTCCGAGCGACCGACGTAGTTGCCGGAGATCACCGTGCCATGGATCGCAAGTCCGCCCCAGGCGGCGTTTCCGGCAGACTGCGACAGAATGCCCGCCGTCCCCACTCCCGCACACACATGACGGGAAGGCACGCAGGAGCCGCCAAACGTTCCCCAGTTCCACACCTGGCTGTTGATCACAGAGTTGTACTCGTTCGTCATGTAGTGCCCGGCCTGCGCATTATCAGTCCATGTCACCAGCGCAAATCCGATCATCTGTGGCCGCTCCACCGTCAGGTTCTCGACCGTCACGTAATTCACCGAGGTCAGCAACACCCCATACGGGCGATTACTGCCCTCGATCACATGGTTGTTCGGGTTGCTGCCATCGAGCAGGTGCACATACACCGTCTTACCCGTGCCGTACCAGCTCCCCGGCGTGTTCTCCACGTTCGTCAGACCGGAGGCGGTCGAGGAAAACTTCTGGGTCGTGGGGCCCCCGCCCGAAATCCCCACGTATGGCTGACCGTACGGCAGGCTCGGCGTCGCGATCGTCCCGGTCAAGCCGTACACCACGTACTGCAAGCCGTTGTAGACGACCAAATCCAGGTAGTGATACGGCGTATTCGCCTTCCACGCTCCCAGCCCGTTCGCCTGCGGCAACAGCTGCTCCGTCTCCGCCGTCTGGCTGTCCACGTACACCTTCGAGGGCAGGCTGGCCACCGTGGCCTTCCACGTCGTCGCCGTCACCCGCGTCCACGTCACCTGCAGCGGATCCGCCCCGTCCAGCACCGGGTTCGCCCCCGTTCCGTACGCGCCAATCACGATCGGCTGTGTCGCCGTCCCGGTAATCGGCAGCGGCGTATTGCCCGCCGTCGTGTTCGCCCCGGCGTTGATCTTGTTCATCAGTCGCACGTAGTCATCCCGGAACACGTCCCCACGCTTCAGCAGAATGGAGGTCCCCGGCAGGTACAGGCTGGTGCTCGCATTCACCTTCGCGATCGTTTTCCAGGGCGACCGGGAGGACAGGCCATCGTTCCCATCATCCCCGCTGCTGCTCGAAACGTAGTACGTCTGCCCGCCACCGGTATTGCTGCCGCTGTTCGCGGCCGTCACCCCGCCCGCCGTCGGTGTCGTGCCCGCCGCAAACGCCGCCACTGAAGCCTCCGTCGAGGCCGTCGCGGAACCCGCCGCCGCCGCCGGCGTCAGCTCCAGCACCAGCACCCGGTCGCTCACCGGGACCATCTGCGGCGTCGTCGGCGTCGCCGTGCTGCTCGTCACCGCGCCCGTCTCGTCAAACTGGTAGCTCCGCATCGACATCGCACCCGCCGTCTCCAGCTTCGCCACCTGCCCCGGAACTGTCAGCATCTTGCGCGTCTTCGCGTCGTAGCTCGCCGCTTCAATCCACAGCGCCAGGTAAAACGATCCGTCGCTCTTCGCAAACAGCGCATGGTGCACCGAGCTGTCCACCCCCGAAATGCTATAAGCCAGCGAGCCCGGCTGGAAGTTCGCCGCGCCGTTATCCTTCAGCAGGCTCAACAGCCCCGCGAGCGCCCGAAACGCCGGCGTCTCAGCGCCCGTTTTGTCCAGCAGCGCATAGTCACTGGTCGAGGCCACGTCCAGGTCAGCCCGGTACGATCGCTTTGCGCCCGCATTCCACTCCTCCAGCAGCACCCGCGGCAGGTAAATCGCCGCAACCGCCGGCGGCAGGGGTGTGGCCGAAGCCGGCACCGCACCCGAAACCGCAAAATTCGTACCCGCCAGCGAAGCCTGCAGTTTCGCCGTCACGCCCGTGCAGGTCGCAGCCGCCTGCTCCGCCACACCCGCGCACGGCAAGGCTCCCACCCCGGCAAACTCTTCCATCGCCGAAACATCGCCCAGGCTGCTGTAAGCCGCGGCCGAGCTTAGCGTCGGTCCAAAGGTCGGCAGCCCCAGCGATTGCGCCGAGGTGTGCACCGCGCGCAAATCCGTCCGCAGATCCGTCACCCACGACGCGTCCGGCGAAGCGTCCATCCCGCTCGGCGCCTCCAGCCCTTCCACATCGCCCGAAACCCGCGCCGCAAACCGTTCCAGCGCCGCCGCCTGCGTGCCGTGCGCGGCCGTAAAGATCGACTTCAGCCCAAGCGCACCCACCTGCGCATGCCGGTCGAAAAACGCCTGCGGCGCTCCCGTGGCCGCGGCATCGCGCACGTGCTGCACGCCCAGCGTCCGCAACGCCGAAAGCGTCGCCTGCCACTGCGCATCCGTTCCGTTCAGGTTAGCTTGCACACCAACGAAGCCGAACAGGTCGCCACTCTTCCGAGCAGCCTCCGTTCCGAAAGCAGCCGACGCATCCGTCGGGTTCAGCGTCGCGGCAACACTCAGTGACGTCAGCGAAAAGCAAGTTGAAGCAAGGAGGAATAAGCGCAGCATGCGGTCCATTGATCGGTGCTCCCTAAGTTCTCTGGAGTTCTAGGCGTATTCAATCAACCAGAGGCAACTAAGCAAATTCCACGAAAGGGCCACAGAGACAAGCACAGCAGGGAGCCGTCTTACACAAAAGTCCGCCACTCGCCAAAGCTCGCATACGGCTTTTTGAGCCGAAAATCCGCCCTGGGAAGCTCTTTTGACCTACCCCGCTGCAGAAAGACCGGAAGCGAACGAGATAGATTTTGAATAGGTTCTATAACCTATACCACAGCGGAATTACTCATCCAAACCCATGGGAATGCGGTTAATTTCTTCTAAGTCGAAAGGTAGCTTTTACCCTAAGTTAGGCAGACTCTACCAGGGCGGAAATTGTTTCCGCACGCATCTGTAATGCCAAACCTCGTCGATTCGCGGACTTATCACACCCCTCATGGGTACGGGAGTCATGTGTCTCCCGCCAGTCCCGGTCACAGTCGGCACGTTTCCCGGAAACACCCGCACCTCCGCGCCAACGGTTGCTCTCCGCCGCGC
>CAXUCK010000170.1:4585-4829 GCA_964249375.1 uncultured Acidobacteriaceae bacterium
GGCGAGACTGGTCCCATGTCCACAGCGGCCCTCCCGCGTGCTCCCCAGCAGCAGCTTTCCTCTTACGGCCCCCTCCGGAAAGCGAACGAGCGGAGCCCCCAATGATCCGTTCCTTCCACGTCGGGCTCTCCTGGTCGACCGGCGGCGCTGGCGGCTCCGGCAGAATGGTCGAAACTCTCGCCGCCCACCTCCCGCAGGCCGGCGTGGCCGTCGAAGGCCGCGTGCTCGCTCCACAGGATGTCGC
>CAXUCK010000171.1:0-4826 GCA_964249375.1 uncultured Acidobacteriaceae bacterium
TACTCGGGGTGCGGGACAGCGCGGGCGGCGACGGGGCCGTTTTATTGTCCGCAGGATCAGAAGGTGTATATCGACCTGGACTTCTGGGATGAGCTGAAGCGGTTTGGTGGGGATACGGGAGACTTTGCGCAGGCGTACGTGATCGCGCATGAGCTGGGGCACCATGTGCAGGATCTGCTGGGGATCGAGGGCAAGATGCGGCAGGCGACGCAGCAACATCCGGATCAGGCGAATCAGCTGTCGGTGGACCTGGAGCTGCAGGCGGACTGCTTCGCGGGCGTCTGGGCGCACTCGACCGAGCAGCGAAACATTGTGCATCCGGATGACATCGCCGGAGCCCTGAAGGCGGCGGCTGCGGTGGGCGACGACCACTTGCAGAAGATGAGCGGACGGGCGGTGAGTCCGGAGAGCTTTACCCACGGGTCGAGCCAGCAGCGGCAGTTCTGGTTCAAGCGCGGGCTGGACGGAGGGACGATCGACAGTTGCCAGACGTTTGGCAGCTCGGCGGCGAGTGAGAGTGGCGGTGGAGATTCTTATTAGTTACGTTTGATTTGGTGAAAGTGGTGTCGGGGTGAGCGCAACGTGCGGGAGGGCGTTGCGCTCTTACCGTTTCATGACGACAGCGAAGAAGGCGGCAACAAAATCGGCGAAGGGAACCGCGAAGTCGAAGGGCTCCGAGGGAGCGAGTGGCGAAGCATACGAGAAGACGTCGCGGTGCTGGCCGGGGTTTGTGCCGGTCCCGGGCAAGGGCGAGCATGAGCAGGGAAGCTGCCGCAAAGAGCCTGCAAGCAAGAACGGCGGCAAAGAAGTGGACCGGGAGACGGCGCGGAAGAAGCAGATCGCAATGGGTGGCAAGCGGGCGGAGCAGGCAAAGGGCAAGAGCCCGGATGCGGCGGAGCGGAAGAGCGTCAGTAAGGCAGCGAAAGCAGCTCCCGCGAAAAAAGCAGCGAAAACTCCCGCGAATAAGTCTTCGGCGAAGAAGAGTGCTGCCAAGAAAGCTGCGGCCTAGCGACTGGTGCTGGAGCGGCGCTGGTCGAGCATCTCGTCATGCTTCGTCAAACTGCTACCGACGACTCAGCTTGCGGTAATGAAAGACGATGTGCAAAAGAGCTGCTCCCATTTCGGGGAGCAGCTCTTTTTGTGTTGTCGGTTTAGGCGATGCTGCCCATACCGCCGGTGACACCGTAGATTTCGCCGGTGATGTAGCTGCCCTCCTGCGAGGCGAGCAGGACGTAGACGGGGGCAAGCTCGACGGGCTGGCCGGGACGCTTGTAGGGTGTGGAGCTGCCGAGCTTTTTGAGCTTTTCTTCGCTGCCGTCGGCCTCCTGGAGGGGCGTCCAGATGGGGCCGGGAGCGACGCCGTTGATGCGGATGCCGTGCTTTTCCATCAGCGGCTCGGAGAGGCCCTTGGTGAAGTTGGCGATGGCGGCTTTGGTCATGGCGTAGTCGAAGATGTTGGCGGAGGGATCATACCCCTGGACGCTGGTGGTGTTGATGATGGAGCTGCCGGGCTTGAGGTGGGGGAGGGCGGCCTTGGTGATCCAGAAAAGGGCGTAGACGTTGGTCTTCATGAGGGCGTCGAAGCGCTCGGTCGAGGTTTCGAGGATGCCTTCGGTTTTGCCCATCTTGCCGGCGTTGTTGACCAGGATGTCAAGGCCGCCGAGCTGGGCGACGGCGTCGGCGACGAGCTTCTCGCAGACGGATTCCTGGGAGATGTCACCGGGGAGCAGGACGGCTTTCCGGCCCGCTTCGCGGATGTAGTTGGCGACTTCTTCGGCGTCTTTTTGTTCCGCGGGAAGGTAGCCGATGGCGACGTCGGCTCCTTCGCGGGCAAAGGCGATGGCGGCGGCGCGGCCGATGCCGGAGTCGGCACCGGTGAGCAGGGCCTTGCGGCCGGCGAGTTTGCCGGAGCCTTTGTAGGAGAGCTCGCCGCAGTCGGGCTTTTGGGTCATGGCCTGCTGGGTGGCGGGGGCGGCCTGGAGCTCAATTTTTGACGGTGGGCCGGGGTATTGCGAGCGTGGGTCCTGGGGAGTGATGAGGTCGGTGGGCATGGTGCTCCTTCTGAGGGACAGGGAATGTGCGTGCTGGCTGTCAGTCGTTGGATGCAGAGGTGTGGGGAAGGATTTTGATGGGATGGGGTTAAGGGAGGAAGTGTTAAATCAGCAGGGAATAAGACTATCGAGTGGCATCGACGTGTTCGAGTGAGCGTTAAGGCCTGGCTTTGATCTAAGTCTGCTCTCCAGATCCTGTTGGTGTGGCGGGAGCGTACTCGACCAAAAGCCGAGGACTCGGCAAGTCCGGCCTCCCAATAATCTCGTCCACAAGCCCTATCCAGTAAGCATCTTCCGCTGTGAGGTAGTTCTCGTTTTCCTGAAGGCGCCTGCAAAGGGAGACGAAGATAAACCAGAGCTGTCTAACAACCTTGCCGACCTTTTCACGTAACCAAGCCGGCCTGTCTTCGTCGTTCAGCGACTTGAGGTGCTCAGCGTCTTGGCCATCTAACAAGTACTCACCCCAGCGCAGAGTCAGTTTTTCGATCTGCTCGGCATGACTGCCCTCACGACTGCGAAGCAAAATTTCAAATTGCTGTTGGAGTTCCGATAGACCTCGACTTCTGAATGTCCAGCTGTCGTCATCTTTATGGTCAGCTATGAGCCGGTCGATGATGCATTTCAGAAGCACAGCTTCAAGTTGAGCAAAGTCTTGAGGTTGTTCACTCGCAGCTGTAATGGTTCGCAGCACCCCCAGATCTGTGATTTCCGTGGCGAGGTGGCTGAGCATAGCCGTGCTTAAAAGGTGGCCAACCTCACTGGAAGTGCGGGAGAGAAGCGCTCGAAGAAAACAGCTTTCATCGGATAAGCTTGGCATGCTATCCGCTTCTCGGACTTCAGGGAAGACCGGCCGCAGCATTACATAGCGAAAGATGAATCGGCTAATAGCGTTGTTAGCTGTTTCAAGAGCAAAGCGCTCGTTTGATGTCGCGAGACTCTGCGCAAGATCTGCTGCGACTTCTCGCGTGACGGCATCTCCACCACCTGACCTCCGTACACCGTGACATAAGAGAAGGGTCTGTGGGTAGACAGCGGCGTAATCGCCCGCAATCAACAGATCGCAAGCTGCACTCGCGCATGTTGTTAACCCGACTGTAATTAAGCGATGACGCTCCCCCGTGTCCTGTGAGGGCAAGCAAATGAGCTGACGAAGCCTCTCTGCGACATTTGGATTGCCGCCCGGGCTTTCGATGTAGAGTGTGATGGGTCCATCAGAACCATCGAGTAAAGACAGTACCGAGGGTGAGAGGCGTTCTAAGGTCGTCTGATCAATGACCCCGGTGAGATGAACGCCGCGTGTCGGATTCGGTCGAAAATTAGGATTCTTGCGAATCTCGTTCAGGGCTGGCATGAGTCTCATTCTTCGCGTCGGAATTTACGTCACGGACGCTAGCCCGTTTTGCCGCTTCGAAGAAACCACGCAAATCACTCCCGTATTCTTCGTGGACACGGCGAACGGCACGTGTAAGTTCACGTTCTGCAGCGGAGCCAGCGGCTTGTCGAAGGAGTGCCATATGAGAATGGTAGCAGCTTATACCAAGGTGATGACAGACGCACTCTACAACAACGGTGTCACGAAATCGTGACTATTGTGTCGGAATGAAGAGCTGGTTCGCTGGCGAAGTGTTGGCGGATCTTTTCTGCGGTCGTGGGGTTGACGACGGCGGTGAGGGCGTCGATGTTTTTTGTGGCGGCGAGTTCGATGCCGCGGACGGAGCCGAAGTGTTGGAGGAGGCGTTGGCGGGTGCGGGGGCCTACGCCGGGGATGGTGTCGAGTTCGCTGGTGCGGTCGCGAATTTCGCGGCGTTTGCGGTGGTAGGTGACGGCGAAGCGGTGGGACTCGTCGCGGATTTTCTGGACGAGGTGGAGGACGGGGGAGCGGCGGTCGAGCACGACGGGATCGTCTTCCTGGCCGTGGACGTAGATGACCTCTTCGCGCTTGGCGATGGAGGCGAGGGGCTGGAGGGTGGCTCCGATTTCTTCAAGTGCGGCGTAGGCGGCGTGGAGCTGCCCGAGGCCGCCGTCGATGAGGATGAGGGAGGGGAAGGGTTTTTTCTCGTCGAGGAGGCGCTTGTACCGGCGCTGAATAATTTCGCGCATGGAGGCGAAGTCGTCGACGCCGGTGACGGTTTTGACCTGGAACTTGCGGTAGTCGGATTTCTTCATGGCACCGTCTTCCCAGACGACCATGGAGGCGACGGTGTCGGCGCCCTGGATGTGGGAGATGTCGAAGCACTCGATGCGCTTGGGGAGCTCGGCGAGGGTGAGGGCGTCCTGGAGGGCCTGGGCGATCGCGCGCTGGGTGGGCTGGAGGACGCGGAAGCGCTGGTCGAAGGACTGCTTGGCGTTTTGGCACACCAAGTCCACTAGAGACCGTTTGTCGCCGCGCTGGGGGGCGGCTAACTCGATGCGGCGGCCGGTGCGCTCGGAGAGGAGGTCGGTGAGGAGGGCGCGGTCGGGAAAGTCTACCGGGACATAGATGGAGCGGGGGATGTAGGGCTGGTCGAGGTAGAGCTGCTTGAGCAGGGCGGAGAAGAAGGCCGCGGGGGAAAAGGCGGCGGAGTCATTCGGGCCGGCGTCTGTTGCGGCGAACTCGGTGAGGGCGGAGCGCTGGATGGGGACGCGGTTGGCGGCGGGCTCGGACGCGGACTGGTCGTGTTGGGGAGCAGTGTGGGTGGGGTCGGGTTCGAGGCAGGGGATTTCTTCGGGCTCGAGTGCGGTGGGGGCGCCGGCTTCGCGGGTGGTGGCTTCGGCGAGGGCGACGGTCACTTCGGG
>CAXUCK010000172.1:0-4816 GCA_964249375.1 uncultured Acidobacteriaceae bacterium
GCCGAAGACACCCTCGCCGAAGCCGTCGCACACGGCGCCGGGCAGTACGTCCTGCTCGGCGCCGGCCTCGACACCTTCGCCTACCGCAATCCATTTCCAGACCTCAGCGTCTTCGAGGTCGATCACCCAGCAACCCAGCACTGGAAGCGCACCCTGCTCTGGCAGGCCGGCATCGCCATCCCCGATAACCTCGCCTTCGTCCCTGTCGACTTCGAACAGCAGCAGCTCGCAACCGAGTTGCGCCGCGCCGGCTTCGACCGGAGCGTTCCCACCGTCTTCGCCTGGCTCGGCGTCGTTCCGTACCTCACCCTCGAAGCCTTCCGCGCAACCGTCAGCTACATCGCACAGCAGGCGCGCGGAAGCGTCGTGGTCTTCGACTACTCCCAACCGCGCCGCGTCCTTCCACCGCCGGAGCAGCTCGCCCACGACTCGCTCGCCAGCCGCGTCGCGAGCGCTGGCGAACCGTTCCAGATCTTCTTCACCCCCGACGAAGTCGCCGCCGAGCTCCACGGCTTCCGCTCGGTCGAAGACCTCGGCGCAACCGAGCTCAACACCCGCTACTTCCGCAACCGCACCGACTCGCTCGCCATGCTCGGTTCCGCCGGCCGCTTGCTCTCGGCCTGGCTCTAACCCGCGAGCGAAGCCGGAAACGACTACGACTTCGGCGTCGTCGGCTTCCCGTTGTCCGGCGCGGGAACCGGCTGCGAGGATTCCGTCTTCGGCGCAGGCACCGTCGACTCCGGAACCACCGCGTTCGGGTAGATGTTCGGAATCGGTGCGCTCATCTGCTTCTCCGTTTCGGGGCGCGGAAACGGCTTGCGCGGCATCATCGCCTCACGCTCGCTCGTGTTGTACAGGAAGATCGCCTCGACCACCGCAGCCTGCTCCAGGTCGAACGCATGCAGCCGGTCGTAGGTGTCCATGTCCGAGTGATGCGTGCGCGTGTCGTAGTCCATCGGATCCTGGATGAACTGAAAGCCCGGCAAACCCACCGCGTCGAACGACAGGTGATCCGTGCCACCCGTGTTCTGGTAAGAAATCGTCGTCACGCCCAGGTCCGCGAGCGGTGCAATCCACTGCCTGAAGATTGGTCCGATTGGCTGGTTCTCTTGCGTGTACACGCCGCGCACGCGACCGGTTCCGTTGTCCAGGTTGTAGTACGCGTCCAGCGTCTCCCATTCCCTGGTCGTCGTCAGCGGTCCACGGTTGTTGGTCATGAAGCTCGGCAGCCCTGAAGTGTCAGGCGTCTTCGGCTCGGCAAAGCTGCCGAAGTGTTGCTTCACATACCCGAGCGAGCCGTAGAGTCCCTGCTCCTCGCCGCTCCACAGCGCGATCCGGATGGTTCGCCGCGGCTTCACGCCAAGCGCCTTCAGAATGCGTACCGCTTCCATCGCCACCACCGAGCCCGCGCCGTTATCGGTCGCGCCGGTGCCGGAGATCCAGCTGTCGAGATGTCCGCCGACCATCACGACCTGGTTGCGCAAACGCGGATCTGCGCCGGGAATTTCGGCGACCGTGTTGAAGCCGTGCTCGTGCTCGCCCGTGAACCTGGTCTCGATGTCCAGCTCCAGCTTGACTGGAACATGGTTCTCCAGCATGCGGCCGAGCCGGTTGTAGTGCTCGATCATCATCACCGCGTTCGGGATGGTGATCCGGTTCTCCGGCTTCTGCGCGCCCCGCGCCAGATTTGCGCCGTTGTCGTCGAAGATGATGCCGGTTCCGCCGCCATCGCCGCCGTCGCGGCTGGGCGTGAGGATCGCCACGACACCTTCAGCCACCATCAGCTTCAGCGCCGCCTGGCGCAGCTCATACGTGCGTCGACGCTCCGCGAGCCTGCGCTGCACGTCGGGCGAGCTCGGGTCCAGCCGTCCCGAGTCTTCCGGATAGTGTTCCATCTCCCTGAGCTCTTCCGCCGTGTACCGCGTGAACAGTGGCTTGGTGATGTCGGGCGTTGCGCGCATCGCGCCGAACAGGACGATCTTGCCGCCGAGCTTGCCTTTGTACTTGTCGAGATCGCCGATCTCCTTTGCGTCGACCAGGATCACGTCGCCGCTGACCGGCCCCTTGGTCGCGGGCGACCACGGAGCTGCCTGCGCCCACAGCGGCTCCGGATCAGGCGAGATCATGCGCACCCAGGTGTTGATCTGCTGCCAGCCCAGCCCGAACTCGCCCCAGTCTTCGAGGTGGGCGTTCTCAAGGCCGATCTTCGTCAGCGTGTCGCGCGTCCACGCGTTTGCCTTGGCCATGTTGGGCGAGCCGGTCAGGCGAGGTCCGATGCCGTCCGCGAGCGCCCCGGCAAACTGCATGACGTGCGAGTGCGCCAGACCTTCCTGGCGAATGCGCGCGTACATGGTGAGGTCGAGCGTCTCGGTCGCGGGTTGCGGCCCGTTATAGGTCGGCGCGGCGGCCGCCTTCGCCTGGTCGGCGGCGAACAACAAACCAGGCGAAACGAAAGCAGATGCAGCAACGAGGACAAGGACAGCGCGGCGGGAACGAACGGTCAAGAAGCACTCCGGACAAGGCAGGATTTTGCTGAGTCCAAAGCATAGCAAAGCGGGCGGACCGGTTCGCCGCTT
The DNA here is from genome assembly GCA_964249375.1 of uncultured Acidobacteriaceae bacterium. Taxonomy (GTDB): domain Bacteria; phylum Acidobacteriota; class Terriglobia; order Terriglobales; family Acidobacteriaceae; genus Edaphobacter. Next base: position 2,577 of record CAXUCK010000172.1, read on the forward strand.
ACGTAGACGAAGGTCGTTGGACCTTGAATGACTGTTCCGCAAAGGAGGAAGAGCGGAGTTTGCTCAGGCGCGCCGCAGCTGCCGACGTCCCCAGAGCGTACCGAGGTAGCTGAGAGCCAGGATGCCGACGACGAGGCCGATTGGCAGGCCGATGCGCTTGTAGGTGAGCGCGTAATCGAGGCTGGTGTGTCGCGCGGTATTCAGGAACAGCAGCGTGACGATGCTGACAAAGGTCGCGAGAAAGAAGGCCAGAAAGCCCGACGCGAGACCGATGAGCAGGCTGGCGAACAGGCCGAGATCGCCGACGGGAACGCCGAACAGATAGCCCCGGCCGAAGCTGCGCGGGCCCTCTGGAAGCGCAGTCTGTGTTTCTCTCATCATCGCGATGCCCTTCTGCAGATAGAATACCGGTTTATGCCTGAGCGCGTTCAAGTCCTTCCATTGCCGGCCGACCAGGTAGCGGGCGAGGTCACCCTAATCCGAGCGTCTAACGGGGTTCGTTACGCGTTCTGGGGCGAGACCCGGGTTGTGGCCGCGGATCTGGCGCGGCTGGTGGGTGCGGTGCCAGAGGCGATCGGGGCCGCGCTTGGGCGCACGGCGTACTACTTTGTCCCGCTGGCAATCTCGGCGAGGGATGCCTCAACGACGGGGCATCGCAGCACGGCTCCGGAGGCGACGCTGATTGCGCCAGACTCGACCGAGGAGCTGGCCGAGCAGGCGATCTGCCACCGGAACGTGTCCTTCCGCGACAACGATGGTGTGTTTATCTCGACGCGTCTTCCGGCTGACCAATTTGCGCTGTCGTTTGAGTTCTTCATCAATGTCGGGCACGCGTTTGTGGATGCGAGCGGCGTTCCGGAGAGCTTCTGCGAGCTGGTCTGGGCGCAGGCGCTGGCGGATGTACGCGGGGAAACCTCGCAGGATGCGTGGGAAAGCCGGCTGGAATCGTTTGAGGATCGGACGGTGCGCGCCGGTGATCTTCTGCGGGTGAACGAGAAGGCGAAGACGGAGTACCTGGAAGCGGCATTTTCGGATGCGGTGGCGATTTATCTGCTGTCGCTGGCGCTGGACTTCAACTACTCGGAGCTGCGCGAGCGGGAATATCCGTTGCTGGCCCCGCAGGCGCTGGCGGAGCGGCTGCGGAACGTCGCGGCGATGTTTCCGGCCAATGCGGGGTACGAGTTTTCGATCCGGTACCGGCGAAGAGCCTGAGCGAACAGCGGGAGCCGCGAAGGTCCATGCGAGGTCGGCAGGGGTCTGGACGTCCCTGGCGCGCTGGGGTGGATGCTGGTTTCGGGAATCTCACACTTGATTGAAGGAGTTACCGATGTCGACTCATGAGCCGATGCGCCCGCAGACACGCCGATCGTTTCTGGCCAGTGCTTCGCTAAGTCTGGCGGCGGCGGCCGCTGCGGCTGGATGCAAGGAGGTGCTGCCGCATCACGCGCCAGCGAGTGGTCCGCCGCCGGCCGGGCAGCCGCCGGCGTTTGGGACGGCTCCGGCGTTTGGACCGGACGTGACGGCGGCGACCTTTGGCGAGGCGGAGCGGCTGGTGCAGGTGGACCTCGATGTGAATGAGGTGAACGAGGCGGCGGGGAACTGGCGGCAGGCAATGGCTCCGCTGTATGAGCGGAGGATGGGGCCGCGGAAGGTGCAACTGGGGCCGGCGGTTGCGCCGTTTTCGTTGACGAATCCGTCGCAGTTCAACGGGGACTTTGGCGGATATGCGCCGCCGGCGGTGGACCGGTTTGTGCGCAGCGCAGACGCGGTGCGGGCGCTGCCGGGAAACGACGAGGAGATTGCGTTCGCGCCGGTGACGGAGCTTTCCGAATGGCTGCGGACGCGGCAAATTACGTCGGAGCGGCTGACGGGAATTTACCTGGACCGGCTGCGGCGCTTCGATCCGAAGCTGCACTGCGTGATCACGCTGACGGCCGACCTGGCGATGGAGCAGGCACGGGCCGCGGATGCGGAGATTGCAGCAGGGAAGTATCGCGGGCCGCTGCACGGAGTTCCGTGGGGAGCGAAGGACCTGCTGGACACGGCGGGGATCCCGACGACGTATGGAGCGGAGCCTTTTATCACGCGCATTCCGGGGGCGGATGCGCATGTGGTGCAGAAACTTCGGGATGCGGGAGCGGTGCTGGTGGCGAAGCTGAGCCTGGGGGCGCTGGCGCTGAACGATATCTGGTTCGGCGGGCAGACGTTGAATCCTTGGCTGCTGGAGGAGGGGTCTTCGG
>CAXUCK010000173.1:0-4779 GCA_964249375.1 uncultured Acidobacteriaceae bacterium
TCCCCATCCCCGGCACCTCGTCGATCCCGCACCTGGAAGAAAACGCCCGCGTCGCCGCGTTCGCGATGAAAGCGGATCCCACCTTCTTGCCATCTCTCTCCGCCGCCGTAAGTACGTCGGTCTAAGCCACCGCCGGCGAAGAACAACCGTCAGGCTTCGCGTCGGGTCACTGCGCGCACAGCGTCCTTCAGGAGATGCGCAACGTTCTCTGGTCCGAACCCCGCCGGCCACGCAACCGCCTGCGCGTCCCGCACCGGCATCCGCAGCGTCACCCGGGTGCCTCGCCCCGGCCGGCTCACCATCTCGACCGTCGCCGCGCCGCCGTACAGCACCTCCATCCGCTCGCGCACGTTCCGCATCCCGACGCCCGAGCCCGACCGCACCAGCCCGCTCACCGGCGCTGCCACCGCGCGCCCCGGCTCCATCCCCACACCATCGTCCTCCACCTCGACCAGCAGCAATCCGTCTTCGGTCATCCGGCTCCGCAGCGTCACCGTGCCTCCGCTGATCCGCGGCTCCAGCCCGTGCTTGATCGAGTTCTCAATCAACGGCTGCAGCAGCATGCTCGGAACGGCAACATCCATCGTCTCCGGCGCAATCTCCTTCACCACCCGCAGCTTGGCTCCGAACCGCACCACCTCGATGCCAAGATAGTCGTCGGTAAACTCGAGTTCCTCACTCAATGGCACAAACGCCTCGCGCTCCTTCAGCAGCGTGCGCAGGATGTTTGCCAGTTTCCCGATCATCTCCCGCGCCAACTCCGGCTCCACGCGGATCAGCGACGTGATCGAGTTGAGCGTGTTGAAGAGGAAGTGCGGATTGATCTGTCGCTGCAACGCATCGAGTCTGGCCTCCAGCAGCAGCCGGCCCTGCTCCTCCAGCTGCCGCTCGATCCGAATTGCATTCCAGATCTTCAACGGAATCCCGACCACCACCGGAGCGCAGGCACAGATCGCCAGCTCCACAAGCCATCGATTCGACCACAGCTCAAACACCCGTCGTGGCCGGTATCGTCCCAGCATGCTCGTACAGAACTGCATCACTGTGATCGTCACCAGCAGCAGAATTTGCCGGTCCAGATGCGGCCGCCGCAGGTTTCGTGTGATCCACCGGTACAGGCTCAGGTCGATCATCGGCGAAAAGGACCACACATCCTCCGCACGCGCGAACCGACGAAACAGCACCGCCGCTCCGGCGACCAGCAGATTCACCGGCAAAGACCACATCTCCCCATGCAGCTCAGCCGGGAGCGCCAGGCACGCCGCTCCCGCCAGCGCCGCCCACGGCTCCACCAGCAAACCCAGCAGCAGCGAGGTCTCAAACGAAAGATCTGCCGCCAGAAAGTTCTGCACCCGCAGCCGAATCCAGACACCCAGCGTCAGCGGCACCACGATCATCGCCAGCAGCTTGACCGTCTGCCGCGGTGTCCGCCGGGGCATCAGCAGCAGATTCTTAAAGGTCGTCGAGCGCGCCAGCGAGCTCGACACCGCCGCCGCTACGCCTAGCTCTACCAGCAGCGTAATCAGAATCAGCGTTGCGTCATGAGGCTGCTGCGTCACACCCCTACTCTAACCCGCTCACGCGTACCTTCACCCTGTCCCCATCCGCGCAGCATTGGTGCTACCCGCGCTCGTCCATGGCTGTCTGCTGCTCGCCGGCGCATTCCTGGCCTCGACGCGCAAACCATAGAAGTGTGCGACCTTGGCCTCAATCCTTGAAGCCAGCTCGCATCCTTCCGGCCGATCCCGAATCATATAATCCAGTCATGGCCGAAGCTTCCCGACTTACCGACGTATGCAAGGTTGCTGACGCCGATTTCCCCACACGCTGGGGCCACTTCCGCATCCTGGGCTTCGAGGGAACCGTCACCAACCCCGAACCCTGCAACGCCGCGCTTCCGGTGCCGCTGACGCGCACCGAGGGTGCCGTCGCTCTGGTGATGGGTGACGTCGACAGCATCGGCCCTGATGGTCAACTCGACCCGCCGATCGTCCGCATTCACTCCCAGTGCCTCACCGGCGATGTCTTCCATTCCCTGCGCTGCGACTGTCGCCAGCAGCTCGAGCTCGCCCTCGCGACCATCGCCGATGCGGGTCGCGGCATCCTCCTCTATGAGCAGCAGGAGGGCCGTGGCATCGGCCTCATGGCCAAGCTCCGCGCCTACGAGCTTCAGGATCACGGCCGCGACACCATCGAGGCGAACCTCGAACTGGGCTACGCCGCCGATTGCCGTCACTTCGAGCTCCCCGCCGAAGTGCTCCGCCTCCTCGGCGTTTCGGCCGTCCGCCTCATCACGAATAACCCGGAAAAGGTCGCGGCTCTCGAGCAACATGGCATCACCGTCGCCGAACGCCTGTCCGCGGAAGTCCCGGAGAGCAGCCACAATGCGCTCTACCTGGAAACCAAGCGCGAGAAGATGGGCCATTTCGTCAGCTGAGCAGTCGCTGACGTTGGTCGCCGGAGAGGCTCGGAGGGTTCTGCCGAGGGGAACGCGGAGGTGCTACCCTGTCGCCAGACCATGACGAGCACGGACTGATTGCCTGACCTTCACCAGACCATCGCGGCGGACCTCTTTCGCTATTGCGGCCGCACGGACCGAAGGGCGCTGCTGAGCGCTTACCTCGAAGAGCCCGGGTTTCGCTTCACCTACCATCTCCGGCATGTGGCGCATTACGCGTCCCGGCGGCGGTCGCTGGGGGCTGTTCCCTACCTCTGGCACCGGCTTCAGCTGCATCGCTGCCGCTTCCGGTTTGGCTATGACATCTCCCCGACGACTGTGATTGCGCCCGGGTTTTACATGGGGCATTTTGGCATGCTCGTGGTCAGTCCATTTGCCGTGATCGGGCGCAACTGCAACCTCAATCAAGGCGTGACGATCGGGGCGACGAGCCGTGGATCGAGACTCGGCGCACCGACGTTGGGCGATCGGGTCTGGGTGGGGGCAAACGCGGTGATTGTGGGCAAGGTCACGGTCGGCTCGGATGCGCTCATCGCCCCCGGTGCCTTTGTCAACGTGGACGTTCCGGAGAAGGCCGTGTTTCTGGGCAATCCTGGAAAGGTGGTGGCGATGACCGGCTCCGCTGGATACATTAACCGCATGTTGGGTGAGCCTTCGCTCCCGTCGAAGTGATCCGCTCTCCCGCGCGCGGGAGCATTGCACGCTCGCGAACCGGTGCATCTCACCTGCCGGAGGCGCTCTAGCGCTCCGCAGGGGGAGGGTGCAATGGCAGAGGAGTTCAGGGTCACATCCGGTTCTGTAAGCGTGTTTACGGTTCCAACCGATGCGGCGGAAGCAGACGGGACCTTTGCCTGGACGAGCACGACGATGGTTCTGGTCGAGCTCGCGAGCGGAGACACCAAAGCGCTCGGCTATACCTACGCAGACGAGGGAACAGCGAAGGTAGCCGCCAAGCTGGTGAAGGAACTCGTGGTGGGGAGCGACGTCTTCCGGCATGCGGAAACGCTGCAGCGGATGCTGCACGGGATACGCAACCTGGGGGAGACGGGCACCGCGATGATGGCCGCCTCGGCAATCGACAACGCGCTTTGGGATCTTCGGGCGCGTGTGCTCGGAGTCCCGCTGGTGAGTCTGCTGGGGCAGGTGCGGACGGGCATTCCGGTGTACGGCAGCGGTGGATTTACGACGTACACGGACAAGCAATTGACTGCGCAGCTTGGCGGTTGGGCGGAGCAGGGCTTCACCATGGTGAAGATGAAGATCGGGACGCATCCGGCGGACGACGAGCGGCGGGTGCGCGTGGCGAGGTCGGCGATTGGGCCGGAGTGCGGGCTGTTTGTGGATGCGAACGGCGGATATACGGTGACGCAGGCAGTCGCGCTGGCCCACCGCTTTGCCGAGCAGGGTGTGACGTGGTTTGAGGAGCCGGTGAGCTCGGACCACTTGCAACGCCTGAACCAAGTCCGGGAGCGGGCTCCGCTGGGGATGGACATCGCGGCGGGCGAGTATGGCTACACGGCGTGGTACTTCCGTACCATGCTCGAGGCGCAGGCGGTGACGGTGCTTCAGGCGGATGCGACGCGGTGCGGCGGTGTGAGCGGGTTTCTGGATGCGGCTTCGCTGTGCTGGGCTTACGGGATTCCGCTCTCGGCGCACTGCGGGCCGAGCATGCATGTGCATGTGTGCTGCTCGGTCCCGCGGGCGGTGCATCTGGAGTTCTTTCATGATCATGCTCGGATTGAGCGGATGTTTTTTGAGGGGTTCTGCGAGCCGGTGAACGGGGAGATGGTGCCGGACCTCGGGCGGCCTGGGATGGGGCTGGAGTTGAAGGTGCAGGATGCGGAGAGGTTTCGGGTGTGAGGTGGGTGCGGCACGGCCCCCCGCCCCCTCCCCCGGGGGGCTTTTTTGAGGAAGATCCCTGGATTGAAGGGTTTACGAGGTGCCGTTCGCTGCAAACTCCTGATTCCAGGAGTTTTACGTGCAAAATCTCTGGAATGAACGACTTACCGGGTGGCTTGCTCCGTTTTGCCGGTTTGCTTCTGTTTCTATGGTAGCGGGTTGTGGATGGTTTTGCGCCAAGTGTATGTGGTTGCAGGATTTGGGTTTAGGGGTGGCTGGGGTTGACAGGGTTGGGCTCGCGAGGCGGGAAGGCGAACGCAGCGGCAAGAACAAGGGCACCTGTCCATGCGGGGTCTTTCGCTGCGCTCAGGATTTGGGCGGTGAAATGGGCGACTGCAACGGCAGACAGCAGGTCCCCTGTGGGGGTGATAACAAGAAAAGCGAAGGCAACGGCAACTGCAACGGCAACTACAGGGGTCCTT
>CAXUCK010000174.1:0-4772 GCA_964249375.1 uncultured Acidobacteriaceae bacterium
TGTTCAAGCAGTTCCCCGACGTGCTCTACAACACCGCCTCACTTGAAGCCTCCACCGAGACCGACTATTTCGTCTCTTCCGAAGGCGCCGGCGTCGCCACTCCCAGCCACGTCGCTCGCCTCGTCATCGTCGCCCGCACCCGCGCCGACGACGGCATGGACCTGTTCCGCGTTGAAACCTTTGAAGCCGACGAGCCGGCCCATCTGCCCGACCAGGCCACGCTGCTCACCAAGACCCGCGCCATGGCGGAGAATCTCGAGGCCCTGCGCAAAGCCCCCATCACCGAGCCGTTCAACGGCCCCGCTATCCTCTCCGGCCGCGCCTCCGCCGTCTTCTTCCACGAGGTGCTCGGCCATCGCCTCGAAGGCCAGCGGCAGCGCGGCGACGAAGAGGGCCAAACCTTCACCAAGCTTCTCGGCAAACAGATCCTGCCCACCTTCCTCTCCGTCTCCGACGACCCAACTCTCACCAACTTCGAGGGCCACCCGCTCTCCGGCCACTACTCCTTCGACGACGAGGGCCAGCCCGCGCGGCGCGTCGACCTCATCAAAAACGGCGTCCTCGAAACCTTCCTCATGTCCCGCCTGCCCGTCGCTGCCTTCTCCAACTCCAACGGCCACGGCCGCGCCGAGGTCGGCCACATGCCCACCGGCCGCCAGGGCAACCTGATCGTCAGCTCCTCGAAGCCTGTCCCGGAAAAGCAACTGCGAGAGTTACTCATCGACGAGGCCAAAAAGCAGGGCAAACCCTACGGCCTCTACTTCGAAGACATCTCCTCCGGTTTCGCCGTCACCAACCGCCGCTCGCCCCAGGCCTTCTCCGTCATCCCCCTCGTTGTCTACCGCGTCTACGTGGACGGCCGCCCCGACGAGCTCGTGCGCGGCGTCTCCATCGTCGGCACCCCCCAGGCCGCCCTCACCCGCATCGTCGCCACCAGCGACCACCAGGAAATCTTCAACGGCATCTGCGGCGCGGAGTCCGGACAGATCCCCGTCTCCGCCGTCGCTCCCGCCATGCTCGTTTCTGAAATCGAAACCCAGCGACAGGCTCAGGGCAACGCTCGCCCTCCCATCCTCCCGCCGCCCTCCGCCGCACCCAACGCCCAGATCGCCAGCAAGGGAGGCGCTCAGTGAACCGCCCATCCTCGCTTGCCATGCTGCTTTCCGCATTTGTAACCTTCACCGGCACGTTCCCCCTCCGCGCCCAAGCCAAACCAGGGGACGACCCCATGCTCGCCGCCATGCAGGCAGAGCTCGCCCGCGAACAAGCCTCGCTCTTGCTTCCCGGCATGCAGCGGCCCTACTACATGGAGTACCGCCTCGACGACATCACCCGCTACGAGGCCGTCGCCAACTACGGCGCGCTCACCCGCGAAGAAGACGTGCACCAATCCGTCATCCGGGTCACCGTCCGCGTCGGCTCGTACGATCACGACAACTCCTCCGCCAAGGGCGAAGGCACCGCCCAACTCGGCCCCGACGAAAACAATCCCGAAGCCCTGCGCTACGCCCTCTGGCTTGCCACCGACGAGGCTTACAAAACCGCTCTCCGCGCCTACGCCAGCAAGCAGGCCGCGCTCAAGCAGTTTGAGCAGGAGCGCCGCGAAGCCGACTTCGCCCACGCAAAGCCCGTTACCCGCATCGAGCCGCTCCGCCACATCGAGCTCGACCGCGCAGACTGGCGCCGGCGCATCATCGAAGCCAGCGGCCTCTACGCCACCGCTCCCGAGGTGCGCTCCTTCGCCCAGGCCGTGCAGTACTCCACCGCAAACCTCCGCGCCGTCGCCGTCAACAGTACCCTCGTCAACACCGAAGGCACCGTCACCCGCGACGGCTACACCGGCTATGCCGCCAACATCTCCGTCGGCGGTCAGGCAGCGGACGGCATGCGCCTCGGCCGCGAAAACGGCTCAACCGCCACGGCAGCCGCCCAGCTCGAAAGCTGGCCCGCCTTCCGCAAACGCACCATCGACGACCTCCTGTCCTTCAAGGAGCTTCGCGACGCACCCGTCGTCGCCGCCGAGGATTATCACGGCCCCGTGCTCTTCTCCGGCGACGCCGCTGCCGACGTCTTCAATCGCCTCTTCGTCCCCAACATCGAAGCTGACCGCCCGGAGCCCGGCACCACCGCCCGCACCACCGGCGCGTACAACTCATCGCTGCACTCGCGCGTCCTCCCCGAACTCCTGTCCGTCGCCGACGACCCCACCCAGACCAGCTTCAATGGCAAGTCGCTTCTCGGCAGCTACGCCGTTGACAACGAGGGCACACCCGCACAGCGCGTCGACCTCGTCTCCGCCGGCAAGCTTGAGGCCTACGACATCGGCCGCGAGCCCGTGCGCGACTTCCCCGATTCAAACGGCCACGGCCGCGCCGCTCCCGGGCAGCCCGCCCACTCCCGCGCTGGCGTCATCCTCGTTACGCCCACACATGCGCTCTCCCCGTCTGAGATGGACGCGCGCCTGCTCGCCCTCGCAAAAGAGCAGAACCGCGACGTCTACTTCGTCGAAACCCTCTTCGGCGAGCTCTCCCCGCGCGTCCTCTACCTCGTTCATCCCGACGGCACGCGCAAACTCGTCCGCGGCGCCGTCTTCGATGAACTCGACAACCGGTCTCTCCGCTCCTCCATCATCGCCGCCGGCGGCACCCCGTTCGTCGCCCAGTCCCTCGGCACCATCCCCCAAACTACCATCGCTCCGGAAATCCTCTTCGACGACCTCGCCGTGAAGCGCGCCACCGAAGAGCAGCAGAAGCTCCCCTACTACCCCCCGCCACCGGTCACCGGTCCCGCGCCCGTCGCCACAACAGCAAACGCAGCCGGAGATCAGGCAGGCCGCTGATGCCCACGCTCCACACCCTCCAGATGGTCTCGCTCCTCGGCATCGCCGCGCTGCTCTTCGCATCGCGCAACGCCCGTGGCACCGCCCGCGCCGTCCCCGAGGGCATCGCCTTCCCGCTCAAGCCGCTGGTCGTCTGGTCTCGCTGTCTCGCGCTCGTCGCCTACTGCGCCCTCTTCGCCTACCCCCTGTGGATCTCGCAGCGCTCCATCCCCGCCTGGCTGCTCGTCCTTCTCTTCGCCGCCACCATGTTCGGCCTCTACCAGCTGCCCGGCACCATCATCCTCACGCCAGACGCCATCATCCAACGCTTCTGGCTGCGCAACGCCAAGCAGATTCCCTACCCCGACGTCATGGCCACCCAGCTTCTGCTCGGCGGCCGCAAGACCCGCGTCCTCGGCTCGAACCGCGTCACCGTCACCCACACCTACAACCACTCCGCAGCCACCGAGTTCCAGCGCGAGCTCGAAACCCGCACCGGCAAGCGCCTCACCCGCTAGCCCCCGCACACACCTGCTGTCACACTTCCGTTCCTCCCTCCACCATCTTGTTGCGCACAGTTCTTTTCGCGAGATCGACCACAAAGGTCATTCCCACCCGGGCCCGCGCACATCCTGAGCACAACCCGAGGTTTCACCATGCCCGTAAGCGCCCCTGAAAATGTAACCACCTCCAGCACAGATTCTGCCCTCCCCGTCATCAACGTCGTTCGCACCAACCTCGACGGCGTCTACGCCATTCCGGCCCATCCCACCGGCTTCAATTTCCACCGCGCAACGCGCCGGCAGTTGCAGGAGCAAGGCGTTTTCCTCACGCCTCCCACCGCCAACTCCGATCCGCGCCACATCGCCGCCTGGCAGAGCGCCTTTGACCACCCGTGGCGCCCGGAGGACCGCATCATCCCCGAAAGCAAACCGCATCCCGGCGTCACGCACCTGCTTCGCCTCAAGCAGGAGAAAACGGAAAGCGGCAACGCGACCTCCTCCAACTGGAGTGGCGGCGTGGTACAGGATGGCGGTGGATGGACCAGCGCCTCCGCCGAGTGGTACGTGCCGACGGTCAGCAAAGGAGCGGAAGCAGCCGGCACCGACGGTGGTTGGGACTCCTCCTCCTGGGTCGGTCTCGGCGGCTGGATCGGATCGAGCGAAATTCTGCAGGCCGGCGTCGCCCAGAACGTCGACAGCAACGGCAACGCCAGCTACTGGCCCTGGTACGAGTGGATCGTGCCCAACTATCAGAGCGTCGCCGCCCAGTTTCCCTACGTCTACATGACCGAGATCCCCAACATGACCGTCAACGCGGGCGACCAGGTCTCCGTCGCTGTCAGCTACGGCACCCGCAACATCAACACCGGTTCCGGAACCGTGTCCCAGCAGTATGGCCAGGTCACCTTCGGCAACAAAACCAACGGCCAGAACTTCTCCATCATCCTTACACCACCCACCGGCGCCATCAGCGACGGTTCGTCCGTCGACTGGATCATGGAGCGGTACACCCTCGGCGACAACACGCTTGCCAGCATGCCCGATTACTTCGTGATCGACTTTCAAAACTGCGGCGGTTGCCGGCCCAGTCCGGTTACCTTCGCAAACCCCAGTCTCGGCTTCCTGGTCGACATGCTCGATAACAGCGGCAACGTCATCTCGTCCATCGGCGACAACTCAACCGATGTCAGCATTAGCTACGCCTAGCGCACGCGCGCCGCGGCGGGCGGGAGCCGCAGGGCACAGCGGCTCCCATCCGCTAATCCGTCCGCGTCAGGTATGGCTGCGCCGCGTCCGGCAGATGAATGCTGTCCGCCACGTCCGCCGCATGCTGCCGGTCGGCAATCTTCGGATTGATCCGCACCCACCACCCCGTCGGCCCCTGGAAATCAATCACCTTCGCCCCTGCATACCGCCCCGTCAACTCCAGCATCTCCTGCTGCGCGTCAGCC
>CAXUCK010000175.1:0-3952 GCA_964249375.1 uncultured Acidobacteriaceae bacterium
GCGAGGGCGTTCGCGTGATCGTTCATGGAAGGCGTGAAGACGAAGCGAAGCGCGTCATACAAGAAATCAAGGCGAGTGGTGGAACCGCCGTCTCTGCCGTCGGCGATCTTGGGAGCGAGGGGGAGGCGGCGCAGGTCGTGGCAGCAGCGCAATCGGCCTTTGGCGGTGTGGACATTCTCGTCAACAACGCCGGTTCGTTCCCCATGAAGCCTTGGTTGCAGTCGACTGCCGAGGAATGGGTCAATCTGTACAACGCAAACGTGGGTTCTGTCGTTCGCCTGGTAACGCAGCTTGTCCCCGCCATGGTGGAGAGAAAATGGGGTCGCGTCATCATGATCGGCAGCTTCCTTGGACCGATGCCGGGCCCACCGGTGGCGAACTATGGCACCACCAAAGCCGCGAATATTGCACAGGCTGTCTCGCTCGCGAAGGAGCTCGGGGGAACGGGTGTGACCGCGAACACCGTCAGCCCCGGGCCAATTCGCACCCCAGGCATGGAAGCTGGAGCGCGGGAGATGATGACCGCCCAGGGGCAAGACTATGACTTCCATGCCTTTGAGCAGATCTACGTGCAGCAGACCCGCTTACCGGCTGGGAAGATTGGCTCTCCCGTGGACGTTGCGAACATGGTCGCGTTTGTTTCGAGCCCCCTTGCCGACTTCGTCACAGGCTCGAACTTCCGGGTCGATGGCGGCATGATGCCGACAACCAACTAGAGACGGCAGGACAGCGCGATCGTCGCTGTCCTAACCTCTTCAGCTTGCAATTTGCTCTCTGCTCCCGGTATTTGCGACTGCTCTGCTTGGACCGATCAGGAACCATGTTCCACATACTTCAGGAACATGAGTTCCGGTTCGCATGCGCAGACGACAAAGGCGAAGAAAAACCTCACGAGGACGAGCTGAGCAGCGCAAAGCGGAGACCCGACCCAAGCGGGCAGACGCGCGTCGCAAAGTAGCCTCTCTCTTGTAGGCAGCTTTGGACGTCTTTCGCGTCTCCGGCGTGAATGCGCCCGTCCGGGAGATTGCCGAGAAGGCCGGTGTCGGGCTGGGCACGGTGTATTGCCACTTCCCGCAGCGGTCCGACCTGATCAAGGCTGTGTTTGAAAGCCGCATCGATGCCTGCGCCGATGCGGCGGACGAGCTTGCGAAGCATTACGAGCCGGGGGAAGCTCTGGCGCAGTGGGTCGAACGCTATGTGGACTTCATCTCCACCAAGCGGGGATTGGCTGCGGCGCTGCACTCCGGAGATCCGGCGTATCGCGCGCTGCCCGGATACTTCAACTCCCGCCTGCTCCCCGCATTCAAAGGTCTGCTGGATGCAGCGGTCGAAGCGGGAGCCGTACGACCCGGGGTCGATGCGGAAGAACTGCTGTATGCCGTGGCCAATCTTGCAGAGTAAGTGGAAAGTACAAATTCTTTATGCCATTCGTCTTCGGCCAGTGTCTTTGGCCAACTCGCCCGCGCTCGACGTGGCACAGGACTTCCCGTAAGCGAACTTCTGGCACTTCGCTGGCGTGATGTGGATGTTCACGCTCTCGAAATCAGCGTGACTCGTTCGCCCAGGCCGGGAATTCGGCTAAACCAGTCGCAAAGAGCAAGGCTGTAAGAATGATGGTGCCCGGCGTGGGTCAGAGTGAGTTGGAACTGACTCGCTTTTGGTACCCCGGCGAGCGTAATGGACCCTATCGGACCCGGATTTACTTGTCACTTTAGGTCCCATACGAAGCCAAGTTATTTGCTTTGTATGGCGGGGACGACGGGGCTCGAACCCGCGACCTCTGCCGTGACAGGGCAGCGCTCTAACCAACTGAGCTACGTCCCCAACTTCGACTTCCGGGAGACCAAACGTCTGGTCTCAACCAGCGGTGCCGACAAGTGGAAGTCTATCAGAAGAACGCGCCTGGGTCGCCTTGCTGCGTTCCAGAGGATCTGGCTCGCCGCAGAAGATCTACGGCAGAGATCCCTGGATCGCGTCCTCCAACTGCACGTGATTTTTCTCGAGCAAATCACCGACATCACGGTCAAGTTCCACCTGTGCCTTCGCCCAGTTGCTGCGAGCGGCGATCTCTGTCGATCGCGCCTGCGCCACAAATGCCTCGTCCTGCACGATCGACAGATTGGTCGACTGCCCGACCAGCAGCCGATCGCGCTCCGTCCCCAGCAGCTGCTCCTGGTAGCTCCGGCTGGCCACCGCGGCCTTGTAGGCGGCAAACGCCGTCTCGAGCGCGATCACCGCGTTCTCAACATCCTCACGCACCTGCTCGGACAACTTCTCAGTGCGCGCCTGCACCTGCCGCAGCTGAATCGCATCGCGCGCCGCATCGGAAGCAGCCACGCGGTTGCGTAAAGGCAGCGTCAGCTGCACGCCCGCCTGATAAATCGTCGAGGTCCGCAGGCCGCCGATAGCAAGGTTCACCGGGACCGTTGGTAGTGCCGTGCCCGGCGAACCCAGCTGCTCGTAGCTCACTTCCGAACTGCCGCGCCCCTGGTAATTGGCGTACACATTCAGCTGTGGCTTCACCTGGTTGCGCGAAGCCGCCACGCTGATCTGCCCCGCTTTCACCTGCAGGTCGGACTGCGCCACATCGGGTCGCTTCGCCAGGCTCTGCGCAATCAAGTCCGCCACCGGAGGCAGCTCCAGCAGATCGGGCACAACGATACGATCCGTCGGCACCACCTCGCTGAACAGCGCAGAAAACACCGGCGCATTCGTCCGCACCAGAAGATTGCGCAGAATCACCTCTTCCTGCCGGTACAGTCCTTGCGATTGCGCCAGGTCGAACTGACTGCTGCTTACCAGTGCCGCCACACGCGTCAGTTCGATCGGCGCCAGCGTGCCTTCAATCACCTGGTTCGCATCGTCCTGCCGCAGCTTCTCCGCCGCGCGCAGCGCCTCCTGCTTCACCGACACATTCTCGCCCAGGCTCACCAGGTCGTAATAGATCCGTGAAACGCCGTAGATCAGCTCCAGCACCTGCTGCTCAAACAGCAGCCGCGAAACGGAGCGATTCACATTGGCAATCCGGACATACCGCAGATTTACATCGCGTCCGCAGCCGCGCAGCAGCGGCTGCGTCAGCGTCACGCTGGTCGAGGGCGAGTAGAACGGATTCAGTTCCGAAGCGGTCGAGTAGATGACCTGCGCATCGTTGTTGACGATCGCCTCCAGTTGCGCCCCGCTGCTGAACCCTTGCAGGTAGGCAGCGTTGGCCGCGATGTAGTCCACAGGGCCCACCTGGTCGGTCGTTCCGCTTCCATTGCCGCCGGCGCCGCTCGTGCCCCCCGTCGTCGTCGTGCTCACCAGGGAAACTGTGTTGGACCGTCGCAGGTATCCCGCGGTCAGAATGAAGTTCGGATCAAACAGAGGAACCGCCGGTCCCGTCGCGTAGCTCCCAACGGCACCCGTTCCCGAGAGGTTCGTCTGCACCTGCGTGGTCGAGTTCAACGACGTCAGATCCGTCAGTGCGGGCGCTACCGGATTACTGTTGGTCGCCGCCAGTGCCAGCAGCGGACTGCCCGGACCACCCACGCCGCTCGGCGGTTCCTCAATCGTGTAGTCGATGCCGCGCAACGACCCACCGCCCTTGGCCCGCAGCAGGTCTGCATCCGCCAGCAGCAGATTGCCCCGTTCCACCTCCACGTCCAGGTTGTTCTCCACCGCCAGCGCGATCGCATCATGCAGAGACAGATACAGCTTATCGTCGCGCACCAACGCATTCAGCCGAGCCGGAGACCCGGGAAACAGCGCGGGAACGCGCGGGCTGCGAAACGGTCCCAGAAAACCAAGAAAGCTCGGCGTCGTGCCAGCCGGCTGTAGCCGGGCTGTAGATAGGGCGCGCTCTTCCGCCCCGTGCGCGTCGGGTGCTGGCGGGGGTGCCGCAAGGTGCGTAATCGGCGGCACCGCGAAAACAGCAGGCGTCGGCGGCGGCGGTGCTGGACCGGAGGGCGGG
>CAXUCK010000175.1:3962-4771 GCA_964249375.1 uncultured Acidobacteriaceae bacterium
GCTCAGCGCCGTCTGCAGAAGCAGAGCCGCACAGCAGGGGACGCCGGTCCGCCTCGATCGTTTCTTCCGGCCCCCGCGCCGCACTCCCGTCGATCGCGCCTTCATGGCTTGCTCCCACCGGCGCCGCCCGGCTTTTGCTGCTGCCCCCCGCCGCTGGACTTCTGCCCGCCACCGCTCTGCTGCTGCTTGGCAGACTGCCCGAGCATGTTCGCATCGGTAATGGCCTGGTTGCCGTACTGCGTCGTTCCCCCTGGCGGCTGGTTCTGGTTCGGCGCTCCCTGCGCTCCGCGGTGTGCGCCCGGGGAGTCGCTCATCTTCGTCTGTACCTTCACGTTGTCGCGCACCTCGTCGGTAAAGCTCGACGCCACGAGGTCGCCCTCCTTGACGCCATCCAGCACCTCCACCACCGGCCCGTAATCGCGTCCCACACTCACCGGCTGGATGTGCACCGTACCATCGTGGATCAGCGCCACTACATTGCGATCTTCCCGCACAGCCAGTGCATCGCCTGGGATCACCAGCGGCTGCGCGCCTCCGGTCGGGGCAAAGGTCACCACCGCATACATCCCGTTCAGCAGGCGCCCCTCCCGGTTGTCCACCTGCACCTCCGTCAGCAGCGTGCGCGTGTTCTGGTCAATCGAGCCAGCGGTCCGTGTCACCTTCCCGGGAAACGCCGCATCCGGAAATTCCTGCACCCGCAGGGTTGCCGCCAGCCCGGTCCGCACCGCACTCGCATACCCCTCCGGCACCGAAACCAGAACCCGCAGGCGATTCACCTGGGAGACCGTGAACAGCGGCCCGCCCTGCCC
>CAXUCK010000176.1:0-2204 GCA_964249375.1 uncultured Acidobacteriaceae bacterium
GAAG
Organism: uncultured Acidobacteriaceae bacterium; assembly: GCA_964249375.1. Taxonomy (GTDB): domain Bacteria; phylum Acidobacteriota; class Terriglobia; order Terriglobales; family Acidobacteriaceae; genus Edaphobacter. The sequence continues at coordinate 5 of CAXUCK010000176.1, forward strand.
GGAGGGAGCGGAGGTGTCCACCCGATGCGCCGCGCCACCGAACAACCCAGCTTTCTCCTGTCGCATCTGCCGTAACTTCCTCCCCAATCCACGGGAAGTGAGATCGTCCGTTCATGCGTGTTCAGTCAGAGTTCGACATCCGTTTCAATCTCCCGGCGCGCACCACGGTAGTCGCCCTCCTGCACCTCTACCCCACCGTCGCCGCCTCTCTCGTCCAGCCCGAAATCCTCCGCGTCGAGTCCGGCGATCTCGGGAACTCCACCCTGCTTGCGCCCTCCTTCTACACGGACGCCTTCGGCAACCTCTGCTCCCGCTTCGCCGCACCCGCCGGTCCGCTCCGCCTCCTCGGATCGAGCCTCCTCGAGCTCCCCGCCGAACCCGACGAGATCAATCCCGATGCGCTCCAGGCGGACATCGAGGCGCTGCCCAACGACACCCTGCAGTTCCTCCTCGCCAGCCGCTACTGCGAGGTCGACCAGATGCTCGCCATCGCCACCGACCTCTTCGGCGCCACCACGCCCGGCTGGGCCCGCGCCATCTACATCCGCGACTGGGTCCACAACCACGTTCGCTTCGACTACAACACCGCTCGCCCCACCAAGACCGCCCTCGACGTCTTCACCGAGCGCGTCGGCGTCTGCCGCGACTTCCAGCACCTCGCCATCACGCTCACCCGCGCCATGAACATCCCCGCGCGCTACGTCACCGGCTACCTCGGCGACATCCGTCATCCGTATTCCGGTCCCGGAGACTTCTCCGCCTGGTACGAAGTCTTCCTCGACGGCCGCTGGTGGACCTTGGACGCGCGCCACAATACCCAGCGCTTAGGCCGCGTCCTCATGGCTGTCGGCCGCGATGCCACCGACGTCGCCATCACCACCAGCTTCGGCGCCGCTCTGCTCACGCACTTCTACGTCGAGTCCAACGAGGTCGATGCAAACGGCAACCGGGTTCCGCTTCAGCCGGCCTTCCCCACCGAAGCCGCGCCCGGCGTCGGCGCCGCCAACGCGACCGGAGCGAACCAGACCGAAACCGCAACGTCGTAGCGCACCGCTAGTGCAGCTGGTCCGGAATGACGGAGTGCTGGATCAGCAGCTCAAACGGCACGAGACGCAGCGTGTTCTCATGCGTCGCTTCGAGCACCACCGGACACGGCGCGCCCGCCTCGGCCGCCTGCAGCCACCGCGCGGCGCACACGCACCAGCGATCACCCGGCTTCAGCCCTTGGAAACCGTACTGCGGCATTGGCGTCGAGAGATCATTGCCAAGTCGCCGGCTCGTCGCCAGGAACAGTTCATTGACGATGCAGCACACGGTGTGAACGCCAAGATCATCCGGTCCTGTGTTGCAGCAGCCGTCGCGATAAAAGCCGGTCATCGGCTCGCAGCCACAGGTCGCCAGCGGCTGTCCAAGGACGTTCTTGGCGACGGATTTTTGCGGCTCTTGAATCGGCATGGTCAGCGAGGTCTCCGCATTCAGTATTTCACCTTGCGCAGAACCTGCGGGATCCGCGCAGTGCTTGATGCTTTTCTGCCATGGAAAAACACACAAGGGCCTCAGGTCTGGTGCAAGGCCTGCATCACACTTGCAGGAGCGTGTCGGAATGAGCTTGAACGAGATTTTGATCGATGAATTACGGGATCTGTACAGCGCGGAAAACCAGTTGGTCAAGGCGCTGCCAAAAGTGGTCAAGAGCATCAGCAGCCCGGAGATGAAGGCGAACGTCAAGGAACATCTTGAGATCACGAAGGGCCAGGTCTTGCGCCTGCGCGAAGTCTTCGGGCACATCGGCAAGAAGCCCACAGGCAAGCACTGCGATGGTATGGAAGGCTGCATCAAGGAAGTGACCGAAGCTCTCGAAGAGGACTACGAAGGATCACTGAAAGACGCCTGCATCACAGGTGCTGCACTGCGCGTCGAGCATTACGAGATTGCCGGCTACACCGCCGCGATTGCGATGGCGAAAGCGCTCGGCATGAAGGAAGTTGCCGATCTTCTGAACGAATCGCTCAAGGAAGAAACCACCGCTGCCAAGAACGTGGTGAACGGTTCGAAGTCTGTCCTCAAGGAGGCCAGGACACAGGAAGAAGACGAGAGCAACGAAGAGCACGAGGAAGAAGAAGAGAAGGACCCGAAGCAGCAGGAGTCCGAGCACGAGAGCGAAGAAGACGAGCGCGAGGCTGCTCCGGATGTCGACGGA
>CAXUCK010000176.1:2304-4699 GCA_964249375.1 uncultured Acidobacteriaceae bacterium
GACTCCGGTATGTCGCGACAGGGCGTTGCAGCGGGTCCTGCTCTTGCCAGGACGCTGGCTGCACTCGACATGGCCAAAGCGCATGTTCGCGTCGCCGGGGTGTTTACCCACTTCAGCTCCGCCGAGGTCGCCGCCGCCCCGGAAACCGCGAAGCAACTCGCCAGCTTCCGTGCCGCGCTGACGACGTTGGTCTCCGCTGGTCTGCGCCCCGACTGGCTCCACATTGGCAACAGCTCCACCCTGGACAACCGCGATCTCCTGCCGGAGCGCGAAAGGTGCGGCGATCGCGGAACCGAAACGGACCCGTTTGCCTGGCTTCGTGATGCCGCGCGCGGCTTGGGTGCGCGTCCCATGGTCCGGTCCGGCCTGGCCCTTTTTGGACATTGCCTGCCGACCTCCGCGCCGCGGCTTGCACAGTACCTCGCTCCCGTCCTGAGCTGGCGCACGCGGATCCGCAGCTTGACGGAGATCGCCGCTGGAGCCGCGGTTGGCTACAACGGCACGCAGCATGCCACGCGTGCAACGCGGCTGGCGCTTCTGCCGGTCGGATACGCCGATGGCCTTCGCCGCGAGCTGTCTTCCGCTGATGGTGCGCCTGGAGGTTGGGTGATCGTTCGCGGCAGAAGGGCGCCCATCGTGGGTCGCGTTTCCATGAATCTCACGACGGTGGATGTGACCGACATCCCCGATACCGAAACCGGTGACATCGTAACGCTGCTGGGCCCCGGAATTTCTGCCCAGGACCACGCGAGTCTGGCGCACACGATTCCCTACGAGATCCTGTGTGGCTTGCGACCTGACACCCGCAGACTTGTTGCCGGCGGAACCTCCGCGCCATCATCTGATCCGGCATTTGCGCATGGCGCAACGACCCCGGTAGCATCGAGTTAGGAGATCACCCGAAAACCATGGAAACTGTTCCCACCGCGCGCCGCACCGAAGATATCGCGCTCGATCTGCTTAAGTTTGTCGCTGCCCATGCGAATGTTGGTGGCAAGTCCGTCGGCTCCACTGGGTTCGGCGTCGTTTCGAGCTCGAAATCAGACGACCAGGTCCAGCAGCTCCTGGATCTGTACAGCCGTTGCCGCAACGCCGTCGAAGCTCCCGCAGCCAAGTAGTGTCCGCGTCCAGCGCTGTTCACGGGATCCAGCCTGTGCGTGTTGTGGTGGTCGGCGCGGGCGTGTTTGGCCGCAATCACCTTCGTATTTATCGCGAGCTCGAGCAGGCTGGTTACCCCGTGCGGGTGACTGGCCTGGTTGAGCCCGATCCCGCAACGGCCTTGCAGGCCAGCGAGCGTTTCGGCGTGCCCTCGTACATGTCGATTGAGGACTACCTTTCGGCAAACCCCGAAGATGGCCAGCGTCATGCTGCTTCGGTCTGTGTTCCCACTGAATCCCATGCAGCGGTTGCTGCCCCCTTTCTGGCCGCAGGTCTCGATCTGCTGATCGAGAAGCCGATCGCGGCCTCGCTGGCCGAAGCCGACCTGATCCTGGCTCTCGCGGCGAAGCACGGCCGTATCGTTCACACCGGCCATCTCGAGCGGTTTAATCCCGCCGTAGCGGCTGCGCGCGCACACCTGAACCGGCCCATGTTTTTTGAGGCGCACCGGCTGAGCATCTTCACCCCGCGATCGCTTGATGTCGACGTTGTGCTGGACCTGATGATCCACGATCTCGATATAGTGCTCTCTTTTGTGGGATCGCCGGTTCGCGAGATCCGCGCGGTGGGCCTGCCTGTCCTCTCGGCCAAGGTCGACATTGCCAACGTGCGTCTCGAGTTTGAAAATGGTTCGGTGGCCAACTTTACCGCTTCGCGCGTTTCGACTGAGCGCGTGCGGAAACTACGCTTCTTCCAGCCGCACCAATACGTTTCGCTCGACTTCGCGCGGCAGGATCTGCTGTTGATCGATGTCACGGCCGGATCGGGTCTGTCGCCCGAGCAGCTCGCCGATCTGCCTGAGAAGGCGCCCGCGCATGGTCAGCATCCTTCCGCCGGACTTTCCTTGCGCAAACTCGAGGTTACCCCCGGCGAGCCGCTTCGGCTCGAATTGGAGACCTTTCTCGATGCCGTCCATGATCGCGACGTGAACACCGGCGTGACTGCCGAGGCTGGCCGAGCCGCTCTCGCTGTCGGTCTCGCGATCAACAGCAGTATCGCCGAGCATGCGCGCCGCAGCGGCCTGACTCGTTGAACCTGGCTTCGGATGTCGGGCGGAACTTCGCTTACCGGTCGTTCGCGTCACAGGCTACGTTGTGGCGGGGAGGCCGATTCGCTCATCTCACCGAGTGAGTTGGCTTCGCTCCCTTCCAATCCGGTGCAGGCGGGACCGCGGCAGGGCAGCGGTCCGCATCCGTTTTTTGCAGATCTCTATACGTTTGACTGGTCAAAGCTGGAG
>CAXUCK010000177.1:0-4637 GCA_964249375.1 uncultured Acidobacteriaceae bacterium
CTCTCCCGGCGGGAGGACACCAGACGAGTTTCTTGCCGAGACCGTGGAAGGGGCGGCCGGGGTGGGAACTTGAGGAGTGACATCAGGCACCGGGTACTGGGCGAAGAGTGCGGATGATGCCAGCGTGGCCAAGGAGAAAAGAGAGAGCAAGATGCGGGAAACAGCCATAAACCTCGGATCGGGGGATACAGGGCGACATGAGATCTGATGCGTTGAGGAGGAGATCGCGTCGTCACAGGCAAATCGGACCTGGAGCAAGCGCGTGAAAGAGAGTGCGCATCCGACGAACGAGGAGGATGTAACGATGTCCAGTCGTCGACCGTCGGTTGTTCGTGGAATTGTTGCTGGGGCTGTTGCCGGGTTTGCGGCCACTGTGCTGATGAACGAATTTCAGAAGGTGGGCGCCGCCGGGCAGAAGGCGCTGGAGAGACGGCAAAAGCTGGCTGAGGGCGAGTCGCCATGGACGATTGCTCACGATCAGGCGTTGGCGGAGCGGGAGGCGGACTCGCAGGAAAACTCGACTGAGATCGTGGCGCGCAAGATTGCGGAGGTGACTGGCACGCAGATTGCACCGGGGCATGAGAAGCAGGCGGGCACTGTGGTGCATTTCTCGTTCGGAACGTTGATGGGCATTGTGTACTCGGTGACGGCGGAGATGGTGCCGGAGGTGACGGCGGGAGGCGGGACGGCGTTTGGAACGGCCCTGTTTCTTGGAGCGGACGAGATTGCGGTTCCGGCGCTCCGTTTGACTCCACCCCCGAGCGAGACGGCTCCGACGGATCATCTGCAGCACTGGGCGGCGCACGTGGTGTACGGGGGTGGGGTGGAGTTGGTCCGGTCGCTGGTTCGGCGGTGGATCTAGACGCGGCTTTGCCGCAGCGCGCTGGCCTGCGATAGCCTAAGAACGGGGTTGCCGCGATGTGCAGCCCGCGGCGTTGGCCGCTGGAGTTGTTTCTGCATGATGCTTCGCTGGTTTGCAATTCCCTCTTTATTGGTCGGTATGGAGTTTTCTGGTCACGCGCTATTGGGACAGGCCTTGTACGGGCAGTCGGTGCCCCCGACTAACGCCCCGGTGGCGCCTGCTACTTCCCTGGCGGCGCCCGCTGCAACACCAGCGGCGCCCGCGGTGAGCAGTCCCGAAGCCGCGAGTGCGGGACAGACGAGCACGCAGAGCAACCAGGCTCTGCCGGATGCTCCGGGAACTCCGGCCGCGACGATCGTCCCGACTGGACCGACGGCGGTGATCGACACCACCATGGGGCGGATAACGTGCAAGCTGTATCAGCAGCAGGCGCCGCTAGCGGTGGCGAACTTTGTCGCCCTGGCTGAAGGGACAAAGGACTACACCGATCCGGTGACGGGCAAGAAGGTACACGGAAAGCCGTTCTACAACGGCACGACCTTTCATCGGGTGATTCCGGATTTTATGATTCAGGGCGGGGATCCGCGGGGGGATGGAACGGGAGATCCGGGGTATTACTTTGCCGACGAGATTGATCCGGCGCTGACGTTCAACGTGCCGGGCCGGCTGGCGATGGCGAACTCGGGGCCGAACACGAACGGATCGCAGTTCTACGTGACGGAGGCTCCGCAGCCTGCGCTGGATGGTAAGTACACGATTTTCGGGCAGTGCGACGCGCACTCGGTGCTGACGGAGCAGACGATTGCGCGGGTGCCGCGGAACGCGAATGACAAGCCGGACACGCCGGTGGTGATGAACAAGATCACGATTGTGCGGGACGGGCAGGCGATGCCTGCAGATCCGATGCGGCCAGCGGGGGTTCCTGTGGCGGCACCGGTGGGAAGTGCACCGGCAAACGCCGCGCCGGCTGTGCCGCCTGCATCGAACTAGGAGACGGGGCGAGCAAGCCCCAGAGGAGACGAAAGACCGATATGCCAACCAAGCCAGGAACGTATGCCACGTTTAACACGAATCAGGGAACGATCGTCTGCGAGTTGTTTGAGGCGGACGCGCCGGAGACGGTGAAGAATTTTATCGGCCTTGCCGAGGGATCGCAGGAGTGGACCTCGCGCTCCAAGAAGGGCGAAAAGTTGTTCGATGGAACGATTTTTCACCGAGTCATTCCGCAGTTCATGATCCAGGGCGGAGATCCGGAAGGTACAGGGATGGGCGGACCGGGGTACAAGTTTGCCGATGAGACGAAGGGATCGAAGCACGGCTTTCAGAAACCGGGCAAGCTGGCGATGGCGAACTCGGGGCCGAACACGAACGGATCGCAGTTTTTCATCACGGTTGCCGACACGAGCTGGCTGACGGGCAAGCACACCATCTTCGGTGAGGTGGTCGAAGGGTACGACGTGGTGGAGAAGATCTCGAAGGTTTCGCGGGACGGAATGGATCGGCCGAAGACTCCGGTGGTGCTGGAGTCGGTGGTGATTGATCGAGTCGCATAGCCATGCTTCGCAAGGGCCGCGCCGCAGAAACGGTAGCGGTCTTATCCGTCGCCCAAGCTAAAGGCACGCTCGCCGGAGCGTTAGGACACGCGGCTCTTCCCTACGAATCGCCGGTCTAATTGGCTGTTATCGGCTTCGCGGGGCTGATCCATGTGGGAGCGTATTCTACACGAAAGAGAACCAGTCCGTCCACGACGCGATCCCAGTCAGCCACGTTGAAGTCAAGCGCTAGTAGACGGGCCGGAATGGCTCCGTAGCTTTGCAGTTGACTGCCAGACAGGTAAGCCGTCGTCGAGCTGTTATGCGCAAAGACGTGCGCTTCGAGAGAAGAAGGTGGGGCGGCGTCGAGGAGCCTGACCGGCTGGTGTGTGAAGGCGTACCTCCCGGAGTAGGCTGTGAAGCCGAGTGAAAACGCCTGCTCGTTCCAATCTTTGTGGATGTAGGAGCCGAGCGGAACCCTGTCTGCGAATCCTGCGATGCCGCTGAGGTCTTTCGCCGTGTGGACTGTGGCCGCCCAGACTATGATTTTGCTCTGCGGAGGCAAGTGACGGAGCAACCATTCAAAGTTCCCGTACATGGATCGGTCGCGGTAGTTAAACCATTGTTTTTCCTGAACTTTGCTGGTGAAGTCGTCTTCCGTGAAATTGCGCGCGAAGTTCCGTTGTAGGCTTGCCACCATGGCTCGGCTCTCTTCGGTGGATTGCGTCTGCTCTCTTGCTTGCGCGAACTGGGAGTCGATCTCGCTGAGGCAGCCGACGATGCGTTCCTTATCGGATGGACGGTAGGGTTGGTTCTCGGTGTATTGCCAAAGCATGTGCCGTTCAAGAATGCTGCGACAGCGCAACTGCTCCGCACCCGCGAGTGATTGCACCAGGTCGGAAGACATCTGACGCGACGCATAGCTTCCGGCGCCGATCTGATCATCGAGTCCTCCGAGTGTAAGGCGGCCCGTTTTGACCTCGTCTCGAAGGAACGGCGCCAGGGATTGCGCCTCCGCGTTCGCCCACAGGCCACCCATTGCAGCGGAGATAGTTGACGCTGGCACGTCCCGGCCGGACCTGAGTTCCCTTTCGATGTGAATGAAGTCGTAAAAGCCGCTCTCAAAGAAGATGGCGTTCACGTGACACTGCTCCACCAGGCGGCGAACGAGTTGCGTCTTAAACCTGAGGGTGTCTCCGAAGCCGTGGGTGGAAGATTCGCCGATCAATGCGACACGTTTACCGCACAGCGCTTCCACGGCTGCGTTGGTACCCAGCGTCTGTGTCTCTGGAGCAGCGTCCTGCGCCTTTACGGGTGAGCTTCCGGCGATGCACGCCATCAGCAACAGCATCAAGGGGAGACAGACAAAGGTTGGCTTCGAGTGAGTCATCCTGTGTACGAAGGCCTGGGCTCAGCCGAGTTGCAAGGTAACGCGGGTGGTACGGCGGACCTGGGCAAGGAGTTCGGGATTTCTGTCCAGCGCTTGGCCGTACGTGGGAAGGAGCGTGCGGAGCTCGCGGGAATCAACGATGCAGGGGAGGGCGGTGGTGCCTTTTTCAAGGAGGTTGAGCATGATGCTGACCGCAGTGGAGGCTCCCGGGGAGGCGCCGAGGAGGGCGGCGATGGAGCCGTCGGCAGAGCGGATGATCTCGGTGCCGAATTCGAGAATGCCGCCGCGCTCAGGGTCGCGCTTGATGATCTGGACGCGCTGGCCGGCGATCTCGAGCTTCCAGTCAGACATGTTGGCGTCAGGGATGAACGTGCGGAGGGCTTCGAAGCGGTCCTGGGGGGATTGCATGACCTGGCCGACGAGGTACCTAGAGAGGGACATGTTGTCGGCGCCGGCTTTGAGGAGCGGGTAGAGGTTGTCGGGGCGGACGGAGCGGACGAGGTCGAGGTAGGAGCCGGTCTTGAGGAACTTGGTCGAAAAGCCGGCGTAGGGGCCGAAGAGGAGTTCCTTCTTTCCTTCGGAGAGGCGGAGGTCGAGGTGTGGGACCGACATGGGCGGCGCACCGACGGCGGCCTTGCCGTAGACCTTGGCCTGGTGGCGGTCGGCGAGGGTGGGGTCCGTGCAGCGGAGCCACTGGCCGGAGACGGGGAAACCGCCGTAGCCGCGGCCTTCGGGGATGCCGCCCTGCTGGAGGAGGGTGAGGGCGCCGCCGCCGGCACCGACGAAGACGAACTTCGCGGTGAGGCTTAGGTCGGCATTGGAGGCGAGGTTGCGGGCGGAGATCTGCCAGGTG
>CAXUCK010000178.1:0-4589 GCA_964249375.1 uncultured Acidobacteriaceae bacterium
GCCCGAGGCGGCGGCGAACAGTGCCACGGTCGGCTTCGACCTCCATGGCAGCATCGCAACGAGTTTGCTGGGGGCGGTGTTTGCGTTTCTGGCGGGGCTGGTGGCGCTGCGATGGCTGAGCAGCTGGCTGGAGGAGGGCCGGTGGTGGCTGTTTTGGGTTTACTGCATCGTGGCGAGTGGGGTGGTGTTTTACCTGTTTCGATTGGGCTATTAGATGCCCTGCTTGCGGGTGTATATCCAGGCCCAGTAAATGAGGGGGAGCTGGAGCGGTAGACGGAGCCAGGCGGCCCAGAGGGGGATTGTGGGGAAACGGTGGTGCTCTGTGACCATGGTGAGGTTGGCGGGGAAGACGGCGATGAGCAGGGCGATCAGGCCCCAGGCTGCGGGGCGGCGGGTGGCGGGGAGAAGGACGCCGGCACCGCCGAGGATTTCGGCTGCTCCGCTGAGGAGGACGAGCTCGCGGTGTGCGGGCAGGTACGCGGGCATGATGCGCATGTAGGTGGGGGTGAGCAGGAAGTGGAGGCAGCCTGCCCCGAGGTAGAGGACGCCCATGGCGACGGCACCGAACGTAATGGAAGAATGGTGCCCGCGTGTTTGCAATCTGGCAGATGGATGTCCCATGGATAGCATCGCCTCAGGGTGCCGGAGGGTTAGGCACCCACTTGGATACAGATTGTTACCGTGGACTCCACAGGAGTGGGCTTGCCATTGAGCAGGTAAGGCTTGTATTTCCATTGCCGAGCTGCGTCCATATATGGTTGGCGAAGGATCTCAGCGCCCGAAACAGGGGTGACGTCCTCGACGTTTCCTTTTTCGTCGATGACAATCTGCATCACGACGCAGCCACTTACGTGCTGCTTCCAGGCCTCTGGTGGATAGACGGGATATACGTTATGAATTTTAAGTCCCTGAATGACGCCACCGGACACCCGAACTGGCTTCGGCTTTTGCGTCGCGCCGGCGTTTGCGGGGGGGCGACGGTACCGGCTTCTGAGTGGAGCTCTGAAGAAGCAGAGCTACAGCGATGACCAGCGCGGCATACATGGCGAGGAGTATATGCCGCAGCGTATGCGATCTGAAATAGAGAGGCCGACCTACACTACCGGTCGGCCTCCGCAGCTGCTCTGAAAGTTAGCTATTTGCGCTCGTCGCGGGCGCGTTTGACGTAATCGTGGGAGGTGAGGACGTGGGCTTGCTGCTCCGTGAGGAGCTGACGGATCGGAAGGGGCAGGTCTTTCTCGAGGGCGTCGGCGTAGGACTTTTTGGCGACGTCCTCACCTTGTTCCGCGGTTTCGAGAAGCGTGTGGTCGCCGCTGGAGATCTTTGCCTTGAGGTCACCCCAGACGCGATGCACCGTAGCGGCTGTTGTGCCGGTTTCGTGGACGTCATGAACGCCGTGGCGGTGCAGCTCGTTCTCCAGCTCGGCGCGAAAGTTTGCACGTTTCAGGGACTCGGCCAGGAAGTAGCGTTTGAGGGTGTCGTCCTTTAGGTGCTCGCCGATGTCGGCGAAGCCTTTCTGGCTGTCCTGCAGGGTGTTGATGACGGAGCGCAGGGTGCTCTCCAGTTCTTTTTCTTTGCTCTCGTCCGATGGCATGTGGCTCTATCCTCGTTCCGGTTTGTTGGGATGCACGGCTGGTGCGGGGTCCGTCGGCTCGACGCGATTCTCCTACGCCGACGGCAAGCAAGAGAAATCGCGAAAATCCCGCTCCCCCGCCAACCGATACTAAGGTCCGCCCGAGAGAAATCTCCGCAGGCGGCAAGTGTAAGGAGGTAGATGCGGGGAGGGGCGAGCGGTTTGCATCCTGATTCCGAGCCCGGGAGATTTCCGCGGACATCCGGGGATGGATGGATAATCGGAGCTGCCCTGGTGGTTGCCTGCGGATCCGGGTTGGACCCGCCTCGGCGAGAGAGGCCGCGCCTTCCCCATGAAGAATCTCCGACTTCCCCGAACTCCGACTCGCAGCCGGCGGCTGAATGAGCTGCTGGGCCTGGCGGTGCTGGTGTGTGCGGTGCTGCTGCTGCTGGCGCTGGCGAGTTACAAGCCGAGCGATCCCTCGTTTGATACGGCAGGCGGGTATGCGACGGGGCGGCCGGCGCATAACTGGACCGGCATGGCGGGGGCATATGTTTCCGACCTGGTGCTGCAGGTGATCGGGGTGGCGGCGTTTTTCCTGCCGCTGGTGCTTCTGCGGGTCGGGGTTTGCTGGATGCGGTGTCGCGAGGCTGGGTCGCCGGCGGCTCGGACGCTGGGTGTGGTGCTGTGGGTGCTGTTTGCGCCGGCGGCGGTTGCGTTGCTGCCTGGACATCTGCGATGGCGGGGGGCGCTGCCCATTGAGGGAGCGAGCGGGCGGCTGCTGGGCGACGCGACGGTGCACTACCTGAACCTGCCCGGCGCGTGCGTGGTGCTGGCGCTGATGGTGGCGGGCGCGCTGTACCTGATGACGACCTTCACCTTTGGTAGTTCGGGCGAGTGGCTGAGCCAGCATTTTGGCGTGGTGCAGCGGGTTGCGGCGTGGTGGTTGAGACTGCGGATGCGTCGGCGGGCCTCGGCTGCCGAGAAGGAGGCGTTCGGCGCGAAGCGGGCTGCGGCCGAGGCGCGCTCGCAGCGGGAGCGGGCTGCGGAGGAGAGTGCAGCGAGCGGGACCGAGCCGGCGACGCTGCTGGGCGGGCTGTTCCGCTGGCTGGGGCGGCGCAAGCAGGTTTCGCCGATTCCGCATCTTGAAGCACCGACGGCCGAAGCTGCGTCGATGTGGGAGGCGATGCCACGCACGCTGGTGGATGCGGTTCCCGTTACGCCGCTGAGCACGGCTGCTGCCGCGGCGGCTCCGTATGCGGACAAGCTGGCGCAGGCGGCCGCTCCTGAACGGGAGCGCGAGGCGGAGCCGGCAACCGAGTTTCTGGGGTTTGCGGATGCGGAGGAGACGCGTACCCCTCCTACGGCCCGGCGGCGAGAGCCGGTGGACGACAGTGTGGATCGATCGACCTCCACGGCTCAGGAAGGTGCGCCATCGCCGATGGCGGAGGCGATTGCACCGGCGCAGGCGATTTCGTTCGGCCGGCGAGCGGACTCGGACATCAAGTCCGTGGCGATTGCGCCGAAGAGTGTGCGCGGGTACAAGCTGCCGTCGTCGGATTTGCTGTACCGCAGCGAGGAGCATGCGGCGGTGCGAGAGGATGCGCTGCGAGAGGAAGCCCGGGTCCTTGTAGAAAAGTGCGCCGAATTCGATGTAGACGGGCAGGTGACGCAGATCAACCCGGGGCCGGTGGTCACGACGTTTGAGTTCAAGCCGGATGCAGGGGTGAAGTACTCGCGCGTGACGGGGCTGGCGGATGATCTCTGCCTGGCGATGGCGGCGGAGTCGATCCTGATTGAGAGGATGGCGGGGAAATCGACGGTCGGGATCCAGGTGCCGAATGCCGAGAGGGAGACGATCTGGCTGCGCGACGTGATCGAGTGCGAGAGCTTTGCGCAATCGAAGTCGCGGCTGCCGATCGCGCTGGGCAAGGACATCAATGGGCGGATCGTGACGGGGGATCTGGCGGGGATGCCGCATGTGCTGATCGCGGGATCGACGGGGTCGGGTAAGTCGGTGGCGATCAACGCGATGATTATGAGCGTTCTGTTCAAGTCAACGCCGGAGCAGGTGCGGATGATCCTGGTCGATCCGAAGCGGGTGGAACTGGGAATGTATGAGGGCATTCCGCACCTGTTTACGCCCATCATTACGGAAGCGAAGCTGGCGGCGAACGCGCTGCGGAACGCGGTGCGTGAGATGGAGCGGCGGCTGAAACTGCTGGCGAGCCACCACGTGCGGAACGTCGATCAGTACAACAAGATGGTGGAGAACTCGACCGCTGACATGTTCGAAGACCCACGCGATCAGGAGCCCTTGCCGTACATCATGATCATCATCGACGAGCTGGCGGATCTGATGATGCTGGACCGGGCGAACGTGGAGGAATCGATCACGCGGCTGGCGCAGATGGCGCGCGCGGTGGGGATCCACCTGGTGCTGGCGACGCAGCGGCCGAGCGTGGACGTGATTACAGGGTTGATCAAGGCGAACGTGCCGACGCGCATGAGCTTCCGGCTGGCCACCAAGGTGGATTCGCGGACGATCATTGATTCAAATGGGGCGGAGAGTTTGCTGGGACGGGGAGACATGCTGTACCTGCCGCCGGGAACGAGCCGCGTGCAGCGCGTTCATGCGCCATTTGTGACGGAAAAGGAAATTGCGGCGGTTACGGAGTTCTGGAAGGCGCAGGGCCAGGCGGAGTATGTGGAGGGCTTCCTGGAGGGGCCGAAGGATGACGTGGCGACGGAGGGAGAGCCAGGGAACGAGGGCGACGCGAATGACCCGATGTACGACGATGCGGTGCGGCTGGTGTTCGAGTTCGGCAAGGCAAGTACGAGTTTGCTCCAGCGGCGGTTACGTATTGGATATGGCCGGGCGGCGCACCTGATCGACCTGATGTATCGCGATGGTTTGGTGGGTCCTGCGGATGGGTCAAAACCGCGTGAACTGCTGAAGCCGGCGAACTGGATCAAAGAGGTGGATGCGGCGATCCGGTAAGGGTCCGCTCTAGCG
>CAXUCK010000179.1:0-4255 GCA_964249375.1 uncultured Acidobacteriaceae bacterium
GACTTTGCGGCACCACGTCGGCAACACCGTCCACCGCGCGCCACGTCGGCAGCTTGCGCGCGGCAATCTGCAGCGTCACGGGAGTGCCCGAAAGCGCGAACGGCGATCCGCCGACAGGGTGCTCTTCGGCCAGCAGGCTGCCCGCAGCCTGGTCGTCAGCGGCCACGGCATAGTTCCATTCCGTCGCAGGAAACACCTGCCAGTCCGCCGTCATGCCGCGCGTCCGCAGCTTCACCCAGCTCTCGCCGATGGGGTAGGAGAACACCAGCGGCCCCCGCTCGATCGAGACCGAATCGCGATACCCGCCATGAGCAACCCGGGGCTTCATGGGAAAAACAATCTCGACGGCATCGCCCGGCTTCCACGTGCGATCGAGCTTCGCAAACTCCGCCTGCGCCGGGGATGGCTGCGCCTGCCCATTGACCGTGATCGTCGCTCCGTCCGCCCATGCAGGAACGCGCAACCGCAAGGGAAACCGAGCCTCCGCCGCGGGCGTCACGGTAATCCGGATCGTTCCGCGAAACGGGTAGTCCGTTTCCTCCATCAGGTGCACGGCAGTTTCGCCCACCCTGGTGTGGACCTCGCAGGGCGAGTACGCTGCCGCGACCAGGCCGCCATCGTGCGACGCCATCCACAGGCTCGCCGCAAACTTCGGCCAGCCCTGGTGGAAGTTCGCCGTGCAGCAGCCAAAATTCGGCTCCAGGCCGTAAAGATTCGACTCCGGTCCGTCCGTCGTCCACGGTTTCCGATGCAGGCTCACCTCCACCTGGTTCGGTTCCTGGTTGTACTGGTGGGCCCACATGTCGTCGGTAAAGGTGCCGGGCAGTGCATTGAACGCGATGCGCTCCAGACGGTCGCCCAGGGCGGCATCGCCCAGGATGGCCAGCGACTGCTCGAGCGAAAACATCGTCTCCACCACCGTGCACAGCTCCGACCCCTGCGACGGGTTGCGCCCCGCAAAATGCTCGTCGCAGGAAAACATCCCATTCGGCAGTCCGTGGTATTGATCGAGTTTGGCCAGCATCTCGGTCACGCCGCGCCGGTCCGCGTCCGCCCCCGTCACCACGGACCAAATCGGCGCTGCCTTGATCGCCTGCCCATTGTTGACGCCGTGCGAGGCCAGCGCCGATTCGCCCAGCCCATTATTCTGCTCGAGCTTGATCTTTTCCGGCGTCACCGGCTCGGTAAAGCGGAAATTGGCGAAGTCCGCCTGCCAGTCGAAACCCTGCTGGTGCAGCAGCTTCGCCAGCTCCACCAGCTTTGGGTCGCCGGTCCGGTTGTACAGCCACAGCACGACCATCGCGTTATCCTGCCAGCGGAACTTGCCCCAGTCGCGCAGCGGCCGCGCGGGCAGTGCCTCAAGCTGGTGTGCAAAATAGCGCGACAGCAGCGGGATCACTCGCGGATCGCCCGTCACCTCCTGGTACTGCGCCAGCGCCTTCAGCATCACCATGCGCGGCCACCAGTCGTCGTTGCTGGCCGGGCCAATCATGCCGTTTGGCGCCTGGTGCGTCAGCGTCCACTCGATGTACTTCTGCGCCTTGGCCTTCAACCGGTCGTCGTCCAGCAGGTACGCCAGCGGCACCAGGCCGTCCAGAAAGTACGGCCCGCGCTCCCAGCTTTCCCCCGTTCCGCCCAGCCATCCGCTGTTCGGTCCCACATCGGCCCAGGTCTCATCCAGGTGGCCGCCCAGCCCGGTCGCCTGGATCTCCAGTTGCCGGCGTAACCAGCCAGTAGGGCGCACCGACCCCAGCGGCAAGACGTAAAAAGCGTTCGGAGCCAACGGCGCACGGTTCCGAACCACGTCCTGCGGCCCGGGGTGGGCCACCGCGGCCGTGTTCTCCTTTCCACGCCGCGCCGCGCCCTGGCCGAAGGCCGCCTTCTCTTCCAACGCCGCACCAGCCGCCGCTCCCGCAAGCAGCTTCAACATCGTTCGCCGTTCCAGAAACGTCATCGTCTTCTCACCCTGCATAGCTCCCTGCACGCAAACTCGTGCCGCGCCCGGTCGGGACTGAAGCTCACCGGAACAGTTTCTCCTCGCACGCCGGCTCCCGTCTATAGTCCAGGTGGTCTACGGCCATCGGGTACTACGCCGCTCCGAAAGCGCGCACGTTCCGGCCTGCGGCTTGTTCCCTAGGCATACGCTCCACCGCACGACAGCCGCAAAGGCGAAGCGATCTGTCAGCCAGGTTCACCACCGCACATCCCCCTTGCGAGTCATTCCCCATCGCCCACTCCCCGCACTAATCTTTTCTTGCGAATCGTTCCACGGTCGCTAAAGTTTCTTGCCGATCTGCCGATAAATCCACTATGAGCCTCGCGACGATACAGCCACAGCAAACACACTGCAACGCTTGCAAAGACGGTGTCAGCTCCCCGTTTCCTTTCACGATGGCCTTTCAGCCCATCGTCAACACCGCCACGGGCGCCGTCTATGCGTACGAGGCCCTTGTCCGCGGTCCTCAAAATCAATCCGCCGGCGAGATCCTCGCGAAGGTCACCCCCGAAAATCGCTACAGCTTCGACCAGAACTGCCGCGTCCGCGCCATTGAGCTCGCCTCCCGCCTGGGCCTTCCAGCCACCGGCGCCCTCCTCTCCATCAACTTCATGCCCGGCGCCGTCTATAGCCCGGCTGCCTGTATCCAGCTCACCCTCCGCACTGCCCGCGAGCTCCAGTTTCCTCTCGATCGTCTGATCTTCGAGATCACCGAGGCCGAACAGGTGCGCGACAGTGGCCATCTCGAAAGCATCGTCACCGAATACCGCAAGCACGGCTTCCGTCTCGCCCTGGACGACTTCGGCGCAGGCTACTCCTCGCTCAATCTCTTTGCCAGCCTCTCAACCGATGTCCTCAAGCTCGACATGGAGCTCACCCGCAACCTCCACCTGCGTCCGACTGCCCTCGCCGTCGTGAAGTCTGTCGTCGCCCTGGCCAGCTCTCTTGGCGCCCATGTCATCGCCGAGGGTATCGAAACCCTCGACGAGTACGAAGCTGTCCGCGACTGTGGCATCCATCTTATCCAGGGCTATCTGCTCGCCCGTCCTGCCTTCGAAGCTCTCCCCGAGGTCAACCTCCCCACCCGATCTTCGCTCCGTAACCTCCAGCCTGTTCCCACCCTCTCGCCTCGTCCTGAAGCGCTCTTTCCCTTATTCCCACAGAACCTGGCGAACTGACGTCGGCGCCTTCACCCCCTGCTTCGGCTCCAGCTCTACCGAGGATCCTGTGGCCACGAGCCTCCTCGTTGAACCCGCTATTCTGAGCCCGTGCCCTCACCCATTCTCAATCTCCAGCACGTCTCCGTAGCCCGCGGCGACCACACCGTGCTCCACGACATCTCCCTCACCGTCGAGGCGGGCGAACACCTCGCCATCCTTGGACCGAACGGCTGCGGCAAATCGACCCTCCTCAAGACGATCACCTGCGAGCTCTATCCCCTGGTCCGGCCAGAAACCCGCGTCGAAATCTTCGGCCGTCAACGCTGGGATCTCACCCTTCTCCGCCGGCGCATGGGACTCGTCGCTCCCGATCTTCCCGGGGAACTCACCCTCACCACCACCGGCCTCGACGCGGTGATCACCGGCTTCTTTTCCGCCTCCACCCTCCGGCCCAACCTCGTCGTCACGCCGTCCATGCGCGAACAGGCCTGGGCGACCCTCGCCGAGGTTGACGGTCTCGCGCTCGCGAACAAACTGGTTGGCGAAATGTCCGCCGGGCAGCAGCGTCGGGTCATGATTGCCCGCGCTCTTGCGGGCTCCCGCTCCGCCGGGTCCGGCGACGGTCTTGCCATGCTCCTGCTCGACGAGCCCTCAAACGCCCTCGACTTGGCCGCCCAGCGCCAACTCCGTGACCTCCTCCGCTCCCTCGCCCACGCCGGCACCACCCTTCTACTCATCACGCATCACATCGCCGACATCCTTCCTGAGATCGATCGCGTGCTCCTGATGCGTGAAGGCCGGGTCGTTGCCGACGGCCCTCGCTCCACCCATCTCACGGCCGCAACCCTCTCCGATCTCTTCCAAACGCCCGTTCGTCTCACCGAGGTGGACGGCTTTCTCCACGCCTTGTAGTGGGGCGTCCCGAAAATTTCGAAGCCGTGGCGTACCGGATCGCCCAACCCGCTATCATGGAATTAGCTCAGCAGAAAACATGCGTCGCGGTGTTCTCGCCGGCTTCTTCTTCCGGCTGTAAGTGCTTTGTTTGCCCGATTTTGCGCCGATCTGCTCTCGCTTCAACAATTTACGGCGGTACCTACGC
>CAXUCK010000179.1:4265-4583 GCA_964249375.1 uncultured Acidobacteriaceae bacterium
CGCGGGGAGGAGGGGGGAGGGCCTACCGCCCGGTCGCCGGCGCGGCCTGCAGCTTCACCAATTCCTGCTCGGAAATCTTGCTCGGCCCGAGCACCGCAACGCTCGGGATCTCGCCGCGCACCATTGCCACCTCGTCGCACGCATACAGTCGCGGACACATCTGGCAATCCTTGTAGATCTTGTCCGGCAGCGCCGTCCGGTCCACCACCCGAAAGGCGAAGTGCCCAAAGAAGTCAGGCAGTCGCGTAAACAGGCAGACACACGAAACTCCGTTTTCCTCCGCCTCCACCAGCAGCGCCCGCAACAGCCGTCCGCCCG
>CAXUCK010000180.1:0-4566 GCA_964249375.1 uncultured Acidobacteriaceae bacterium
CGCGGGAGCAGCATTCCCGAGCGGTTTCCAACGCACTGGGGCCTGAGCGGGGAGGCGGATGGGTGGGGGTCGCGTACGGTGGCAAGCGTGGTGCTGCCGCTGGAGATCGGTGCGGCGGTGATCGGCTGGCTGGTGGTGCTGGGGATGGTGATGGAGCGTCGGGCCGCGGGACATCGCGAGCAGGCGACGACGATGGGGCTGGCGACGAAGGTGATGGGTGGGGCTGCGTGGTTGATGGGAGTGTTGTTTGCGGTGGTTGCGCTGATGCCGCTGGCTACCAGTCCGGGTGCCGTGGTTCCGTTTGTGTCGGGAGGGAGCGTGTTGTGTGGTTTGGGTTTAGCGGGGTATGCGGTGTGGCGGGCGATGCGGCATCCGGAGGCGATGGCGTCGGGGCAGAGTGTGACGGACGACCGGTTCTGGAAGGCGGGGCTGATTTACTGGAATCCGAAGGACTCGGCGTTGATGGTGCCGAAGCGCGTTGGGATCGGCTATACGCTGAACCTGGGCCGGCCGGCGGCGTGGCTGCTGTTGGCTCTCGCGCTGTTGATGCCGCTGGGATTATTGCTGGTGATACACCGCCGGTAGAGCTGCTGGCCTGCATCTGCTGATGCAGATTGCGCCTTCTTATTTCCATATGTTAAGTCGCGGGCGGCGGAAGGTGTGGGGAGTTCGCTATGCTCTTGGGATATGCATTCCACAAGCGGCGTCGAGGCGGAAACAGCGATCAAGGAACAGAGGGGTGAGTTGCGGCAGGGCGGCGATCACGGCGGCAACAACGGCAAGGGGACGGAGGCGAGCGCGCCCGCTGCGAGGATTCCGTCCCCGACTGATGGCGTGAACATGGCGCGGCTGGTTGGGGTGCCGCATCTGTTTGGCCGGATGAAGCAACTGCGGGACGGTGTGTTGATTGAGCCGATCAGTGTGCTGACGTTGCAGCCGGGCGGGCGCATTACCGGGTACTCCCACCCGAACGAAGGGACGTGGGTGCCGTATGCGCATGGACCGGTAAGTGGGGATGAGGC
Organism: uncultured Acidobacteriaceae bacterium; assembly: GCA_964249375.1. GTDB lineage: Bacteria > Acidobacteriota > Terriglobia > Terriglobales > Acidobacteriaceae > Edaphobacter. The sequence goes on from CAXUCK010000180.1 coordinate 1,023, forward strand.
GTTTGCGTTTGTGACGGCGAACAATACATGGATTCCGAGCTCCACGTGGACGCAGTCGATGGGGGACATGCCGATCGGACACTTCTGCGACGAGCCGGAGATGTTCGCGGCGGTGCAACGGATGTGCCTGGTTCCGCAGGTTCCGTTGCCGCCGAAGACAAGGATCGTTTACCTGGTGGCGACGTGCCTGCGATTTCAGGAACGGACGATGCCGCAGATGCTGGCGCAGCTGGATGCGGAGGGGATTGAGCGCAGCCGCATCAAGGTGGTGGTGAACGGGTGCGCGAAGAACGAAAACCGGGTGATCGACGGGATTGACTATGCGTTCAGCACGCATGACGCGTGGGAGTGGAGCGCGCTGTACGAGGCTCCGCTGCGGTGGAAGTTTGATTACGGATTTCTGATCCACGACACGAGCGTGATCTTCGCGGGGTTTCGCCGCAACGTCGAAGCGGTGAATGGGCATGTGAAGTGGGATCATCTGCCGGCGACACCGATGGCGCGATGCCTGCTGGGGCTTTACTCCCATGACTTCCTGATGCGATGCAACGGGTGGCTGCAGAGCCTGGACCACGTGGACAAGAAGAACGGGGTGATGGCGGAGGTGGGCGCGGAGCTGCTGCTGCGGGCGCGGTCTGCGCTGGTGATCGGCGACCCGGAGTTTGGCGGCGGCGCGCGTGGGGCGGAATGGAGGGAGGTTGTGGATTACTACAACACGGGCTCGCCGCGGGTCCGGCGTGTGTTTCCGGCGATCAAGGTCCACAAGTTCATCCACACCGGGTCGACGCATGAGAAGCAGCTCTAGCGGGCTCCGGTGCGACGCCGTTCCGGCGGTTGCGGGATTGCTCTGATCTCGAAGATGGTGGGCCACTGTTTGCCGGTGACGAAGAGGCGATTGCGCCCCCGGTCGAAGGCGATGCCGTTGAGGACGGCCTCGGGGTTGAGGCGACGGCTGGCAGGGAGGAGGCCGGAGAGGTCGATCCAGGCAACGACGTGGCCGTCGGTTGGGGAGATCTCGGCGATGCGGTCGGAGTGCCAGACATTGCTGTAGATGAGGCCGTGGACGTACTCGAGCTCGTTGAGTTGATCGATGGGGGTGGGGCCGTCGTGGACGAGGAGGCTGCGGGTTTCGGCGAAGCTGGCGGGATTGCGGAAACGCAGGGTGGCGGAGCCGTCGGAGGTGATGAGCTCGCGTGGCGTGCGGGTGATGCCCCAGCCTTCGCCGGTGTAGTGGAAGGTGCCGGTCTGCTTGAGGGTGTGGCGGTTGTAGAGGAAGCCGGTGTGGGACTGCCAGGTCCACTGGAGGAGGTCCGAGCCGTTGTCGATGATGCCTTCGCCGAAGAACTCGGGGGCGAGCGTGGTGTGTTGGCTGGGCGTGGTGGCGCCGAGCGGGTAGATGAGGATGCCGGAGTGGCCCTCGAGGCCGGTGCCCTCGTAGAGGAGGCCGTCCCGGTAGAAGAGGCCTTCGGTGTAGCTGGTGGGGTCGTGAGGGTAGGTGTGGAGGACTTTGTAGGTGTAGGTGGGGGTTTGCGCTCGTGCCGCGACGGAGGCGGTAAGGAGGACGAGGGCGGCGAGGCGGGTGAGCATGGGTGTCGCCAGTGTACGTGGCAGAAAGCGGCGATTTCGGCAGCTGGGCTGAGGCGGATCGGCTGGTTGGCGTTTGTCGGCCAGGGCTCTGGTGCAATCCAGTTGGGGGTGCAGCGCGTCTTCAAGGTGGGCCCCCTGAACACTCCCCTTTCTCTCGCGACGGATGAGGACTTCCGCCACCACACCTGAACAAGCAACGCGCGTTCCCAAGGAAATCCTATGATCGGTAAAGAGTTGAATCCTGCAGCCTCCGTCCTGGTGGCTGCGCAAGTGAATCGTCGTTCGTTCTTCCGCAACTCCGGCCTTCTGGGGCTTGGCGCCGCCACCTCTGGACTGCTGCTGCCGAACGCGCTGGGGCAGACTGCCGCGTCTCAGGCGACAGAGCAGGCGCCCTGGTAGCGGAGGATCTTGCGACCACCTTCTACTACAACGGGCTTGTGGGGAGGGTGCTGGGCGATCCGGCGCTTGCGGGCTCCGGCGGTGGCATCCACGACATCACCAACGGCAATCAGGGCAATGTGGAATACATCCAGGCGGCGTTGACCGAGGAGATCAACCACGCGAACCTGTTTCGCAGCCTGCTGGGCGGCCGCAGCTCCACGACTGATCCTTACCAGACCTTTCACTTTCCCCCAGGAACGTTTGATTACATTGGCAACTTTCTATCGATCCTGAACGCGCTCGAGAACGCCTTTATCGGGGCGTATCTCAACGCGGTGCAGGAGTTCGCGCTGATGTCGGCCCATGTGGGCGCGCACAGTAAATACACGGCGACGCAGCTGCAGTACTTCGCCAAGGTGGCGGCATCGATCATGGGCGTCGAGTGCGAGCACCGCGTGCTTGGCAACGTCATCGGCAACGTGAACCCGGCGAACAACCTGAATTACGAGCAGACTGACGGGATCGACGCGGTGTACAACGGACCCAAGTCGGCCTTTGCCGCGCTGGTGCCGTTTGTGACCCCGTCGACCGGCCCTGGCTATTCGCTGCAGACGGCACTCGAAGGCGCGGGCACGGTGGGCATTGTTGTTGGTGGCTCACCGGCAACGATGTAACTTGCGGTCAGTTGCTGACGGATGCACGGGCCGGCGCGGCTGCCTTTCTGGCGAAACAGAAGGTGCGGCGCGCCGGCTTTTGCGTGACATGAGGCGCGAACGCGCGTCCGGGCCGGGGCTGCGGTCGTTTTCTACACGCCGAGGGGGCCGTTGAAGCAGCCTTCCCGTTCGGGTGCAACGGTGTTGGCTTTGTGAGTGCGCTCGCTTAGTCTCGATGGAAGACTTTGGTGCTGGCCACGGCTATCCGGGGAGAGACGAGGACGACGAACGATGTTTGTGCCGGGGCATTTCTTTTTTTCGCCGACGCAGCGGATTCACTTTGTGGGGATTGGCGGGATTGGGATGAGCGGGATCGCGGAGATCCTGCTGACGATGGGGTACACGGTGTCCGGCTCCGATCTCAAGCGCAGCGCCGTCACCGCACGGCTGCTGGGGATGGGGGCGCGGATTTTTGAGGGCCATGCGGCGGCGCATGTGGCGGCCGCCGATGTGGTGGTGACGACCTCGGCGGTGAGCGAGGGAAATGCGGAGGTGCGGGAGGCGCGGGCGCGCAAAGTCCCGGTGATTCAGCGGGCGGAGATGCTGGCGGAGCTGATGCGGCTGAAGTTTGGCATTGCGGTAGCGGGGATGCATGGGAAGACGACGACGACGAGCATGGTGGCGGCGGTGCTCGCCGGCGGTGGGCTGGACCCGACGGTGGTGGTGGGCGGCCGGGTGGATGCGCTGGGGTCGAACGCGCGGCTGGGGTCGAGCCAATACCTGGTGGCCGAGGCGGATGAGAGTGACCGGTCGTTTCTGAAGCTGAGCCCGGTTCTGGGGGTGGTGACGAATCTCGACCGGGAGCACATGGACTGCTATCGCGACATGGCGGATGTGGAGGGAGCATTTCTGGAATTTATGGA
>CAXUCK010000181.1:0-4526 GCA_964249375.1 uncultured Acidobacteriaceae bacterium
GTGCCGGGGGGATCGTCGGTACGGGGTGGAGCGTTTGTGGCGCGTGGGGTGATTCTGGCGCCGCCCTCGTTTGTGAATGTGGGGGCGTATGTGGATGAGGGCAGGATGGTGGATTCGCGTGCGCTGGTGGGGAGCTGTGCGCAGATTGGCAAGCGGGTGCACCTGAGCGCGGCGGCGCAGGTGGGTGGGGTGCTGGAGCCGGTTAATGCGAGCCCGGTGATTATCGAGGACGACGTGCTGGTGGGTGGAAATACCGGGGTGTACGAAGGAACGGTGGTGCGGCGGCGGGCGGTGCTGGCAGCGGGAACGGTGCTGACGCGGGGGACGCCGGTGTACGACGTGGTGCGGGGCGAGGTGTATCGGGCGACGGCGGAGGCGCCGCTGGTGATTCCGGAGGGAGCGGTGGTGGTGCCGGGATCTCGGGCGATTGGGAAAGGCAAGGGGGCAGAGTGGGGGCTGAGTCTTGCGACGCCGGTCATTGTGAAGTACCGGGACGAGAAGACGGAGATGTCGCTGGTGCTGGAAGATCTTCTGCGGTAGGCTTCAGGCGATCGATGACGAGGCGCTCGTCGCCGGAGCGGCGGAGCGGAGCTTACGTGTAAGATCAAGGGTTGATGACAAACGATAAATTGAAGTTGATTCCGCTGGGTGGTCTTGGTGAGTTTGGGATGAACTGCATGGCGGTGCAGTGGGGCGAGGACATCGTGGTGATCGATGCCGGCCTGATGTTTCCAGAAGAAGAGCTGCTGGGTGTGGACATCGTGGTTCCAGACATCAGCTACCTGCTCGAAAACCGGTCCAAGGTGCGGGGCATTCTGCTGACGCATGGGCATGAGGATCACATCGGCGGCCTGCCGTGGATCCTGTCTGAGCTGAACGTGCCGGTGTATGGGACCGAGTTCACGCTGGCGCTGGTGGAAGGCAAGCTCGAAGAGCACAAGCTGCTGGACTCGGCCGATCTGATTGAGATGTTGCCAGGGAAGCGGTTCACGATCGGGCCGTTTCAGGTGATGCCGATCCGGGTGACGCACTCGCTGGTGGACTGCGTTGCGCTGGCGGTGTACACGCCGGTGGGCCTGGTGCTGCATACGGGCGATTTCAAGATCGATCTGTCGAGCCCGGATGGAAAGCCATTCGACCTGCATGCGTTTGCGGAGCTTGGGCGGCAGGGCGTGTTGGCGCTGTTGCAGGACTCGACGAACGTGGACCGGGCGGGGTATACGCCGGGCGAGCGGGCGGTGCGGCCGAAGCTGGATGAGATTTTTGCACGGACAAAGAAACGGCTGTTTTTCTCGTGTTTTTCGTCGTCGATCCACCGGATCAAGATTGCGATGGAGCTGGCGCACACGCATGGGCGCAAGGTGGCCGTGGTGGGGCGCTCGCTCGACAACTCGACCGAGATTGCGCAGGACCTGGGGTACCTGGAGGTTCCCACGGGTTTGATCATTCCGCCGGGTCAGATCAAGGACACGCCGGCGGATCAGCTGTGTGTGCTGATCAGCGGGACGCAGGGCGAGCCGATGAGCGCGCTAAGCCGGGCGGCGGTGAACAACCACCGATTTGCGAAGATCGATGCGGGCGATACGGTGATCATGAGCTCGCGCGTGATTCCAGGCAACGAGAAATCGATCTACCGGGTGATTGATCACCTGGAGCGGCGGGATGCCAAGGTGATTCACGACGATGGCACGGCTGGGCTGATTCACGTGAGCGGGCATGGCAGCCAGGAAGAGCTGCGGCTGATGATCAACCTGGTGCGGCCAAAGTTCTTCATTCCGATCCACGGGGATTATCGCCACCTGAAGCGGCATGCGGAGCTGGCTGGAGCGATGGGCGTGGTCGAAAAAACGTTTCTGCTGGAAGATGGCGATGTGCTGGAGCTTGACCGGGAGAAGGCCGTACGAAACGGCAAGGTGACGGTTGGGCGGGTGTGCATTGATTCGGGTGGATCGGCGAGCGATGTGGTGAAGGACCTGGTGATCCGGGATCGCAAGCACCTAAGCGAGGATGGGTTTGTGGTGCCGATTATCACGATCAACAAGCGTACGGGCAAGGTGGAGTCGACGCCGGAGATTGTGATGCGCGGATTTGCGGTGGACGAGCCGCAGCTGATCGCGGAGGCGCGTCAGGTGGTGCAGCGGACGCTTGACGGGTCAACCGCGGAAGAGAAGGCGGACTACGGGATGGTGAAGGAGAAAATCCGCACGGAGCTGAAGAAGTACATCCAGAAGAGCACGAGCCGGCGCCCGCTGATTACACCGGTGATCCTGGAGATCTGAGCGAAGTTCTGCCTTCGGGCGAGGGCAGAGGCCACGATGACAGAGCAGCGGACTGAGTTGGTGACGATGGCGGAGGTCCGGGCCGCGCGGGAGCGGATCGCCGGCGTGACGGTGTGTACGCCGCTGGTACGGGTGGAGGCGGAGCGGCTGCGAACGGCGGGTGTAGCGGCGCCGGAGTTTGCGTTGTGGGTGAAGGCGGAGAGTGCGCAGCCGATTGGCAGCTTCAAGCTGCGGGGGGCGTACAACATGGTGGCGCAGCTGCCCGAGGAGGTGCTGCGGCGCGGGGTGATTACTTACTCGAGCGGCAATCATGCGCAGGGCGTGGCGTATGCGGCGCGAGCGCTGGGGGCGAAAGCAGTGATCGTGATGCCGAGCAATGCGCCGGAGGTAAAGGTGCGGGCGACGGAGGCACTGGGGGCCGAGGTGGTGATGGTGGGCCCGGCTAGCTCGGAGCGGCATGCGAAGGCGCTGGAACTGGCTGCCGCGCACGGGTACGCGGTGATCCCGCCGTATGACGACGCGGCGATTGTTGCGGGGCAGGCGACGTGCGGGCTGGAGATCGCCGAGCAGTTGCCGGAGGTGGATCTGGTTTTGTCGCCGGTGAGTGGCGGTGGGCTGTTGAGTGGGATTGCAACGGCGGTGAAGCTGGCGGCGGAGGAAGGACTGGTCAGCGCGGGCGTGCAGGTCTGGGGGGCGGAGCCGGAGCTGGCGGCCGATGCGCGGGAGAGCTTCTACACCCGGACGCTGGTGGAGTGGCCGGCGGCGAAAACGAGCCGGACGATTGGGGATGGTTTGCGGACGCAGAGCCTGGGCGCGGTGAACTTCGCGCACGTGATTCGGTATGTTGACGGCGTGGTGGCGGTGTCGGAGGAGGAGATCTTTGCGGCGATGCGCGTGATGCTCGAAGCGACGGACCTGGTGCCGGAGCCGAGCGGGGCGGTGACGATGGCGGCCGTGCTCTTTCATGCGGGGGAGTTGCCGCGGGCGCGGAAGGTGGTGGTGGTGCTGAGTGGGGGCAACGTGGATCCGGCGCTGCTGTCGCAGTTGGCGCTCGAGGTGAGGACGGCGAAGGCAGGTCGTGGGTGAAGGTGGCGGCTTAGCTGGATTCCGTCTGGCCTCCTACCGCAGCAGTGGCGTCTTCGAGGGCGGTGTAGCCGGCGGGCGGTTGGCGCTTGACGCGGCTGAAGATGACCATGGCCACGGCGGCGACGATGATCGCCATGCCAAGAATTTCCGTCGGGACGAGGCGCTCACCAAGGACGAAGACGCCGAGGACTACAGCGATGACGGGGTTGACAAAGGCGTAGGTGGAGACCTTGGTGACGGGGACGTGCTGCAGCAGGTAGGTGAGGCAGGTGAGGCCGACGACGGACCCGAAGACGCCGAGGTATGCGATGGCGAGGATGCCGGAGCGGGTCCAGGTGGCGTGGCGGAGACTGCCGCCGGCGAGGGCGACAACGGAGTTGACGAGGCTGGCGGCGCCGAGCTGGTAGCCGGTGGCGACGAAGATGTCGACCTTAAGGGCAAAGCGACGGCCGAGCACAGTGCCGACGGCAAACGCGAGTGCGGCGAGGAGCAGGATGGCGTACGCGAAGAGGTGGGTTTCACCGGCGGGAGCGGGGCCGTGGAACGAGGGCGAGACGAGGGCGACTACGCCGAGCGTGCCGAGAAAGAGGCCGGCCCAACCGCGCCGGGTAAGGGCTTCGCCGTTAGGGAGAGCGGTTTCAATGGCGGCGACCATCATGGGGGTGGTGGCGACGATGAGGGCAGCGAGGCCGCTCGGCACCATGGTTTCGGCCCAGGTGAGAAGGACGTTGTTGACCGCCATGAAGAGAATGCCGACGAGCGCGAGGCGCCATATGGCGGAGGCGGGAACGCGCAGGGAGGTGCGGCGGACGAGGCAAATGCAGACGAGGATGGCCGCGGAAAGAAGCGTGCGGCAGGCACCGACGAGAGGCGCAGGCAGGTGCTGGCCGGCGATGCGGATGGCGGTGTAGGTGGAACCCCAGAAAAAGTACACCAGGCCGAAGGCGAGCAGGACGCCGGCTGCCGTGCCGGTTTGAGAGCGGGCCGACGGCGATGACACGGAAGACATGCCTTGATGCTATCTGGCCTGCCGCAACCGTGCCGTTGCGCGATAACGCCCGCTGCTAGCATGAGGAGATGGCGACGGTAGCAGAGCAGGCAGCGGAACGCCCGGCCGGCGCAGTCGCGCGTGGATCGCGTGCGCTGCCGCAACGCATCGTG
>CAXUCK010000182.1:0-4513 GCA_964249375.1 uncultured Acidobacteriaceae bacterium
GATTTCGTGTTGCTTTTCGTGGTGCGCGGCTGGGGTTGACTTGACAGGGTTCCCTCGCAACGAGCAGTATCGGCGAGGTCAGTCAAACGATTAACTCAAGAACTGACTGAACGGGCAGACTGCGTGCCGCTGCTTCATGACGGACCACAATTTTCTGGAGGCTGTATGAAACACCAACAATCGTCTGAGCTGCGACGACTCGGTTTACGGGCGGTCACAACCGCCGCGGGATGTGCGCTGCTGTCCGCGCCGGCGCTGGCGCAGTTTCGCGCGTCGATTCAGGGTACGGTCACGGATGGGCAGGGCGGCGTGATCCCGAACGCGACGCTGACGCTGACCGACACGGATACGAACAAGGCGCTCACCGCCACCTCGAACGAGAGCGGGACCTTCAACTTCAACGCCCTGCCACCGGACACTTTTACGTTGACGGCTACGGCCACCGGCTTCCAGGCGCAGAGCATTCAGAACCTCCACGTGAATCCTGACCAGGCGAACTCGGTGGATGTGAAGTTGCCTGTCGGTGAAGCCACGACGACGGTCAATGTCAACGCCGATGTGCTGCCGACGCACGATAACGAGAACAAAACCATCAACGCGAACATCAGCGCAGCGCAGATCGAGCACCTTCCGTCCGCGGGCCGCGACGTCTTTTCGCTTGTCCAGCTGGCCCCCGGCGTCTTTGGCGATGGCGCCCGCGGCAGCGGCGGATCTGCCCGCAACCTGCCTGGAACGGTGGGTCCCGGGGGCAGCGGCAACGGGATTTTTCAAACGGAAAACGCACCGCAGGCCAACGTCAACGGATCTCGCAATGACTCCAACGGTATTTCGATCGACGGGATTTCGACGGTGTCCGCGGTCTGGGGCGGAGCTTCCGTGATCACCCCGACGGAAGATTCAATCGGCAACGTCAAGGTGATCGCGAACGGCTACGACGCGGAGAATGGTCGTTTTTCCGGCGCGCAGGTGCAGCTGACCTCGAAGACCGGCACCAACGATTTTCACGGATCGGCTTTTTTCCGCGCCTACCGACCCGGCCTGAACGCGTACCAGCGCTACAACGGCACCGGGACGTTCACGAGCACGGTCGCTGTTCCGGTCAGCCCGCAGTTCCCCACCGGCTTTCGTCCAGCGACGCCCGCGGATCGCGGTCTGCTTCGTGACAGCGAACGCGCCAACCAGATTGGTGGATCGATCGGCGGGCCTATTTGGAAGGATAAAGTCTTTGCGTTCTTTGCCTACGAGACGCAGCGCGACAATTCGGCAGTGACGACCACCGGATGGTATGAGACCGCCGCGCTGCGCGCGCTTGCGCCCACCGGCTCGGTTGCCGCAACGTACCTCAGCTTCCCCGGCGAGGCGCCTGCCTCCACGGCCATCGTCGGCGCTACCTGCGCGAATGCGGGGCTGAATGAGGACGCGACGAAAGGCGCGGTCACATGCCACACCGTTACGGGCGGCATTGACATTGGATCCCCGCTCACCACTGGCCTCGGCAAGCAGGACGCCTCGTACCAAAGCGTGCAGAATCCCGGCCACGGCAGTGGTTTTGACGGATCTCCAGACATTGCGCTGTACAGCACGGCCAACCCGACGACGCAGACGGCTTCCCAGTACAACGGGCGCCTGGATGCCAACGTCGGCAGCAAGGACCATGTGGCGTTCGCCATTTACTGGGTTCCTCTCAGCAAGACCAACTACAACGGCCCGGCCCGCGCCCAGAACCTGTTCCACCACAACCAGATCAACGATGCCTACTCCGGCATCTGGAACCATACCTTCTCGACATCGTTGCTGAATGAGGCTCGCGTCAACGATGCAGGTTACCGGTGGAATGAGGTGACCAGCAACCCTCAGGCGCCTTTTGGCCTGCCCAGTTCCAATGTCGATAACTTCGGGAGTTTGACGCTCTCCTCCTTCGGTGCACCTGGCCCTTCCAACCTGAATCAGCACTCCTACACCTTCAAGGATGTCGCGACCAAAGTGCTGGGCAATCACACCATCAAGTTCGGTGGGGAGCTAGACCGTGTCTACTACCTCAATAACCCTACGTACGCTGCGCGGCCTAACTACAACTTCTATAACATCTGGAATTTCCTGAACGACGCCCCGCATGCTGAGGGCGGCAGCTTCGACCCCGCGACCGGCACACCGACCAGCAACCGCCAGGACACACGGTCAAACCTGTGGGGCGGCTTCGTCCAGGATGCCTGGAAGGCGCGACCGAACCTGACCCTCAACTTCGGCATGCGCTACTCCTACTTTGGTTCGTACTACTCCAAGCAGAACAATCTTGGCGTGGTTCAGTTCGGCACCGGAGCCGACACCTATACCGGTATTAACATCCGCCGCGGCGGCAGCCTTACAGATCCGCAGACCGGCAACTTCGGGCCGCAGTTTGGCTTCAGCTACGCCCCGGAACGATTCAGGAACCGCATGGTCGTTCGTGGCGGTTATGGCCTCAACTACAACCAGACGGAGATTGCCATCCTCGGTAATGGTGGGAACAATCCACCCTTCATCTTCAACGCCAATTTCGCCAACTCTACCCCGACCGCGGCCGATCCACGCATCGTCTATGGCACCGCGCCCACACCGAATACGCTGTTCGGCTACCCTCCCAATCGCAACGCGATCACCGCCTTCAACTCCGCGAACCTGCCGGTCGCGGGCGGTGCGTACGCTGTGGCCTACCAAGCGAAGCAGCCTACCATCTACACCCAGAACTTCTCGCTCGACACGGAGATTGATCTTGGCCATCAGATCGTGGCGACGGTCGGCTACCAGGGTTCCGTCTCGCGCCACCTGACGCTCAACTCGCAGACCTACGTTGACGCCTTTGCGAATGGACAGGCGCAGAATCCTTTGTTGCAGAATGTTCAGTTATTTGGCAATACCGGAACAGCGAACAGCAACGCACTGCTTGTCGGCTTCCGGCACCAGATGTCGCATGACGTGCAACTCAATGCCGACTTCCAGTTCGCAAGGTCGATGGACACCGGGTCCCAGCCCTACTATCAGGATCCGTATCCGTATCGCCCGGACTTAGCCTATGGCCGCTCGGACTTCAACATTGGGAAGGCCTTCAAACTGTATGGTCTGTGGCAGCCGATGTACTGGCACGGCAACCACGCGATCGGGCAGGTGCTGAATGGTTGGTCGGTTTCCGGCATTTACAACATTCACACCGGCTTCCCATTCAGCTCGGTTTACAACGTGAGCGGCGGCAGCCTGTACTACGGAGCCAGCGGATATGGTCAGCTGCGTCCGGCTGCCTATAACGGCGGGGGCGGGACCGATCGTGGGAACCGCGCCTATGAGGTAGGACGGCCCAACACTAACTTTACAAATGCTGGAGCCAACCAGACCTACTTTGCCGTGCCGAGTTCCGGCATCAATACCACCGCTGCTGGCACGACGTACACCCTGCCTCAGCTGCCGGGCGTTTCCCGAAACGCGTTTACCGGACCGGGGTACCAGGATGTGGATGCCACTGTTACCAAGGCGTTCGGTCTCCACCCTGGTCGCATCGTTGGGGAGCATGCCTCGATTGAGGTCCGTGCCGACGCCTTCAACCTCTTCAACAACACCAACCTTGATGGCGGCAGAATCGACACGAACGTTCAGAGCACAACCTTCGGCCAGACCAGCGTAGGCCTAGCCGGTCGCACCGTGAACCTGCAGGCTCGTTTCTCCTTCTAGGACGTGCTTCGTGTTCCATACCGGAGGGTGCACCCTTGTGGCGCACCCTCTTTCGTTCTTCCCACGTAGACTGACTGAGACGACTCGCCGGGGCGCCCGGCATTTGCTCCAGCTTGAGGCACATATCGATGAGATCTCTCCCCTTCCCTTTCTGCCTAGCGTTTGGTGCGGTCCTTCTTGTTGCGGATGTTCCTACCGGACACGCACAAGTTTCTGAAGAGCGGGTTCGGGTTGATGCGAACGGGGCGACGACGCCGTTTCCGCATTTCTGGGAGCAGGTGTTTGGGTCGGGGCGGGCGGTGCTTTCGTTGCGGCAGAGTTATCGGGACGATGTCCGGACGGTGAAGCAGGCGGCGGATTTTCGGGCGGTGCGGTTTCATGGGATCTTTTTGGATGAAGTGGGGCTTTACGATCCGGACGCGACGATGCAGGATCCGGGGTTGGCGCCGCGGAAGGTTTCGGGTGCAGGCGTTTATAACTTCTCGTATGTGGATCAGATCTACGATGGGCTGCTGGCCAGTGGGGTGAAGCCGTTTGTGGAGTTGAGCTTCATGCCGAAGAAGATGGCGGCTGATCCGAACCAGATGCAGGCCTTCTGGTACCAGCCGGTGGTCTCGCCGCCGAAGGATTATGCGCTGTGGGACGCGATGATTACGGCGTTTGCGCAGCACTTAGTGACGCGGTACGGGATTGATGAGGTCGCGACGTGGGATTTCGAGGTGTGGAATGAGCCGAACCTGGATTTCTGGGGCGGTCGGCCGAATATGCCGACGTATTACGTGCTTTACGAACACACTGCAAAGGCGTTGAA
>CAXUCK010000183.1:0-4467 GCA_964249375.1 uncultured Acidobacteriaceae bacterium
GTGCGGGGAGGCGAAGGCGAGGCGGCGGGCCATCAGATGCACGGCGGCTTCGCTGCAGTCCATGAGGAGAAAGGAGCGTCCGGCGCGGGCGGCGGCTTCACCGGTGGTGCCGCTGCCGGCGAAAAAATCGAGGACGAGGTCGTTCGGTCTGGAGTGGACCTCGATGATGCGAGTGAGGAGCTTGAGGGGTTTCTGGGTGGGGTAGCCGGTTTTCTCGCGGCTGTTGGTGGGCACGATGGTCATCCACCAGACGTCGGTGGGGATCTTGCCGCGAGCGGCTTTCTCCGGACCGACGAGATCCGGAGCCATGTAGGGGATGCGGTCTATGGCTTCGTAATTGAAGGTGTACCTGGAGGGGTCTTTGGCGAACCAGAGCAGGTTGTCGTGCTTGGCGGGCCAGCGGTCTTTCGGCTTTCCTCCATAGTCGTAGGCCCAGATGAGTTCGTTGATGAAGCTGGCACGACCGAAGATGCCATCGAGCAGGACCTTGACGTAGTGGACTTCGCGGTAATCGATGTGCAGGAAGAGGGAGCCGTCGTGGGCGAGGAGGCGATAGGCCTCTTCGAGGCGCGGCTTGAGGAAGGCACAAAAGTCGTCGAATGTGTCCGCGTAAGTGGCCGACTGCACCTTCTTGGCGTGGTATTTCGCTCCCGCGAAACCGCCCCGAGTGCCGGTTTCGCTACGACGGACGGTGATGCGGTCGCGCTCTTGGGTTTTGCCGGTGTTGAAGGGGGGGTCGACATAGACCAGGTTGCAGGAACCTGCGGGGAGGCGCTTCATGAGATCGAGGTTGTCTCCCAGCTGAATCTGGTTTGCGTTGGATGCTGGGGGCGGGAGGTCGATCATGGCGAGAGTCTACCGGAAAGAGAAAGCCCCGACCGGGGCCGGGGCTTGTGGGTTGAGGTGAAGTGGATCAGGCCTGGAGGTCGGTCTCGTCTGAGGCGGCCTTGGTGGTGGCGACGGTCCAGTTCGGGTCGCCGACCTTGAAGCGGGCGAAGCGGCGGACCGAGATATTCTCGCCGAGCTTGGCGACCTTGGTGGCGATGAGCTGGGCGATGGTCTGGGTCTGTTCTTTGATGAAGGGCTGGTCGAGCAGGCAGACTTCCTCATAGAACTTCGACATTTTGCCTTCGACGATCTTCTCGACGACCGGCGCGGGCTTGCCGGTGGCGGCGGCCTGCGTGCGATAGATGTCCTTCTCGCGAGCGAGGTCTGCCTCGGTGACGTCTTCGCGGCGGACGTAGCGGGGATCGGTGGCGGCGATGTGCATGGAGACGTCGCGCAGCAGGCCCTGGAAGTCTTCGGTGCGGGCGACGAAGTCGGACTCGCAGTTGAGCTCAAGCAGGACGCCGATTTTGCCGCCGGCGTGGATGTAGGTGCCGACCGCGCCCTCGTTGGTGGAGCGGGAGGCCTTCTTGGCGGCTGACGCCATGCCGCGCTTGCGCAGGACGACGAAGGCTTCTTCCATGTCGCCCTTGGTTTCCTGCAGGGCCTTGAGGCAGTCGCCCATGGGGGCGCCGGACTTTTCGCGGAGCTCTTTGACCAGCTTGGCGTCGACTTTGTTTTCAGTGGCGGTGCTCATGTGGTTCCCTTCCCCGATCGCGGCACACGAGGGTGCACGGCGAACATGCGGTGATGCTAAATTTTTGATTAGCGGGCGAGTCGCTCTTCGAGTCGCGCGAGGCGGATGTCGAGGTCATTGCTGACGCGCACAAGTGTTTTCATGTCCTGGTCAAAAAGGTTGATTCGACCTTCTAGCGAGGTGAAGCGCAGGTTCAGCTGATTGAGAACATGATTGCTCTGAATGAGGCCGATCACGATTCCAAGCAGGACCGTAAACGTGGGGACACCAATTGCGAGGTAGAGTTGCACATTCGTCAACGGCGGCTCCTTTGAACTTAGGCCTGATTATACAAAGGGCGCTGGCCGAAGCCGGCGCCCTTTGAAGAGCAGTGGCTTAGGCACCGGTTTCGGCAGCGACGGGCTCGGGCTCGTCGGCGGTTGCTGTGGTCGGAGCTTTGCGGATGTTGCCGCCAAGAACGGCTTCGAGGTCGACGTTGTCGTCGTCTTCGGGCGTGGCCTCCGGGGCAGCGACGGCCTGCGGCTCGGCCGGGGTAGCGTCGGCATCTTCGCCGATGTGCTCGGGGGCGACCTCGGCCTGCTGGACGTCGGCGAATTCGGTGTGGAACGCCTTGTCGGAGATCATCTGGACGCCTTCGGCGGCGGAGTCGGCGATTTTCGTGGTGAACAGGCGGATGGCGCGCAGGGCGTCATCGTTGCCGGGGATCACGTAATCGACGACGGTGGGGTCGCAGTTGGTGTCGACCACAGCGACAACCGGGATGCCGAGCTTGCGGGCCTCGGCGACAGCGATGGCTTCGTTGTTGGAATCGATGACGAAGATGGCGTCGGGAAGGCGTTTCATGTTCTTAATGCCGGCGAGATTGGTGGTCAGGTGCTTGCGCTCGCGCTCAAGCTTGATGACTTCCTTCTTGGTGAGCAGCTCGTAGCGGCCGTCGGTCGACATATCGTCGAGCTCGGTGAGGCGCTTGACCGACTTCTGAACGGTGACCCAGTTGGTGAGCAGACCGCCAAGCCAGCGGGAGTTGATGTAGGGCATGCCGGCGCGATTGGCCTCTTCGGCGACGGCCTCCTGGGCCTGGCGCTTTGTGCCGACGAACAGGATCAGCTTTCCGGTGGAGGTGAGATCGGTGACGAACTTGGACGCGTCCTTGAACATCTTGAGCGTCTTCTGCAGATCGATGATGTAAATGCCATTGCGCTCGCCGAAGATGTACTCCTTCATCTTGGGATTCCAGCGCTTGGTCTGATGCCCGAAGTGAACGCCAGCTTCGAGCAGTTCTTTCATGGTGATGTTGGCCAATGGGGCTCCTTGGTGAAGGCCGGCCGGGTGTGGGCACCGGTGGCCTGGATTGATCCCGTCCGTGAGGTTGGGAGATTTGACTCCGTGCCGCTGGGGTGAGCCTGCGGGTGATGCGAGTGAAGCAGCTATTAGCTTTTAGCTCCTAGCCTTTAGCTAAGAGCTAGAAGCTAATGGCCAGAAACTGGTTATTAGCGCTTGGAGAACTGGAATCGAGCGCGAGCGCCCTTCTGTCCATACTTCTTGCGTTCCTTGCCGCGCGAATCGCGGGTGACGAGGCCTTCGGACTTCAAGGCTTTGCGCAGCTCAGGGTTAAACTCCATGAGGGCGCGGGCGATGCCGAGCTTGACGGCGTCGGCCTGGCCCATGACGCCGCCACCGCGAACGGTGGTGATGACGTCGAAGGTCTCGCCGATGTCGGGGATGGCGAGGGAGCGCTTGGCGGCAGCGCGCTGCTGCGCGGTGACGAAATAGACGTCGACGGGTTTTTTGTTGACGGAAAACTCGCCCGATCCGGGACGGAGGAAGACGCGAGCGATCGAGCTTTTGCGACGACCGGTGCCGTAGTACTGAATCAGATCTGCCATGCTGCTCCTCTTACGCTGTTCTGCGGGTTACGATGCCAGCTCGAGCGGCTGGGGCTGCTGCGCCTGGTGCGGGTGATCGGCGCCCTTGTAGACCTTGAGCTTGGTCGCCATCTGCCGGCCCATCTTGGACTTGGGGAGCATGCCCTTGATAGCTTCCTCGAGGATCTTTTCCGGCCGGCGGACGAGCAGCTTCTGGAAGCTTTCCTCGCGCAGACCGCCGGGGAAACCGGTGTAACGGCGATAGATCTTCTGCTCGGCGCGCATGCCGGTGACGTGGATTTTTTCGCAGTTGATGACGACGACGTGATCGCCCATGTCGATGTAGGGCGTGTAGAGCGGGTTGCGCTTGCCGGCAAGAATGCTGGCGGCCTCGGTGGCGAGGCGGCCGAGGGTCTTTCCGCTGGCGTCAAGTACGAACCACTTGCGCTGAATATCTTTGCCGCTCGGAATGGTGGTGGACATCGTCCCTGCTCCCTGGTGAACTGTCTTGAACATGCGCCACACGACCGGGCCAACGACCGTGGCGTGAGGCGAAAACCTGAAGGCTGCGAAAGACGCCGGCTGCGGAATCGCCGTGCCCCAAGGGAACGCAAGCGAAACGGATCAGCGGAGCGTCTGAGCTCGCGCACAGAGCCGAACATTGCTGGCTGAGGAGTGGGTGCTTTGGAGGGTCCCCGCTTGTGCTGCCTGGCGGACTTGCCTCAGGTGGACTCACCACAATGCCTCGATCTGCTGCGGTGCCATCTCGAACAAACAGAGGGGCACGCAGACGCGAGGCTGCGCGAGTCCTCATACTAACCGAGACGATCCGCAGGGTCAAGGGTTGATCGGCGGCGGTGGAGAAGGAACGGCGAGGTCGAGGAGGAAGTTCTGGCCGTCGTCGTAGAGGTGGCGGCGGGTTTGGCCCAGTTCTTCGTACTGATGGTGGGCGGCGAGAGCGATTTCGGCTTCGGCGCGGATCCACTGGGAGTTGTGGGGGTTGGCGCTTTGCGCGGCGGC
>CAXUCK010000184.1:0-4436 GCA_964249375.1 uncultured Acidobacteriaceae bacterium
GTGTGGCACGAGTTGACGATGAAGCTGACGGCGGGGACGGATTACCGCAAGGCGGTTTCGCAGGTGCAGGGAGCCGTGACAGCGATCTATGACGGTTACAAATCGAGGATCGAGCAGCAGCACCACGATCTGGAGACCTGGATGGACGCGAACGTCGACGTGCCGGGCGTGGAGAGCCGGATGCAGCTGGTGGATGGCGGGCTTCAGCTGAATGTGCGGTTCCCGGTGGAGATCCGGTCGGCGGCGCGGGTGGATGAGCAGGTGACGGAAAAGCTGCTGGGACTGATGCAGGACGATGCGGAGGTAAAGGCGGCGGTTTCGGGCGGGCCGGAGATCAAGGCGACGGTGAAGGGATAGGAACTCCGGGAGAAGCGCCGCCGGGGCGCACGACCGAACGTGTGCGGCGGACGGAACGGTTTTCGCGGGAACGACGTACCCTGATGGAGTGTGCGCAACCCACGCTGAAGGTGCTGGATGACTGCTGGTTCGATCTCGATGGGGGAACGCCTGCGCCGGGCGCTGCGGCGGTCCCGGTCGCCTCGCGAGGAGAGCACCGAAGCGGTGTACGAAGAGCTGCTCTACCTGTCGGGGAAGACGCAGTCGCTCGAGGAGTTGCTGACCAGCTTTCCCGAACGGCTGTGCGCCGCGCTGCAGCTGTCGGCGTTTCATCTGTTTCTGCGGGAACGGAACGATTATGTTCTGCGGCGGAAGTCGCCGGCTTCGGGTCCGCGGATCGCGCTGCCCGCGAGCAGTTCGACGATTCTGCGCATGAAGCGCGACCGGAAGCCTGCGCTGTTTGTGGCGGATGGCACGGAAGGCCAGAGAGACGGGTGGCAGATGCTGGCGACGCCGGAGGAGATCGAAGCGCTGGCGGAGGTAGACGCGCAGGTGCTGGCGCCGCTCGAAGGCCGGACGGGGCTGATGGGCTTTGCGACGCTGTCGCGTGCGGACCGCCGCCCGTTTTCGGCAAGCGAGCTGCGGTTTTTGCGAGATCTTGGACCCGAGATGGGACGGGGGTTAGAGACGGCGCAGCTCATTGAAGCGCTGAGCGAGCAGGCGGCGGAGCGGGTGCGCGTGACGCGCGAGCTGGAGCTGGCGCGCGAGGTGCAGGAGGGGCTTCTGCCGAGGGATCTGCCCACGATTTCAGGCATTGATCTGGCTGCGGCTTACCGGAGCGCGGCGCAGATCGGAGGCGACTACTACGATGTGCTGTCGACGCCCGCAGGGATCTGCCTGGCGGTGGCGGACATTTCGGGCAAAGGGATTTCGGCGGCGTTGCTGATGTCGGCGCTGCGAGCCTCACTGCACACGCTGGTGCTCCAGCCGGATGTTTCGGCGACGACCTTGGCGGAGCGACTGAACCGGCTGTTGTACAAGGGGTCTTCGGCGAGCCGGTATGCGACGTTGTTTTTGTCGCTGTTTGATCCTGCGTTGAAGCGTTTGACCTACGTCAACGCCGGGCACAATCCTCCGCTGCTGCTGCGCCGGAGTGGCCGGGTAGAACGGCTGACCTGCGGAGGCACGGTGGTGGGTCTGATGCCGGAGGTGTCGTACCAGTGCGAGACGCTCGAGATGGAGCCTGGGGATTTGCTGGTGGCGTACACGGACGGTGTGACCGAAGCGACGAACGAGAAGGAAGAGGAGTGGGGCGAGGAGCGTTTGCGCGAGGTGCTGGTGGCTTCTGCAAACAGCGGCCAGGGGAGCTCGCATGCGGTAATGAGCACGGTGCTGGGCCGGCTGAATGACTTCACGGAAGGCTCGCCGCAGAACGATGACATCACGCTGGTGGTGATGCGCAGCCTGGCCTGACGGAGCCTAACGCCCGAAGGCGTAGGTCAGCTTGACGAAGCCGCTGTCGACCCCTGGATTTTCTGTCGCGGTGCCGTGGTTGGAGTAGTGCTGGACGGTGTATTCGAGGCGGATCGAGCGGCGGTGCGCCAGAAAATACTCAAGACCGCCGCCGAACTCAAAGGTGAAGTTGAAAGATCCGGCGCCCGGGATGGGAATCGGGCGGTTGGAGTACATGTATCCGCCGTTGCTGGCGAAGGTGAGCTGCAGAGGGTGCTGCGGCCGGAGATTGATGCGGAAGCCGACGGGGGAGAGGCCCTGCGCAAAGGTGTGTTGACGGGAGCAGGTGGTGACCACGGTTGTGGTGTACGTCACGCCGGTTGCCGGATTTGTGCTGGACTCGGAAGCGGTCCCAGCCTGGCAACGAAACGCGGCGGAGCTGGAAAAGAACGGTGGCTGCGGCGTGGCGGAGCTGGAGTTGCTATTTGTGATCTTGTAGGTTGCGAATGGGTCGGAGGAGAGGAGGAACGGGCGGAACTCTCCGACGTAGGACCAGGTGAGGTGGGGGTTGGCGATGAGGCGGCGCTCGTACTGGAGGCCGGCGGCGGCGAGTTTGCGGTTTGGGGTAGCGCCAAGGATGATGTGGCTGGAGTCGTTCGAGTACTCGGCGAAGGTGGTGAAGGTGTTGCGGCGGGAGTAGGGGTTTGGGTCGGGGGCTTGGGCCAGGCTTGCGCAGGGTGTCGTGCTGAGCAGCAGGATGTACCAGAGGGGGTGCATTCGGCTTGGACGGTAGAAGCAGCTCTTTGTAGCGCCATCAGCGCAAAATCTGTCGACCCTCGTCTCGCTCTTTAATCCTGCCAAGCTGGACGAGACGGGCAAGGATGGCTCCCAAAAGCCTGATTGAGTGTTGTGTCTTCCTTTGTTGTCCAGGCCTTTCCCATGCGTTCGGGTTTGCCGACAGTCGCAAACTCGCGACGACGGCTCATGCGCTTCAGGGCTTCGGCGGCAAGGTAGAGAGAACGAATGACGTCAGGCTGATTGCACACGTCGCTCGGGTTTAGCCGAGCATTTCGATGTGGATCAAAGCCACGGGCGAGCCTTTGGATCACGTGTTCAGCATCCTGAAGCTCTGCAATCTGATCTGTCAAAGTTGGCATTCGCTCGTCCCCAATCGCTAGCACGCTATCAGCCCTGAACGAAAAAGGCGTCCCCCGAAGAGGACGCCGGTCTGCGACTCTCGTACTGTGCGCTAGAACTGGCCCCAGAGGAGCTGGTTGTAGACGTCGTGGTGGAACTGGATCTCGGAGCGTTTGACGATCGTTCCGAGCAGGCGGGGGCAGCGGTCGGCGGAGGCCTGTTTGAGGTCGGCGTAGCGGCCTTTGACATCGGCGCCGAAGAGCTCGGTGGTCCAGTCGGCGGAGCGGAAGTCGTCGAGCGCGGTGTAGATGTTGTCGGGCAGGTAGCGCTCGGCCTGGCGGAGGTTGGCGACGTCGGCGGTTTTTCCGTGCAGGCCAGTCTTGAACAGCGAGTAGAGGACCATGTAGGGGTTGGCGTCGGGGCCGACGGAGCGGACTTCAACGCGGGAGGATTTTTCGTTGCCGATGGGGATGCGGACCATGGATCCGCGGTCGGTGGCGGAGGCCTTGATCTGGTTGGGGGCTTCGAAGTGGGGATCGAGGCGGCGGTAGGCGTTGACTGAGGCGTTGAGCAGCAGGCAGAGGTCGTTGCCGGCGGTGAGGATGCGGTCGACGAAGTCCCAGCCGAACTTGGAGATTTTCTCCTCGCCCGCGGGGTCCCACATCAGGTTCTTTTTATTCTGCGTGACGGAGATGTTGGTGTGCATGCCGGAGCCGTTGACGCCGGTGACGGGTTTGGGGAGGAAGGAGGCGCTCATGCCCATTTGGTTGGCGATCTGGCGACAGACCAATTTGTAGAGCTGGATCTGGTCGGCGGCGGCGACGACTTCGCCGTAGGTGTAGTTGATCTCGAATTGGGAGGGAGCCACCTCGGGGTGATCCTTCTCGTTTTCAAAGCCGAGCGCGCGCTGGACTTCGGCGGAGGTGTCGATGAACTCGCGCAGGGGGTCGCCGGGGAGCGCGTGGTAGTAGCCGCCGGAGTTGGTGTAGACGAACTCGCCGGTCTCGACGAAGTTGCGCTCAGCATCGGTGCCGTCGAAGAGGAAGCCTTCGATTTCGTTGGCGGCGTTGAGCGTGTATCCCTCTTTGTCGAAAAGCTCCTGGGAGAACTTTTTGAGCACGCCGCGGATGTCGCCGGGGTAGGTGGCGCCGTTTTTGTCGATTACTTCGCCGAAGACGAGGCACTTGCCGGAGCCGAAGATGTCGGCGGGGGTCCAGTAAAAGGCGCTCCAGGCGAGGCCGAGGCGGAGGTCACTCTCGCGCGGGGCGGTGAAGCCGCGGATGGACGAGCCGTCGAAGGTGAGGTTGTCGTAAGAGCCGACGAGGAACTTCTTGTCGTAGTCGAGCAGGTGGAGGCGGCCTTCGAGGTCGGAGAAGACGACGGTCACGGCCTTGATGCCCTTGGTGTCGGTGAGGTACTTGAGCCGTTCCTCCTGGAGCTTGTCAGGGGCGACGCGGTTTTTTCGCTGCTCTTTGGCCTGGAGGTTCAGGTCTTCGAGCTGTTCGTAGGGC
>CAXUCK010000185.1:0-4129 GCA_964249375.1 uncultured Acidobacteriaceae bacterium
GTGGTGGCGAGGACCTCGATGCGGAAGCGGTCGAAGAGGACGCTGGGACCGAAGGCGGGTGTGTCGAGCTGCTCGAAGATGGTGTCGAATTAGGAGTCGGCGGTGCTGGCGCTGAGGCGGTCGGGAAGGCCGAAGAGGGTTTCGAAGGCGAAGTCGAGCCAGAGGCGGGTGGGGGTTCCGCGGAAGAGGTAGTAGTTCGCGCCGAAGATGCGCCAGACTGCCCGGGGGTTCCCGATGGGATAGTTGCCGATCTCGAGCGCCTCGAGGGGGATGCCCTGCGAGTAGAGCATGCGGTGGACGTAGTGGTCGGGCTGGATGAAGAGGGTGGCGGGGTCGGGAAAGGGTTGGTCCCGGGCAAACCAGGCTGCCTGGGTGTGGCCGTGCGGGCTGACAATGGGCGCGTCAGCGACGCTGGCGAAGAGCCGGCGAGCGAGATCGCGGGTGGTCGGGTCCGGCGGGAAGAGACGATCCGGGTGGAGCAGAGCCATGGTGCGGAGCCTCGCGACCCGTGGCCGTGCGGACGCGGCGGATCACAGGCTAGGTTAGAGTCGCGGTTCGCTGCGGTGGATGTCAATGCGGTTGGGGTCGGTCGCACGGAGACGAAGCGGCCGCCCAAGCAACGTAGAGTTCGGGCGGCCGGCGCGTTTTCGACGGACTGTTAGAAGTCGTAACGCAGGGAGAACTGCATGCGGCGGGTGGAGCCGAGTTGGGTGGTGGCGACGCCGAGATTGCCGCCGGTGAGCGTTGCTCCGATAGATTGCGGATCGAACGGAAGGTGTTGGTGACGTTGTAGACCTCCCAGGCGAAGCGCAGCGTACCGCCCCGTGGAGGTGCTAACCCTCCGCAGACAGCCGTCCAGGTCGAAGGCCATAAGTGTTGTGGATGATTTCAATACTCGAAACGCTTGTCAGGATGGGCGCAAACATGTATATTGCGTGCGTTACCTTGAGGTACTACCAATCCAAACCTGAGGATAAGGAGATCGAATGGTATATCGTCGTGGTCTAGTCATAGCAATTGTTTTTGTAGCCTGCCTTCTATGTATTCGAGTTGCTTTAGCGTTTGCTGGCCCGAGTGGTAGCACTTCCAAATCCGACATTCATATGCGAGTTGCGAGCAAGGGTGAGTATCTGCCCGAATTGTCATCTATACAGAGTCAGTTTGCAGAATTGAATATCTGCGACAAACCAGAGCACTGTCCTATGATAAGTACCCCGAAGGGTCGACCACACGCCCGCAATTTTTAACCTGCCACCCTGGAGCCGCAGGTTATAAGTGTACGAATGAGGTGGGCTGCACCTTCACTCGCTGCAGCAAACTTGATTACAATACGGGTGCCTGTAATAACAGTACCTGTGAATGAACTTCGGGGTAGTCACCCCGACCTATCCTCCGGGTCACCAACGATCTTAGAGCAAATGAACCGCCCCAACGGGAGTTGTAGCGGTTCATTTTCGGCAACCATCTGCGGTTAGAAGTCATATCGGAGCGAAAACTGCATGCGGCGGGTGGAGCCTAGCTGCGTGGTGGCAACCCCAAGGTTGCCGCCGGTAAGCGTCGCCCCGGTAGATGCAGGCGCTGGATCGAAGCGGAAGGTGTTCGTAACGTTGTAGACCTCCCAGGCAAACTTCACCGCACCCGCTTCGCGCACTCGCCAGACTTTCGCAAGGCCGCTATCGAGATCAAAGTACCCGTCGCCGCGGAAGTTGTTGCGCTGCCCAGCCTCGCCCGGATAGGGGAGCCGGATGGGCGTCCCGGAGGACACGCCGTTATTGATCCCGGTGGCATCGTTGAAGAACTGGGGATTTCCGCTGGAGTCGAAGTGCCGCCTCAGCTTTGCTCCTGCCTTGTCTGTGACGACACCGAACGATGGGATTTGCCAGTCGGTGGTATAGCCCGGCTCAAAGAAGGAGAAGGGCAGGCCGCTGGTGGCACGCACGATGCCGGAAAGCTGCCATCCGCCGATGAAGGCGTCCGCGAGGTGATTCGTGCCCAGGAACGCTCTTCCGCGTCCGACCGGCAACTGGTACACGTAGTTCACGGTGAGGATGTGCGTTGTGTCGAAGTCGGAGACCGCTCGATTCAGATAAGGCCGCCACGTGTTGATGATCTCGCTCGACGCGGCGGCGACACCGTTTGAGAATTCCGACGTGCGTTCCGCGTCGGAGCCGAAGTCGATCGATCGGGAATAGGCGTAGCTAATGTCGGCCTGCAGGCCGTGGCTCATCGGGTGCCGAAGGGTGACCTGGGCTGCGTTGTAGTAGCTCATGCCGATGGTGGAAAGGGCGTAGAGGGAAGAAAACTGGTCCTGCCAGAACCTTGGCTGAAAACCGGCGGGACACGGGTAGTAGCCGAGTGATCCACCGCAGAAAAAGTCGAGGTCGCCGAGAGCGGTTGTTTCTCCGAGGTTGGTCCGGTACTGGGACCACTCGAGGTTGTAGATATTCTGTGTCGCGGAAAGTCCCGTTCCGTCGTAGGTCACGGCGTTGGTTTTATAGTCCCGCACAAGCGCATTTGCCATGTAGGGGAACAGGTGCTCAAAATACGGAATGGCCGGCGCGTTCGCCGTGGTCTTGCCGCCGTTCTGATCGACCACCATGGAAAGCTGTTTCGCCGCGGTGTAGTAGTCGCCGCCCCCTTGGGGGTCGACGAAGTTGACCGGCTCCGCAAGATCGAGGCTCTGCAAGAGGTGCCGCCCTAACCGGCCCACGTACGCGGTCTCCAAGGTAAAGCCGCCGCCGATCTCACGCTGGACGGAGAGGTCGAACGCTTCGGTGTAGGGGGTTTTCAGTTTGTTATCCAGGCCCCAGGTGATGGCGAAGTTGCCGACGGGAGCGGGATAAGGAAACGCGACGGTCGAAGGAGCCGCACCATTACTGAAGGGCAGCGTTGCGCGGTCGGTGAAGCGGGGCGCGTTCTTGAGGGTGTAGGTGGATGCGGGGTTTGTGACGGACGTGGAAAGCCCAAAGGATCCATTCTGGTCGTAGGTGTTGATGAGACCCTCGCCGTAATGATCGAAGTACATGCCAGCGCCGGCACGGATGGTGGTCTTTGATCCGGGAGCGTACACGATGGCGAAGCGCGGCGCGATGTTGTTCTTTGACTTCGGCCAGAAGCCTGGTTTGCCGTATGCCGGACCGTTGGGCGCGAAATCAAGATCAGGCTCATACACCTGTCCCATCTGCGCGGCTGCTTCCCGCTGCATGAACCAGGCATGCGTGTCGATGGTGGGCGCGACCTGCTGTCCGTTGGTCTCGTAGGGGGTTTGCAGAAGCGTATGACGGATGCCAAAGGTCATGGTGAGATTCGGCTTGATGCGCCAGGAATCCTGCAGGTAGTACTCAAATTCGTTGGCTTTGAAGCGCCGGTTGATGGGTGCTCCCTCGGTGAGGAGGGTCCCGGTTGTTGCGTTGCTTACGCCGTAGTTGTAGACGTCGGTGACAGACGGCACGACGCCGACGAGATTAGCGTATGCGTTGACGTAGGAGTTGCTGAAGCCATTGCTGACCGTGTCCAGAGGGGATCCGCCCACCGAAAGCGTCGACGGATCCGGGGGGTTGCCGCCGAGCCACGTGGGATTGGTCGACGCGCTGTTGAAGGAGTTGGAATCGGAAGACCGGTTCTGGTGCACAAGGCGCCAATTCCCACCGATCTGCACGTTGTGGTTGCCCTTGGTCCAGTTCAGGTTGTCGATGATGTTGTTAACCGGAACGCTGACGATGGTCGACCGGGTTTCCGCTGTCGGTGTGTCGAGGTAGCGGAAGTTGACGTAGTCGCCCCTGCCGACGCCGCTCTGACCATACCCCTGCCGGACGTAGCCATAGCGGACGTCGTTGACCAGATTCGGCGTGAGCGTCCACGTGTGACCGAAGGTCATGCCCTTGGAGTTGTCGATGAGGTTGTACGACGGACCCTGTCCGGGAAACTGCTCGAGACCGCCGGTTGTGTCTTTCTGCAGGTTGCCGCGGGCGAAGAGACGATGCCGCGAGCTGGGCACGTAGTCGAATTTGACGATCGTGGTGTTGAGCGTGATGGGATGGGGCGAGGAGAAGGTGAACGAACCGGTGTTGACTCCGTCACCCAGCTCCAATCCGTTGGCCGCCGGGAAACTCTGCAGGAGGGCAAGTGC
>CAXUCK010000185.1:4139-4423 GCA_964249375.1 uncultured Acidobacteriaceae bacterium
ACCGTAGGGGTAGGCGGTGGTGTTGCAGACGCTGCAGCCGTTGTGGGCGTCGAGTTGAGTGACCTGGGCGGGGCTCAAGCTCACCGTCTCGCCTCCCTTCCCGACGTACTGCAGAGTTCCCTGTTGATAGGCCGCCGTGGGCACCGTACGCTGCACGATCCCGCTTTCGGCCTGGCGGGTGCCCTCGTAGTTGGCGAAGAAGAAGAGCTTGTCCTTGACGATGGGACCGCCGACATCGCCGCCGAAGATGTTGCGGATCAGCTTGGCGGGGCGGTTTGCCTCGC
>CAXUCK010000186.1:0-4419 GCA_964249375.1 uncultured Acidobacteriaceae bacterium
CTCATACCCCACACCGCCGCACTCCAGAATCACCGCCCCCGGAGACTTGCTGAGCAACCGGCCACGCAGATGAGCGATCATCCCCTCAATTGTAGAGCGCGTCCCCTGGGCCGCTCGTCCGCTGACTCGTTCTGGCACACACCCCTAAAGTTTTCGCCGGATCTGCCGTTAAGAAGGGTGAGGTGATCATCCATGCCGGGCATCGCAAACTTTCACCAGCATTCCCATTTCGGGAAAGAAAACGTCAAATTCCGCCACCCCGGACACAACCTCTGCAAACTTCTGCATCCCACAAGCCGATGGCAGCACGGCGCCCCGTAGAGGCGTTCCCGATCTGCTGCCCTGAAAACCCGACGATCTCTGTTTCACTGCTTTCCTGATTCCCTGAGGAGCCCTCAATGAGCTACGCCCTCCTGTTTCGCCTGTCGTACCGCGTTCGCCGCCCCGCCTTCTTCGTTCTCGCCGGGGCTGCCCTTCTTCTCGCGCTGCTGATTCCCGCCGGAGCCGCACCCGCTGAAAAAAGTGCGCATCTTCTGCTTCGCCAAGCGGTTCAGGCCGCTCCCAAACTGCCGCCGGTCCCCGTTCTTCTTCACCGCGAGGGCTACTGGCACACCGACCGGAACCGCATCCTCGACGACGCCCAGCACGAAGTCCGCATCGCCGGCGTCAACTGGAGCGGCTTCGAGACCCGGCGCGGTGTTCCCGGCGGCCTCACCCTGCAGGACTATCACGACATTCTCCGCACCATCAAGATAGGGGGCTACAACACAGTTCGCCTGCCACTCTCGAACGAGATGATCGAGACACCGCAGGTCCCGCAGGCAATCGGCTACAGCTCCGAAGAAAGCGAGCCGATCAACGGCGACCTCGAGGGTCTCAACTCCTTACAGATCCTCGACCGCATCATCGCCGCCGCCGGCAAACTCGGCCTTCGCGTCATCCTCGACGACCACCGCTCCGACGCCGGCGACAGCGCCGAGGCGAGCGGTCTCTGGTATACGCCAGACTTCCCCGAAGAGGCCTGGATCACCGACTGGACCATGCTCGCGCGCCGCTACAAAAGCAACGCAACCGTCATCGGCATGGACCTCCGCAACGAGCCGCACAACGCCTCCACCACCGGCGCCTGCTGGGATTGCGGCGGCGATCGCGACTGGCATCTCGCCGCCAGCCGCGCCGGCAATGCCATCCTGCACGTCAACCCGAAGCTGCTCATCTTTGTCGAGGGCGTCGACAGCGTCGATGGCGACAACTCCTGGTGGGGCGGCAACCTCGCGGGCGTCCGTCGCTCTCCCGTCCGGCTCGCCGTCCCCAACCGCCTCGTCTACTCCGCCCATGCCTACGGCCCGGCCGAGTACAAACAATCCTGGTTCAACCCGTCCACCTCCCGCGCCTCGCTTCGCGCCATTTGGCGCCGGCAGTGGGCTTTCATCAGTGAAGCGGGGCTGGCGCCCGTGTGGATCGGTGAATTCGGCACGCCCAATACCGATGACGACGTCCGCAGCGCGGAACCCGGCTCCGAAGGCCAGTGGTTTTCTGAATTTGTCCAGTTTCTGCGGGAAGAGCATAGCATCCAGTGGACCTATTGGGGGATCAACGGCGAAGACCGCTACGGCCTGCTTGACGCGCAATACCGCACCGCCGCGGCCAACCCCGCAAAGGCACAAGCCTTGGCGAGCCTGCTTCCCGGGCGCCTCGATTTCCCCGCTGCAACACCGTCCGCCAACGCCGCCGCGACGGCACCGCGCCCTGTGATCCCGCCCTTGGCGCCGCAGCCCGTGCTCCCCGTCGTCCCTGTCGTTCCCACCGAGGGCTACGCGGAGGCGTCCAGCCGAGACGTGCGGCAAAGCCTCCCAGCGACGCTCGGCCAGTCTCCCGCAGCCACCTCCTCCGCACCCCGTCCCGCCTCGAAGGCGGTGGCCCCGTCCACAAAGGCCAACGTCAACCAGGCCGTCGCCGCAGACGTGCAGCGGGCCATCGCTGCAGCCATGCGCGACCATCCGGACAAAATCCAGTGACCAGCTCCGCGCGGTCTCTCCCTCTCTCGGCTGGGGCATTCCGCGGGGCAAACCAGGACATTCTGACAAGCAACACTTCCGTGTAAACGGAAGTGCGGATTCCGCCGGCCTTTCTGCCTCGCATTGTGCCTTCAAAAGCGCGCGCAGATTCCAGCGCTGCATCCAACCGCGTGCAGCTACCGTTGTGTTAGTAGCGGGGCCGCACCCCTAACCAGCGATCTGGGCCAAGACATTGCGAAGAACTGAAGCCTTTTCTGAGGAGAACGTCTGATGCGAATCAAACTATTTGTCTGTGCTGTTTTTGCCGCCGGCGCGACCGCTGCGTTCGCGGCGGACCCGACCGGCGCAACCGCGAACTTTACCGTGACCCAGCAAACCAGGGTGCCCGGCGAGACCCTTAAGCCCGGCGATTACACCATCCGGGTCGTGGATCACCTTTCGGATCGCCTGATCGTCCGCGTCGATTCGGCGAACGGCAAAACGCACTCAACCTTCCTCGGCCTGCAGGACCCGAGCCTCAACCGGCCTTCTGCACCGGGCGCCGTCACCTGGGAAAATGCCGCGCAGAAGACCACCTACCTGAAAGGCTTCTTCTTCCCGAATACCAACACCGTCGTTGAGTTTGTCTACCCGAAAGCCGACGCAGTCGCCATCGCGAAGTCCAACCAGAGCAAGGTGCCCGCCATCGACCCGGCTTCGGAAGGCAAAGTCGCCGACAAGAACCTTTCGAGAGACGACATGGAAGTCGTGACCCTCTGGCTCCTTTCCTCCACCACCGTCGGCCCGAGTGATAGCGTTCCCGCCATCAAGGCCGAAAAGTACCAGCAGGTCGCCAGCAACGAGCCGCCCCCGCAGCCGGCGGATCAGCTGCAGGGCAGTCGCCCGGTCGCCCCCGTCTCGAGCACCAGCAACGCCTCCGTTCCGTCCGCCCCATCCGCTGGCGTCGCTCCAACTCCCGTTCACCAGCCGCGCCCGCGCAAACCAGTCGTCGCCGCCCTGCCCCACACCGGCAGCTCCATGCCTCTGGTGTGGCTGGTCGGCCTCGTCTCGCTCGCGGGAGCCCTGACCATGCGCTTCCTTCGTCTGGGGCAGGCGAATCAGCAGTAACCTATGCGCTCACACACCGATCGCCGGGCAGCCACTCACCTCGAGTGGCTGCTCTGGATCGTCTTCCTGGCCTGCACCGGATACTGCTGTTTCTGGGGAGTGCAGGTGCACGCCGCACGCCAGCAGGCGCAGCACCTGACACGGGAAGCGACTCCCGCCGCACCCCCCGCGGACGAGACCGCTAAAATCCCCTACGTCATGGGCCGTCTCGACATTCCCGCCATTCACCTCACTGTCCCTGTCCTCTCCGATTTCGACCCTGCCAGCCTCAAGCGAGGCGTCGGCCACATCCAGGGCACCGCCATGCCCGGCGGTCTCGGCACCTTGGGCCTCGCCGGCCACCGCGATACCTTCTTCCGGCCGCTTCAGCACATCGCGAAAAGCATGGAAATCCGTGTCACCGACGGCACCGGCACCTATCGCTACCAAGTCGATTCGACCGAAATCGTGACGCCAGATCAGGTGGAAGTTCTGGACATCCGCAACCAGCCCGAGCTTACCCTCATCACGTGCTACCCGTTCGACTTCCTCGGCCAGGCGCCCAAGCGCTTTATCGTCCACGCCCATCTGCTCTCCCTCGAACCAGAGCCGCTCGCCCCATCCTCGCCTTAGGGGTACTCCCTTGCGCACCGCGTCTATCCCGGAGGCTTCGCACTGATGCAACACCCCCCTAGCTCTACCAGCCCGCGCCGGCAATCCCACGCCACACCTGTTCCCCATCGCCGCGCCAACCGGCTTGGCCGCCAGGTCCTTCTCGCTCTCGCCGCCGTCGTACTTCTCGCCCTGGCCGGGTTCGCCTTTGCACGTCGCATGTCCGCGCAATCCGACCTCAAAATCACCTTTGGCCCCAACGGCATCCAGCAGCTCTCGTACCTTGGCGTCGTGCTTGAAGACACCACCGCCTACCCCGCCGACGTCTTCCACATCTTCCACATGAAGGCCACCGACCTCGGGGGCAACGTCGTCAAGCAGTTCGGCTGGGGCGAGAGCAACAGCGGACGCACCTGGGACCTCGCCACCCGAACCATGCAATACCGCTTCCCCTGGGGCTCCCTCTCGCTCCAGTTCGTGCAGGCCGGCGACACGCTCAACATGAAGGTCACAGCCGTCAATCGACCCGGCTCCGGCATCATCTTCGACGGCGCCTCCATCTACCCACTCGCGCTCCACATGCCGCAGCTGCCGGTCAACTTCGCCGACCCGAACTACGCTCATTTCTCCTTCAATACCACCGGCCCCAGCGTCCTCGTTGCCGACTACGGCTCCGGTGAGGTCGCCGCCGTCGTCCCCGATC
>CAXUCK010000187.1:0-4412 GCA_964249375.1 uncultured Acidobacteriaceae bacterium
CGGCATCGTCGTCATCGACCACCGGCCCATTCCCGGCATCACCGGAGGCGCGCTGGACAGCCACGAGGGCGAGCCCGGCCCGGTGATGCTGCAGGGCAGTGAAGACGGCGAGGTCGAGTTTCGCAATCTCGTGCTGACACCCGCCCTGCCCTAGGCCCCGTCCGCCCCGCGCACCTTACCGAATCGGATCCAGCCGCCCTTCGCGCAAGTGGAACCGCTCGCCGCGCCACACCACCGTGTCACCGGCATAGCTCCACAGCCACAGCAGAAGGCCCCAGCAGTCGCGCAAAGGCAGCAAGACGATATCGCGGAGCACCTGGCGGTCGCGCAGCACGCCAACCCCAACCGTCAGCGCCAGGGCAACCCGCGCCAGCAGCACCACGCTCAGCAGTGTCAGGCTCCACAGGGCAAGGCCGCTTGCGACCACGGTCAGCAGCGCCCACGGCAGGGCGTACGTAAGGCCCAGGCCAAGGTAGCCGAGACGCCGCGAATCCCGCGTCGACCGCGCCCAGCGCAGCTGATGCAGCGCGAACCCGCGCCACGAATACGCCGGTACGCTGGTTTCCACCACCTCGCTCGACAGCTCCACACGGTACCCCGCACCGGCAATGCGCGCCCCCAGCTGGTAGTCGTCGGCCAGCGATTCAAGCAAGGGGGCGAAGCCGCCAGAGCGGTCGAGCGCCTCGCGCCGCATCGCCAGCGTGGAGCCCAAACCAAAGTGCAGACCACCCTCCAGCAGCCGCGCCGTCAGAACGCCGGGCATAAATTCGGTAGAGATCCCAAGCGCTTCCAGCCGCGCCGGCAGCCCGGGCGGCCGGCCGAGGCGGCCGAACGCATGGCCCAGGTACGGCGCCGTCACCATGCCCACCTCCGCCTGGGCAAAGGGAGCCATGATGCGCTCAAGATACTGCGGAGAAACGCAGATGTCGCTGTCGTTCACCACCACGAAGCTGCCCCGGGCAAGCGGCAGCATCTGCACCAGGCTGCTCACCTTGCCCGAGCTGCCCAGCCGCATGGGGCACTCCACCAGCTGGATGTCCGCGCCGGGAAACTCCAGGCGCAGCCGCTCCACCTCGCGCACCGCCTCGTCCTCGAGGCTGCCGACTCCGAACACCAGCTGCACCCGGCCGCCGTAGATCTGCTGGCAGTGGCTGGAAAGCGCGGCAAACATGCGATCGTCTACGCCTTTCAGCGGCTTCAGCAGCGTCACATCCGGCGCAAAACCCGCCGTCCGCGGCTGCTGCCGGAGGTGGCGCACATAGGCGCGCGCACTCCACAGCGCCAGCAGCGTGTAGGCCAGGCCGGCCAGCGTCAACAGCGCCATCAGAGCTTCAATTGCAGTGGCCAGCACCGTTCTACTTTATCGGACTCGCGGCCCTGCTACATCGGATTTTCGGCCGCGGGGGCTGCGCTGCTACTCGTAGCGCAGGGCCTCGATCGGATTCAGGTTGGCCGCTTTCCACGCCGGGTAAATGCCGAACACCAGGCCAATGAGGCACGAGCTCACAAACGCGAAAACGATCCAGCCCACGGAGATGGAAGACGAGATCAGGAAATGCAGGCCAAATCCGAAAAGGCTGCCCAGCACGATGCCGATCGCCCCGCCCACCGCGCATAGCGTAATCGCCTCCGTCGTGAACTGCAGCAGGATGGTCTGCTTGGTCGCGCCAATCGCTTTGCGCACCCCGATCTCGCGCGTCCGCTCCGTGACGGAAACAAGCATGATGTTCATCACGCCCACGCCACCCACCATCAGACCCACGGCGGAAAGCCCAAACATCAGAAGAAACAGCGAGCTCGTGATCTGATTCCACAGCCGCGTGATGGAGTCCGCGCCGAAAATGGCGAAGTTGTCTTCCTGGTTGTTGTGGACCTTGCGCCGGCGCCGCAGCAGCTCGCGAATTTCATCTTCCACCAGGCCCTTGTTGGCCTGATCGTCAAACTTCGCCGAAATCCAGTAATCGAGAATCTCCGGATGTAGCCGGTGAAAGGTAGTGATCGGCATGTGCACCATGTTGTCGTCGGCATTTTTCCCGCCGCCAAACGCCGATTTCTCCTTCTCCTGCACGCCTACGACGATGAAAGGTTTGCCCTCGACCGTGATCTCTTTCCCGATCGCATTGCCTTCGCCAAAGAGGTCGTCGGCGGTATCGTGTCCCAGCACCGCAACGTTGGCCGAGCGCTGCTCGTCCCCTTCGTTGAAGTAGCGGCCCTGCAGCAGGTTGAAGTCATACACGCGGGCGTTCGAGGCGGTCACGCCTTCTTCCGACACGTTCTCGGATTTCTTGTTGCCGTACTTGACCGCCACCGATCCGCCGTTAAACTCAAAATTCTGGTAGCGCAGCGAGGGCACCACGTCGACCACATGCGGCAACGCCTTCATCGCCTCGGCGTCGTCGAACGTCAACTGCTTGCGGGTGAGCATCTCCGTCGTGGGCCGGACCCCAATCACAGGAAAGCGGAACACCCACAGCACATTCGTGCCCAGCGCCGACACCATCCCGCTCACGTTGTTGTTCAGCCCATTGATCACCGACGATATGGCGATTACGGTCATCACGCCAATCACAATGCCAAGAATCGTCAGCGCGGAGCGCAGCTTGTTGGTGCGCAGCGTGTCCAGCGCCATCCGGACGGACTCTTTCTGATCGCTGATCTTCATGGGGCTCTCCTTCGCTTCGCCTGATTGGGCCGTGTCAGGGGCGCGGCTAAAACTCCGACCGCAGCGCCACAATGGGGGCAAGGTCCGCCGCCTTGCGCGCAGGATACACGCCAAAGAAAATCCCGACCGACGCAGCGACCAGAAGTCCGGCGAACACGCTCCACAGCGCAATCGCCGACGGGAAATCCAGCAGAGCGGTCACGATCTTCGCAACCCCCACCCCGCAGAGGACGCCGATCACCCCACCCACCGCGGCCATCGTCGCGCTTTCCAGAAGAAACTGCAGAAGCACATCGGCACGCCGCGCACCCAGGGCCTTGCGCACGCCAATCTCGCGGGTGCGCTCGGTCACGCTCACCAGCATGATGTTCATGATGACGATACCGCCCACCACCAGCGAGATGGCCGCGATCGCCACGGCAACGGCCTCAAACGAGCCGGAAATCTGCTTCCACAACCCAACCAGCGTGTCGCTGGTTTCGAGCTCAAAATCATCAGGCGTTCCGGGCAGGTCGTGCCTCTGCCCACGCATAATGGCGCGCGCCTGGTCGCTTGCACCCTCAAGATCCTTGCCGTTGGCCGCCTTGGCATAAATCGTGACCGTCTTCGACGTCCCGTAGGTTTTCTGGTAAGCGTTCAGCGGAACGGCCACCCAGTCATCCTGGCTCTGCCCCAGGGTCTTGCCCTGCTTTTCGGCAAGCCCCACCACGGTGTACAGGATCCCGTCCACCCGGATTTCGCGTCCGATCGGATCCTCCCCCTTCATCAGGTTTTCCTGGATGTCGGAACCGATCACCGCAACGCGCGAGGCATGCTCGTCATCGGTCGGGGTAAAGCCGCGACCCTGCACGATGTTCAGGTTCTGCAGATCGGGCATTTGCCACGTATACCCGCGTACCGTGGAATCGGTGCTGGACTGCGACCCGGAGACGATCTTCCCCTTTGTCGACTGAAACGCCCCAACCGCCCCGCACGCCGTGCACCCGTCGCGCACCGCCAGGTAGTTGTCAAGCGTGATCACGCGCCGCTTCTGCATGGAAACGTACTGCTCAAAGCTGGTGATAAAGGCCGGCTGCTTGGAAATCGAAAACACATCCGCGCCGTACCGGTTCACCTTCGTCGCGACATACACGTTCGCGCCATTCACCAGCGTCACCACCGCGATCACCGACGCAACGCCGATCACCACCCCCAGCAGCGTCAGCACAGAGCGCAGCTTGTTCGCCCACAGGGATTGGATCGCGATGCGGAAAGCTTCTTTGGGTTCCATGGTCGTCGTACCAGCTCCCTGAGACTACCAGTCCTACGCACCCCGGCGCACCGGAGTTCCACCGCTGTTTTGACGCCCCAAACGCATCCCGATCGTTCTCGGCTACTCCTCTGCCGGCTTATCCACCTGCGATTGGTACACCTCCTCCACCCGCTCCAGCGTGTCGATCTCCGACACCGGCTTGTCATCCCGCAGCCGCACAATCCGCGGAAAGCGCAGCGCAAATCCGCTGGCATGCCGGTCGCTCCGCATCACGTTGTTGAACGCAACCTCCAGCATCCGCAGCGGCTCCACCGTCCGGAAATGCCCGAAGTCCTCAATCGTGTGCGCCTTCAGCCACTCGGTCAGCTCCTGAATCTCCGCATCCGTCACGCCCGAATACGCTTTCCCGACATTCAGCAACTCGCCCCCCGGCCCCCGCACCGCAAAGGTGTAGTCGCTCAGCAGCTGCGATCGCCGCCCCGACCCATACTCCGCCCC
>CAXUCK010000188.1:0-4394 GCA_964249375.1 uncultured Acidobacteriaceae bacterium
CCCACAAACATCCAACGTCCCGCCCCGGCATGCAGGTAAGCCGCAAAGAACAACAGCAGCAGCGACCCATTCCACCACCACGGCAGCACCCGGCTGAACACCGCCTCCGTGCTGTGCCGCGCCGTCACCCACGCGTCCCCATCCAGCACCTCCAGCGTCTTCTGCTCCATCGCCGTCCCCACTAGCAGCCCGGCAATCAACCCCACCAACACCACCGCCAGCACCGAAACCGGCACAGTCAGGCCTCCCAGCATCGCCACACCTCTTCGCAGAATGCCAGCCAGTGTAGCGCACCGGCCAGGACGATCCGTGCCCATCTCCGCTTTCGCCACAAAACTCACGCGCCGTACCCGAGGTCATGCTATGAAGCTCCCCATCCCACCGGAGCTCCGATGCGCCTGAAATGCTTCCTGCCCCTCGCCCTCAGCCTCGCCGCCCATGACCGGCGACTACGACGCCTATAGCTTCACCGGACCTCTACAGCCCGACCACTTCCTGATCCGCACCGCCGACAGCTCAGCTCCTACTTAAAGTCGCGTTCTCCCGTGATTTCCCACGTTCCATCAATTTTTCTGAGACTCAGCTCCGACCGGACCAGCCTCTCCGCCGCGGGTTGCGCCGGCCCTGCCTGCACCACATAGTGCTTCACCAGCCGTATCCGCGCGGCAGAGTCGGTCTGGTCTTGCACCGCCACATCCTCCAGATCGAACCGCTCGACACGTTTTCCGCGACGCAGAAAATCGGCCTTGTCACGCAGCACAAAGTCGTGGCTGACGTCGGTCTTCAGGAAATACCGATCCAGGTGGCCCGCATAGAAAGAGGCCTGCTGCGTCGCGTCCGTCGACCGCATCGAAGCCGCCCATTGTTCCAGCCGATTTCCCAGCGCCGCTGGGCTCGAGACCTGGCCCGTTCCGTCGTCCTCCGCTGGCAAAACAGCTTCCTGCACCGGAGAGACACGAGCTCCGGTCGCCGGCACTACCGGCACGTCTTGAGCCGTCACCGCGACCCCCTCTGTTGGGGTCGACCGAGGCTCCCCGCGGCCGATCGTCGCCGGCCTCCCTGCTTCGCGTAGCGGTCTGTCCATGACAGGCTGTTGCTTCTTCGTTGCCGGCGCCGTGCCAGCAGGCACGTGAGCGGCTGCCGCCGAAGCCGCTTTCGGAGCAGTCGGAAGGTCACTCGGGTCATCGTATTGAAGCTGCTCTTCCGGGGGAGGAATCACCTTGCTCACGCGCACCGGATCGTCACCCGTCACCCCGGCAGGCTTTGTTCCCTGCAGCCGGCCAAACAGGTACGCCGAAACCAGAAGCAGCAGCACCGCAGTCGCCATGGCCACGGGATGCTGCAGAGCCACGTTCAGAGCCCGGCCCGGCTGTTTCCCCGAGGAGCGAGGCTGGTCCAGGGGTCTTTCTGAAGCCCGGTACGGCGGCGACAGAACCTGTTCGGTCGCATTCTGCTGCGCGTTCCCAGAAGCGGGAACCACGGTCGACGCAGAAGGCCGGACCGTCGTGTCCGGAGCGGTGATCGCCGCAGCAGGAGCAACCGGCAAACACCGCGCCGAAGAGACTTCGGCCGCGACCTCGTATCTGGCAACCCCGGCTTTGGTCAGACGCACCGCGTTCTCGATCTTTGCGCGCACCGCCGGTTCCTGTGCCGCAGCCTCCATCAGCGCCGAAGCCTGGAACTCGACCTCGCCCGTCAGAAGAAGTCGACCGTCCGCGTCCGGCTCCGCGCGGAAGATGCTCGTGTTCCGCGGATTCGTGGGCCGCGGCGAAGGTCCGATTCCGAACGCGCGCACTTCGCTGCCGGAGCGAACTACCTCGATGGCGATGTCGCGGAGATGGCGCTCCAACGTGCTCAGGACCAAGCTGACGTCGCTCGCCACAACTGTGTCGTCTGTTCGAAATCGCACCGTGCCTCCGTACATCCCAACCGTCCCGTTGGATGCGAGGCGATCTCTGCGCGCCTCCTGCTAAGCCTGGCGCGTCGCCCCGCGGTCGCGACCGCGGGCAGCCCACCTCACCGCTTACTGCTGCGCCCGAAGATAAAGGCCAGCGCCGACGCCGCAAAGGCCAGCGATCCCTCCGCCTCCCGATGCCACGTCTCCGGCGTCAGCGAGTACGCCGCGTAATGCAGACACAGGAAGAACGCCAGGATCCCGGCGGCCAAAGCAATCAGCGCGACCGACACCGGCGCATTCTCCTTGCCCCCGAGCAGCTGACCGATAATGCCCAGCTCCGACATCCGTTCCTGCGCACGCTCGCGCAGCTCCGTCTCTTGCTGCCTCGCCTCAGCCGCGAGTTCCATCTGCAAAATTGTTTCTTTGTTGCGGTTCCGTTCCCGAACCAGCTCTGTTTGCAGCGCCTGTGCCGTCGACATCACGTCCCGCAGGGGTGCGGGCTCGCTCAACTCGGCCGAATCCCGGACTACCGCACGTTTTGCCTGAGCACGCTCAGAGGATGCCATACAGACTTTGCAGACGGGCCTTCACTGCCGGAACCGAAACCGCGAAAATCTCCGAAATCTCGTGCGGCGGCAGTAGGTAATAGTCATCCATCATACTCTTCGGCATCAGCAGGTTGGCCGCGAAGAAGTTCGCTTCCTGCTCTACCGGACTCGATTCCCGCGCAAACGGATCGCGCAGCAACACCTTGTAGTTGTCAGACTTGGCCCATTCCTCGTGCAGAATCTTGTGACCCAACTCGTGCGCCACCGTAAAGGTCTGCCGCAGAGGAAACTCATGCTTGTTCACCACGATCACGCCGTCTTCGCAGTCGTAGTATCCGGAGATTCGGGCGTCGCTCTCCCCCTCGAACTCCACGAACTGCACCTTCACGCCGACGAACTCAGCCACACTTACCGGATCGACGGGCGGAACCTTGATGCTCATCTGATCGAGAAGACTCACCGCGGCCCGCCTTGCCTTGGCGAAGTCTGCGACGGAAGATGCGCTCATGTTCCTCCTGGGCATCGCTACGTGAAGACTTAGCGAAACATGCCACTTCTGATTCTATCCACTCACTTACGCAGATACGCCATGAACGACACAAAATCAAGGAGTCTTCGCCGATTTTCCTGCTGGCGGCACTTATCGGCTAAGTCATGTACCAACGGAGTTACTAGGCGCTCAATTAGGCGAACGAAAAATAAACTAAAGTGCAGGCCCGCAGCGCAGACGTCTCCACTTACACCGCCGCGTCGATGGCAGACTTCAAATCCTCGAACTCCCACTCACCCTCGTACAGCGCCCCATTCACGAAAAACGTCGGAGTCCCGTGCACCCCGCTCTTTGCTCCGCCCTCGACATCACGCTCAATCCGCTCCTCAAACTGCTGATTCTCGACCGCCTCGCTGGCCGCCTCGCCATCCATCCCCAGCCGCTCCGCCACCCTCGCCAGCATGGTCGCGCTCAAGCGGTCCTGGTTCTCAAAGAGCGCGTCGTGCATCTCCCAAAACTTGCCCTGCGCCGCGGCGAACTCAGCGGCTTCCGCAGCCGGCTCAGCCATGGGGTGGATGTCGATCAACGGAAAATTCCGGTACACAAACCGCAGCTTCTTGCCGTAGTGCTTCTGCAGCTTCTTCACCATGGGAAAGGCCATCCCCGCATCCGGGCACTGAAAGTCGCCATACTCCACCAGCGTCACGGCTGCGCCGGCATCGCCCTGGACATGATCTTCCGCTGAAACCTCTACCTGCAATTTCGCCATGGAACTCCTTTTTCCGTGCGCCCGCAAAAAGTCTGGTCCGCGGCCCACGATCCGTATCACACACCCCGTAGGATGCTCCCCGGCCCGAATCGACCCAATCCTTGTCTCGAACCTGTGGCTTCCACATGTCGCTGCCGGCTTCGCTAACTTCTTACGCGCCCTTTACTGCCTTCTTACGGCCCTCCGCTCGACCATGGTCTGGACCGTCCTCCGTGAGGTTTCTCTTGAAGATCACTCAGCACAACACCCGATCTCTCCGGCACGCTGCCATGCGGCGTTACCTCGATACCCGCGACCGCCTCTCCCAGCGCTCAAGGAGACGCACGCTTCTGCTCGTCCTCGCAACGGGAGCAGTCTTGGGAACCGCCTTTCTGATCCACTGCTACGCCGGTTAGGCAATCTCTCAGCGACCTGCGCGGTGCATACGCGCCGTTGGCGCCCACCGAACGATGCGTGTGCCCTGCCATCCTAAGCTGCTGGAGCGCCCCCTTACCGGCGCCCACGAAGCACAAAGAACAGCAACAGCAGAAGCAGCAACAACCCCAGCCCACCCGGCCAGACAAACCAACCGCCGCCGCTCGAGTACCCCACCGCCACACACCCGGTCACGCTACTCAGCGCCAGCAGTCCCACACCCGCCAGCCCCGCCCGTGTCACAAATCTGCGCCAACCCATCTCGACCATGCCCCC
>CAXUCK010000189.1:0-4376 GCA_964249375.1 uncultured Acidobacteriaceae bacterium
CGCCACCAGCGGCGAAGAGGCGCGCTCCCGACGGGGGGAGCGCTTCCAGGTCTCGGCGCCTTATTCTGATCCCGCCTTGCTGCCGCCCGACGAGCGCAACCCCGTTTTCCCCATGACGCTCGACCTGCGCTGGCCCACTCCCTCCGC
This sequence comes from uncultured Acidobacteriaceae bacterium, assembly GCA_964249375.1. Lineage (GTDB taxonomy): Bacteria > Acidobacteriota > Terriglobia > Terriglobales > Acidobacteriaceae > Edaphobacter. Next base: position 148 of record CAXUCK010000189.1, read on the forward strand.
GATCGCCCGGCCAGAACTGCCCGGCCTTGCACCGCACGGAAATCGATGACGGGCGACCAGTACCAGACGCCATTCCGCTCTGGCCTCACGTTCGAGGAGTCGTCCGCGGACGGCGGGGTGAGCCCCCGCCCGCACTGGAAACACCTCACGGACTGCCTCCGCGACCTGGGCCCTGAAGAACTGGGCCGCCGATGGGCGCACGCGGAGCGCCGCATCCGCGAAAACGGGGTGACCTATAACATTTACGGCGACCCCCTGGGCGCGAACCGTCCCTGGCAGATCGACCTGGTTCCGCTGATGATCCCCGCCGACGAGTGGCGCTCCATTGAGGCCGGCGTGGTGCAGCGCGCGCACCTGCTCTCGCTGCTGCTGCAGGACTTGTACGGCCCGCAAACCCTGCTCAACGACGGCCGCTTTCCCGCGGCGCTGCTTTACGCCAACCCCTCCTTTCTCCGCCCGGTGGTGGGCGCCGGCATTCCACCGCACAGCTACCTCCATATGCTGGCGATCGATCTCGCCCGCTCTCCGGATGGGCGCTGGTGGGTGCTCGCGGATCGCACGCAGGCGCCTTCCGGCAGCGGGTATGCGCTTGAAAATCGCCTGATCGTCTCGGATCTGCTTCCCGAGCTGTTCCGCAGCTCCAACGTGCTGCGCCTTGCGCCTTTTTTCCGCGCCCAGCACGAAGCCCTGGTCAGCCTTTCGCCCAAGCCCGACCCGCGCGTTGTGCTGCTGACCCCGGGACCCCACAATGAGACGTACTTTGAGCACTCCTACCTCGCGAAATACCTCAACATCACGCTGGTTGAAGGGGCCGACCTCACCGTCCGCAACCGATGCCTGTACCTGAAGACGGTTGGCGGTCTCGAGCAGGTCGACGTGATCCTGCGCCGGGTAGACGACGACTTCTGCGACCCGCTCGAGCTCCGCAGCGACTCGCTGCTCGGCGTCTCCGGCCTGGTGGACGCGGTGGTTGCCGGCAACGTCCAGGTCGCGAATGCGCTGGGCAGCGGGCTGATTGAGTCCGCCGCCATCATGCCGTTTCTGCCGGGCCTGGCCCGCCACCTTCTCGGGGAAGATCTCAAGCTTCCGTCCGTTGCCACGTGGTGGTGCGGCCAGGATCAGGCACTCTCCTGGGTCCTCCGGAACCTCGATCATGTGGTCGTCAAGCCGGCTTTTCCCAAGCTTGGGATGGAGCCGGTCTTCGGCTCCGAGCTCCCGCCCGACCAGCGCCAGCAATTTCTTGAGCGCCTCCAGGCCCGACCGCACCAGTATGTCGCGCAGGAGCAGGTCGCGCTTTCGACCGCACCCGTCTGGGAGAACAGCGCGCTCCACTCCCGCTCGGTCGTGCTGCGCACCTATGTTCTGAATACCGGCAGCGGCTGGGTCGCGATCCCCGGCGGGCTTGTCCGCGTCGCCGAAGCCTCCGGCTCCGTCGTTTCCATGCAGCGCGGCGGCCACAGCAAAGACGCCTGGGTGCTCTCCGAGGATCCCGTCGACCACATTCCCCTGGTTCCCCCGCCCGACCAGCCGATTGAGCTCCGCCGCATCTCCCGGGTGGTGCCTTCCCGCGTCGCGGATAACACGTTCTGGCTGGGCCGCTACGTTGAGCGCGCCGAAAACATTGCCCGCATTCTGCGCACGATGGTTCCCCGCGTGCACCATGCCGAAGAGGCCGAGCTCGGCAGCCTGCTTCGCCTTCATGCGTGCCTCGGCTCGCGCAACAGCAAACTTCCCAAGCGCAAATCCGCCACCTTTCCCCTTCTTCACAACGAGCTGCTCTCCCTGCTGACCGACACGGCCCGCTTCGACAGCCTGCCCTGTATTCTCGGCGAGGTCGCGCGCACGGGGGGCAACGTCCGCGAGCGCCTTTCCGCGGACATGATGCTGCTGATCAATCGCCTTCGCGGGTCGATGCAGACCAAGCGCAAGATGCCCCTGCTGGAATACACGGCGCAGCTGACTGACTGCCTCGCTCTGCTGTCTGCCTTTTCCGGCATGGAACGCGAAAACATTAACCGCGGCTCCGGCTGGCTGTTTATGAGTCTGGGCCGGCGGCTTGAGCGCGCCAACTTCCTGACCCGGCAACTTCGCGAAATCACCCGCCCGCTCGCTGCCGAACACTGCGGCTAACTAGACTAACTGATACAACTAGACTATATTTCCATGAACTACCGCCAGAGGTACTACGCCATCCTCCAGCCGGTCGCTGTGCTCGATGTGCTGCTCGCGGATGAGACCAACCCACGCTCGCTGGATTTCCAGCTCGAGCACCTCATCGACCTTTACGAGAAGCTTCCCCGATCGCTGCCCGCCGACCCCCACGCGGTGCGTGAGGCCCTTGCGACCCTTCGCCGTGTGGATCTTCAGTCCATGGCACACGCCTCGTCCGACGAGGCCAACCTCGCCTTCCGGCGGCTCGATCGCTCGCTGGCCAAACTTGGCGATCTGCTTCCCACCTGGTCGAACAATCTTTCCAGTCAATATTTCAGTCATGCGCGCACACTGCCCATCAGCATGGAGTAAAAGGGAACCAGCGATGCTGTACAAGGTCAGCCACCGCACCACGTACAAGTACGTCTCCCCGGTTTCTGTTGGAGACCATGTGGCCTGCCTGAAGCCTCGGTCTTTCGCCCAGAATCACCTGCTGCAGAACACGCTGCACATCCATCCCAAGCCGGTGGTCCTGACTGAAAGGACGGACTATTTCGGCAACAGCCTGTGGTTTTTCACTGTGCAGCAGCCGCACCGCGAGCTGGTTGTCGAGTCTCGCAGCGAAATTCTGGTTGCTCCCGAAACTCCCCCTGCCGACGCATCGCTTCCGTGGGAGGAGTCGGCCGGCAATCTCCCCCGGGATCACCAGCCCGAAGCGCTTGCCGCGTACCAGTTCCAGTTCGAGTCGGCTCGCATCCGGCTTCGGCCGGAGTTCGCCGCCTACGCGCTCCAATCCTTCACGCCCGGCCGCCCGATGCGCGAAGCCCTTCTGGAGCTCACCAGCCGCATCAACCGCGACTTCCGTTTCGACTCCAAAGCGACCAGCGTGCGGACTCCCATCGAAGAAGTGTTTGAAAAGCGCCACGGCGTCTGCCAGGACTTCGCCCACATCCAGATTGCGTGCCTGCGCTCCATCGGGGTCGCCGCGCGCTATGTCAGCGGATACCTCCGCACCTACCCGCCCCCCGGACGTCCGCGCCTGATCGGGGCTGACGCCTCCCACGCCTGGGTTTCCGCCTTTTGCCGGAAGGCGGGCTGGCTCGACATGGACCCCACCAACGACGTCGCTCCGACAGATGGCCACGTCACCGTCGCGTGGGGCCGCGATTACGGCGACGTCAGTCCGCTTCGCGGGTTGATCCTCGGGGGCGGCGCCCATTCCCTCAAAGTCGAAGTCGACATGGAACCGCAGACACCCTGACGAGCGCGGACGCTCCACCCGGCGCTTCGTTCAGGAGAGATTAGTAGCCTTTATCGCTGATTTTGCGGACGGTGATGTCCCTGGTGTATTTGCTTAGCAGGGGCTGGATTTCGGACGCTTTGCCGATCACGACGATGACCAGGTTTCCGGAAGTGGGGAAGCTGGTGGCGAGCAGGTGTTGCGACTCCCCGACGGTGGTTTTCCCGAGGGCGATGAGGTTGCGGTTGAACTGGTCGCGCGTGATGCCGTAGAGCTCGTTGCGCGCGATGGTGTTGGCGAGTGCCTGCGAGGTTTCGAGCGATGGCGGAAGCGATCCAGCGATGGAGTTTTTCGCTGAGGTGAGCTGGGCCTCGGTGAAGCCGGTCTGGTGGGCGGTCTCGAGGACGGCGATCGAGCGATCGATCGCCGGGCCTGTGGTGGCGTTTCGGGTGTAGGTGCTCATGGTGAACGGACCGGGTGCGCGGAGTTCGGTGAAGCGCGAGAAAGCGCCGTAACTGTACCCGCTCTTGATGCGGAGTTCGGTGTTGAACAGGGAGGTAAAGCGACCGCCGAAAAGGGTGTTGACGACCTCCAGAGGACCGCGGTTCGGGTCGGTGGCGTCGACGCCGATGTTGCCGAAGGCGAAGTAGGTCTGGGTTGCGTCCGGCTTGTCGACCAGAAGCAGGCGTCGTCCGGTGATGGGCGGGGTTGGGGCGATGGCCCGGTGCGTGGGCGCGGATCCCTGCCAGGGGCCGAAGGCACGCTCGACGGCAGATTTCATCGCGGAGGGGTCGAAGTCTCCGGCGATGGCGAGGATGGCGTTCGCGGGGGTGTAATT
>CAXUCK010000190.1:0-4327 GCA_964249375.1 uncultured Acidobacteriaceae bacterium
CCCCCGGACACCACCCCCGACACCGAAATCAGCGTCAACGGCCGCTCCGCCCCCGCACACATCGGCGAACTCGTCATCCAAGCCCTTGATCGCCTCGCCGAACAGACCGGCAGCAAGAAAGTCCCGCACCTCTGCTACCTCCAGCAGATGGGCGCCATCCAGAGCTGCGATACCTGCATGGTCGAAGTCAACGGCGTCCTCGTCCGCGCCTGCGCCACCCTCGTCGAGCCCGGCATGGACGTCCTCACCGAAGGCCAGCGCGCCGACATCGCCCAGCGCGAAGCCTTCGACCGCATCCTCCAGAACCACGAGCTCTACTGCACCGTCTGCGACAACAACAACCAGAACTGCACCATTCACAACGCCGTCGCCGACCTCGACATCAAGCACCAGGTCCGTCCTTACCTCGAGAAACCCTACGAGCAGGACCACACCAACCCCTTCTACCGCTACGACCCCGACCAGTGCATCCTGTGCGGCCGCTGCGTCGAGGCCTGCCAGAACGTTCAGGTCAACGAAACCCTCACCATCAACTGGGAGTCCGCCCACCCACGCGTCCTCTGGGACGGTGGCGAGAAAATCGAAGGTTCGTCCTGCGTCTCCTGCGGCCACTGCGTCACCGTCTGCCCCTGCAACGCGCTTATGGAAAAGTCCATGCTCGGCAAGGCCGGCTACCTCACCAATCTGCCGCAGCAGGCGCTCGACAACATGATCGAAGTTGTCAAAGGCGTTGAGCCCAACACCGGTTACGGCCCCATTCTCGCCCTCTCCGAGATGGAAGCGTCCATGCGCAACGAGCGCGTCAAGCGCACGAAAACCGTCTGCACCTACTGCGGCGTCGGCTGTTCCTTCGACGTCTGGACCCGCGACCGCCACATCCTGAAAATCGAACCCATGCACGGCCCCGCGAACGGCATCTCCACTTGCATCAAGGGCAAATTCGCCTGGGACTTCATTAACTCCGACGACCGCCTCGTCAGCCCCCTCCTCCGGCAGGGCGACACCTTCGTCGAAATTTCCTGGGAAAAAGCCCTCGACGTGATCTACGAAAAATGGACCGCCATCAAGTCCCAGCATGGTCCCGACGCCCTCGCCTTTATCGCCTCCTCGAAGTGCACCAACGAGGAGTCGTACCTCATGCAAAAGCTCGCCCGGCAGGTCGTCGGCACCAACAACATCGACAACTGCTCCCGCTACTGCCAGACCCCCGCCTCCATGGGCCTCCAACGCACCGTCGGCTACGGCGCCGACTCCGGCTCCATCGCCGACATCGAAACCGCCGCGCTCGTCCTCATCATCGGCTCCAACACCGCGGAGTCGCACCCGGTCCTCGCGACCCGCATCAAGCGCTCGCATAAGCATCGCGGTCAGCGTCTCATCGTCGCCGACCTCCGTAAACACGAAATGGCCGAGCGCGCCGACATCTTCATCCAGCCGCATCCCTCCACCGACGAAGTCTGGATTTCGGGCGTTGCCAAGTACATCCTCGATCACGGCCTCGCTAAAATGGACTTCGTCCACCAGTGGGTCAACCATTTCGACGAGTACAGCAAATCACTTGAGCCTTTCACCCTCGAATACGTCGAAAAAGTCACCGGGCTTTCGCAGCAAACCCTCATCACCGTCGCTGAAGAGATCGCTTCGGCCGAAAGCGTCTGCGCTCTTTGGGCCATGGGCGTCACCCAGCACTGCGGCGGCTCTGATACCTCCACCTGCATCTCCAATCTCCTCCTCCTCACCGGCAACTACATGCGCCCCGGCACCGGCGCCTACCCCCTCCGCGGGCACAACAACGTACAGGGCGCCAGCGACTTCGGCTCCATGCCCGACGTCTTCTCCGGCTACCAGAAGGTCGACAACGAAGAAATCCGCAACAAATTTGAAGCCGACTGGGGCTGCTCGCTTCCCACCACAAAGGGTCTCGACAACCGCGAAATGATAGACGCCATCCACGAGGGCAAGCTCAGGGCCCTCTACATCAAAGGCGAAGACACCATCACCTCCGACTCCAACGCCACCGACGTCGGCGATGCCCTCCGCGCGCTCGACTTCCTCATCGTTCAGGACATCAACTTCTCCGAAACCTGCCGCTATGCCGACCTCGTCCTTCCTGCCAGCCCGTCCCTCGAAAAAGACGGCACCTTTGTCAACACCGAACGCCGCATCCAGCGCCTCTACAAGGCACTCGATCCCCTCGGCGATTCCAAGCCCGATTGGGAGATCATCCAGCTCATCGCCCAGCGTATGGGCGCGCACTGGAAGTACAAGCACCCCTCCGACGTCATGGTCGAGGTCGCTCGCCTCACTCCCACCTTCGCCGGCGTTACCTACGAGCGCCTCGAAGGCTACAAGTCCCTCCAGTGGCCCGTTGCCGCCGACGGCACCGATACCCCCCTCTGCTACACCGACAAGTTCCCCTTCCCCGACGGCAAGGCCAAGTTCCACCCTCTCGAGTACCTGCCGCCCTCCGAAGAAACAACCCAGGTCTACGATCTCCACCTCAACAACGGCCGCCTCCTTGAGCACTTCGAGCAGGGCTCCATGACCTTCCGTTCCAAAGGCATCCGCGATATCACCCCCAATACCTTCGTCGAGGTCTCCCCCGAACTCGCCGCGGAGCGAGGCCTTACCTCCGGCCGGTTCGTCCAGCTCTCCAATCCATACGGTCGCCTTCGCGTTCAGGTACTCGTTTCCGACCGCGTCAAAGGCAAGCAGATGTACATGCCACTCAACTCCATCGAAGAGCCGGTCAATAAGCTCACCAGCTCTCACACCGATCGAGCCACCCACACACCCGCTTACAAGGAGACCTCGGTCAAGATGACCATCCTCCCCGAGCAGGGCGACAACCCCCTTCCCCGCGCCAATTTCCGCTGGGGCCATCGCACCCCGCAACCGGGCGTTGAAATCGAACGCAAGTGGCAGCGGGCCGACTACTACCTTCCCGGCACCGGCAAGAACGACCAGCTCGTCCAGATCAAATCCACCACCGTCTAGCTCCGGCGCCAACAAAGGACAGCACATGGCAAACCCGATCCAATTCAAGCCGGAACCCGTTGATCCCAGCCACGAACTCGAGAAACGCCTCGCCACCGCCCCCGTCGACAACGGCGAGGCCCTCCTCGTCCTCTACCAGCTCCTCGACGTCTCCCATCGCGAAGGCATTCTCGACACCGCCGTCGGCCTGGTCGGCGCAAAAAACCACATCGCCGAGAAAATCTCCGAGTACGCCACCCTCCCCGAAGCCGTCGCCGGCATCCGCAATCTCCTCGCCATCCTCAAAATCGTCGGCTCCCTCGACCCCGACGCCCTCAACTGCCTCGCCAACGCCATCGACCTCGCCAATCTCAAGCACGACAAAGAGCAAAAAGCCCCCGGCATCTTCACCCTCATCCGCCGCCTCAACTCCGAAGACAGCCGCCGCGGCCTCTCGTTCCTCACCCTCATGCTCTCCGGCCTCGGCGAATCCATGAAGAACAAAGCCCCGAAAATGCAGTAAGGGCCTTATAAACTCGCGACATGGCGCTAGACCGACGCTTCAAGGCGGAAGCCAAACCCTTCAGTGAGTACGTTCTGAGCGCAAGTGGGGGCGAACTGTTTCGTCTACAGTACGTCCATAATCCGTCAACTGAATCGGTCGGCGGCGTTTGCTATCGGTGCGAGTACATTTCTCAAGAGTGGGAGCTTCGGTTCTTCTCGATCCCATATCTGAAACGGGAGTCCTACCAGCTTTTCTGCACGGAACTCTAATGGTCAGTACTTCCACCATGCGTCTCCTTCGATCGGCGGACCTAACGTATGCCGATGGTGTGACATGGCATTGTTTCAACGGCTTACTCGGGAAGGTCGTCACCGACAACGCTGGACAGAAGGTACTGCACAGCTTTCCAGAAATTGGTCTTCTCTTTGGCGGCAGCAGTCTAGTACTTGACCAGGAAGAGCCGAAAGACCGCATTCTCCCTCTGCTCATCATCCTCCTGCACGCAACAACTCACTCAAGTTTGCCGGTGTGAAATCATCCAAAGATGACCCCCTTCCACATCGGCCAAGGCCCCCAAGCCGTCCAGATCTGCGGCCCCAAACTCTTCCTCATCGCCGGCCCTTGCGTCCTAGAGTCCGAACCCCACGCCCGCTTCCTCGCCGACCAAATCCAGCGCATCACCGCCGACCTCGGCATCCCCTACATCTTCAAAGCCTCTTTCGACAAAGCCAACCGCACCTCCATCCGCTCCTTCCGCGGCCCCGGCCTCGCCGAAGGCACCCGCATCCTCCACCTCATCGCCGAAACCACCGGCCTCCCCACCCTCACCGACGTCCACGAAGCCGC
>CAXUCK010000191.1:0-4266 GCA_964249375.1 uncultured Acidobacteriaceae bacterium
CTGCAGTCGCGACATCTCCAGCAGGTTCCGCGCAATCGCCTCTCCTTGGCCGCGCTCCTCGGCCCCGATCCCCGGATTCGCCCCGGCGAGATCGATAAACGTAAAGATCGGATGGCCAAACTTCTCCGCCAGCTTCATCGCCCGCAACGCCTTCCGGTAACCCTCCGGATCCGGGCTGCCGAACTTCCGGCTTACCCGCTCCTTCAGAGTCCGTCCCTTCAGGTTGCCCACCACCAGCACAGCCTGGCCGTCAAAGCGCGCCATCCCGCAGGTCATCGCGGCATCATCCCCGAAGGCGCGATCGCCGTGCATTTCGCTGAACTCGGTGAACAGCGCGTCGATGAAGTCCATCGGATAAGGCCGCTGCGGATGCCGAGCCAACTCCGTCTTTCTCCAAGCTTCGGACACGGTCGCCGTTGCGGGCGTCGCGTGCGTTGCTGCCTTTGTCGTTTCTTCCGCCATGAACCCTACAAATCTTCTCTCATTGTATGGGAAACCCGCGCTGCCAGGACTGTCCTCTCCCTGCCTCCTAGTCGATCACGCGCACCGCACCACGTCCCACCAGGTCTTCCACCTGATCAATAAATCGGCGGTCCGCCGCCACCAGCACGTTGTGCGGCTCAAGCACCGCGCAGAACTCCCCGGGCTCCTCCAGATCCAGCAGCACCTTGCCCTTGCCCGGCGCACCCATCAGCAGCTCCTGCAGTTTGCGCAGCAGCGCCGCATCCGGGTGGTGCAGCGGCACCCGGATCCGCAGCGCCTCCGGCAGCTTGAGCTTGATATCCTCGATCGCCTGAATGCTCGACACCGCCAGCTTCGGCGCTCCATCCTCTTCCCCGCGCAGAACCCCCCGCACCAGCACCGGCACCTCAATCTTCAGCCGCTCCGCCAGCTTCTCGTAGCTCTGCGGAAACGCAATCAGATCGATCTTGCCCACCGTGTCCTCCAGGCACGCCTGCGCATACATCTCGCCCGACCGCTTCGACTTCGCCACCTTCAGCCCCGTAATCACGCCCGCAATCTGGATCTCATTCTGCGGCGCATCGTTCCCACCCCGCCGAAACACCGGCGGCTCCGGCTTCATCTCGCACGCCGTCGCCGTATCCACCACCTTCAAGTTCCGCAGCTTCTCCCGGTACTTGTCCATCGGGTGCCCCGACACAAAGAAGCCCAGCACCTCCTTCTCATTCCCCAGCCGCGTATGCTCGTCCCACTCCGCCACGGAGGGCAGTGCATCTTCCTTCGCCGTAGACGCCGCCGGCAGATCGTCGAAGATCCCAAACAACCCATGCTGCCCCGCAGCTTCGTCCCTCTGCGCCTTTTGCGCCCGCTCCATCGCCTTGTCCAGCCCCGCACTCACCTGCGCCCGGCCGCCAAACGCGTCCATCGCCCCAGCCTTGATCAGCGACTCCAGCACCCGCTTGTTCAGCAGCCGCAGGTCCACCTTCTCGCAGAATTCCCACAGGCTCGCGAACCCCTGCTTCCCTGCTGCCCGTAACGCCGCCCGAGCATCGGCGATCGACTGAATCGCGTTGTGTCCCACGTTCTTGATCGCCGCCAGCCCAAACCCGATCGCCTCTCCAGCCGGCGTGAAGTTCGAGTCCGAAATCTGCACATTCGGCGGCAACACCGGGATGTTCATCTCGCGGCACTCGGAGATGTATTTCACTACATTCTCCGGCTTCGACGTCTCACTCGTCAGCAGCGCCGCCATAAACTCCACCGGGTAGTGCGTCTTCAGCCACGCCGTGTGGTACGCCAGCAGCGCATACGCCGCCGAGTGCGACTTGTTAAACCCATATCCCGCAAACTGCGACATCAGGTCAAACAGCTTGCCGGCAATCTCCTTCGGATGCTTCGCTGCCGCAGCGCCCGACATAAAGCGCTCCCGCTGCTTGTCCATCTCCGCCTCGTCCTTCTTTCCCATCGCCCGCCGCAGCAGATCCGCATCGCCCAGCGAATACCCGGCAACCACGTTCGAGATCTGCATCACCTGCTCCTGGTACACAATCACGCCCAGCGTCTCGCGCAGCAAAGGCTCGAGCTCCGGCAGCAGATACTCCACCGCCCGCCGACCCCACTTCCGCTCGATAAAGTCGTCAATCATCCCACCCTGGATCGGCCCCGGCCGGTAGAGCGCATTCAGCGCCGTCAGGTCCTCCACCGTCGTTGGCTTGTACCGCCGCAGCACATCCCGCATCCCACCCGACTCAAACTGAAACACCCCCGACGTCAGCGCCCGGTGAAACACCTTCTCATAAGTCTCCGCATCGTCCAGCGGAATCGTCGCCATGTCGACGTCCTCGCCACGGTTCGACTTGATCAGCTTCAGGCAGTCATCGATCACCGTCAGCGTCGTCAGCCCCAGGAAGTCCATCTTCAGCAGGCCCATCTTCTCAATGGCCTTCATGTCGTACGACGTCACAATGTCGTCATTCTTCGCCCGCGTCACTGGCACCAGCTCCGTCAGCGGCTGCGGCGCAATCACCACCCCCGCCGCGTGCACGCCCGCACCCCGCACCAGACCCTCGAGACGCATCGCCGTGTCCACCAGCTCGCGAATCTTCGGATCCTCGTACGCCGTCGCCAGCGCAGGAGAGTCCTTCAGCGCCTGCTCGATCGTGATCCCGATCGTCGCCGGAATCATCTTCGCAATCCGGTCCACCTCCCCGTACGGCATGTCCAGCGCCCGTCCGACATCCTTCACCGCCGCCTTCGCCGCCATGGTGTTGAACGTGATAATCTGCGCCACCTGATCGCGCCCATACTTCCGGGTCACATACTCAATCACCTCGCCGCGTCGGTTCATGCAGAAGTCAATATCGATATCCGGCATCGACACCCGCTCCGGGTTCAGAAATCGCTCAAACAGCAGCTCATTCTGCAGCGGATCGATATCCGTGATCTCCATCACATACGCCACCAGCGATCCCGCCGCGGACCCACGCCCCGGCCCCACCGGAATATTGTTCTGCCGCGCATACCGGATAAAGTCCCACACAATCATGAAGTACCCGGGAAACTTCATCGCCTTGATACAAGCAATCTCCCGCTCCAGCCGAGCCTCATAGTCCGCGATCGACTTCCGCATCAGCCCCCGCGACTCCAGGTGCCGAATCGCCGTATCCCGCCGGTGCCGGAAACCCGCCCGGCACACCTCCTCAAAGTAGCTGTCCAGCGTATGCCCATCCGGAACATCAAACACCGGAAACGGGTTCTTCACCTTCGACAGCTGCAGGTTGCACCGCTCCGGAAACTGCATCGTCCCGCTCACCACATGCGGCGCATGCTGGAACAGCCGAGCCATCTCGTCCGCGCTCTTGACGTAAAACTCCTGCGTGTCGAACTTGAACCGCTTCGGGTCGTTCATGCTGCCCGCCGTCTGCACACACAGCAGCACCTCATGCGCCCGGCTGTCGTCATTCGACACATAGTGCGAGTCGTTCGTCGCGATCAGCGGAATGTCCAGATCCTTCTCCATCCGGAACATCGCGTCGCAGACCCCCTTGTCCGGTCCCAGTCCATGGTCCTGGATCTCCAGAAAGAAGTTTCCCCGCCCAAAAATGTCCTGAAACTTCCCTGCCACCGCCTTCGCCTGGTCGTACTCATTCACCATCAGGTGCTGTGCCACCTCGCCCGCCAAGCACCCTGAAAACCCAATCAACCCCTCCGCGTGCTTCGCTAGGAAATCCTTACTCACCCGCGGTTTACGGTAGAAACCATGAAGTGACGCTTCACTGGTAAGCCGAACTAGGTTCCGATATCCTTCCTCGTTCTCCGCCAGCACCAGCAGGTGGTTATACTTGTCCCCCTCCGGCGCCGACCTGTGGTCGTCGTTCTTGCAGATATAGAGTTCACACCCAAGAATCGGCTTGATCCCCTTCTTCGCCGCCGCGTCGAAAAAGTGCACCGCCCCATAAATGTTGCCGTGGTCCGTCATGGCAATCGACTTCTGCCCCAGCCCGCTCACATGCTTCATCAGCTTGTCAACATCACAGGCGCCATCAAGCAGGGAGTAATCGGTATGGGTATGCAGGTGCGTAAATTCGGGGGAGGAGGCCATTGCCTCAATTCTAGTGCTCACCCCAACCGAGGAAAAGCCGCCCCAAATCCACCAAAACCTCCCTCTACCGTGTCAGATCCTTTGCCAGATCCACATACAACCCCACCGCTTCCAGCAACTCCTTCTTCGCGATCCGCTCATCCGGCGTATGCGCCACATGGATTGACCCCGGCCCCAGCAGAAACGGCTCCCCCCACGCCGTC
>CAXUCK010000192.1:0-4258 GCA_964249375.1 uncultured Acidobacteriaceae bacterium
CTTTCAGAACGCGAACCGCCTGGGCGACGTTCCCCGCCCTCCCACTACCGACTCTGGCGAGAAGCAGTAGCCCGTCCGACGGACCCTCCAGGTCACCGGAGGGGCTCAGGCGTAGCGTTCGCCGATCCGCTAGCGCCGATCAAGAGTCCCGTCGAGACGGAGCACCCCTCCCTAGTCCGTCATGATCATCACTTCAGTCGACTTGATGAGCGCCGTGACAGTGTCTCCTTGGTTGATTCCCATCTCTTCCACGCTCTGTCGGGTGATCACGCTCTCAATCAGATTCTCTCCGACCCGCACGCTTACCTTCGCTGTGACCGTGCCAAGGACGATTTCCTCCACGGTCCCCCGCAGGTGATTCCTCGCCGAAATTCGACCCTTCAACTCACTTCTCTGATCCGCCATCCTTGATCCTCTCTGACAAACCTTTGCTGCCTGAAGCAGTTACCTCGTGAGATGCAGTCGCACCCACGCGGTGGTCCTCTCCATCCCTTTAGCGCTCTAAACTAGACCTGCATGTCGATCGCAGAGAACCTGGAGCGCGTCCAAACCGAAGTCGCCGCCGCGTGCCGTCGGGCGGATCGCCGGCCGGAGGACGTCCGCCTGATGGCCGTCTCGAAGGTGCACCCGGTCGAGGCCCTGCTCGAGGCGCTCTCTGCCGGCCAACGCCTGTTCGGCGAAAACCGCGTCCAAGAGTTCGCCGCGAAAGTCACTCAACTCCCGCAGCTCGCCCCCAGCACCGCAAACGACTTAACCGGTCCCGAGTTTCACCTCATCGGTCCTCTGCAAAGCAACAAAACGACGCGCGCCGCGGAACTTTTCAATGCAGTCGACACCGTTGATTCGCTCAAAACTGCAAACCGCCTGTCTGCGGCAGCCCTCGCCCTGGGCAAAACGCTTCCGATCCTGATTGAAGTGAAGCTGTCCCATGAGGATTCCAAGCACGGCATTGCCCCGGAGCTGCTTCCGGAGCTGCTCGGCAGCATCGCTCCCCTCCCAGGAGTCGAGCTCCGCGGTTTCATGACCGTCCCACCCTGGTCCACCGAAGCCGAAACCGCCCGCCCCTGCTTCCGCGAGCTTCGCCGTCTTCGCGACCAGTTTCAGCCCATTTACCCTACCCTCACGGAGCTCTCCATCGGCATGTCCAACGACTTCGCCATCGCGATCGAAGAAGGCTCCACCACGGTTCGCATTGGCACCTGCATCTTCGGCCATCGCCCCAAGCAAACGCCTACCCCTGACTGAGCCCCTCCATGCGTCACAGAGGCAACGACTGCCAAACCTCATCGGCTTGCCTCAGCGCCACCTTTTCCGCACATCTGACATCTGAACTTCATAACGAGAGCGCGATCGCTATCTCCGACCTAAGGACCCCAGCAATGCCAAGCCAGATCGAAGAGGAAGCGCCGCCGGCGCCGGCCAACGCAGCTCAAGTCGACACCGTCGACGACAACAAGGTCGAGCAGTTCATCGACGAAAAGCTCATCGGCGAACGGATCCGTCGCCTCCGTCTCAAGCGGTCCATGGGTCTGGTGGAGCTCGGCACCCGTACTGGTCTGTCAGCCTCGTTCCTCTCGCAACTCGAGACCGGTCGCGTCGTCCCCACCATACGCAACCTGGCGAAGCTCGCGCTTGTGTTTGAAAAAGATCTCTCGTATTTCTTCCGTCAGGAGAAGAGCCTCACACTGCGCACCCTGCGGAAGGCAGACCGCGTCCGCCTGAACCTCAACATCAAGGGAAAGTCGCGCTTCATCTCGGAATCGCTCGGCGCGCTCGTTCCAGACCGCCGCATGGTGCCCTGTTTAGCCGAGTTCGTTCCTGGGGGCACCCGTTGCGATTTCACACCGCGCATCTTTCGCGGTCTCGAACTGATCTACATTCTCGAAGGTGCCGTCTGCCTGGAAACAACCGCAGATCATCAACTGCTCTCCACGGGGGACGTCGCCTGTATTGACGCGAAAACGAAGCGTCACTACAGCTGCACCGGCGAGAATCCGGCCAAGGTCATGATCATCACCTTCCCGCAGGAGTAGCACCGAACCAAAGCGGTAGGGACCCGGTCAAAGCGCCTTCCGCTGCTCGATTACATAATTCAGCCCTTCTTCCCAGTTCATTCCCATGCTTCGGGCTAGGTGCATGCAGTGATTGAAGAAGGGGACATCGGCTGCGGTTGGACAAGCCTGTTTCATCAACTCTGTCGTGTCTTTTTCACTTGGTTTGTGCGTCATCTGGAATCGCTCCTGCAACGAACGGCACAATAGTCGTTTCGGGCAGCGGCTTTCCATGCCACAAAGGTCGCACGCAGGTGGAAAGCGGACGAGGCCGGGAACACCTCGTCCCTCATAAAAACACGGCTCTGCTAGCGGCCAAACCCCTTCGCGTATCCGCGCTCGAACGCTTCCCGGTAGAGCCGCTTGAACTCGTTGCGGTCGATACCCTGCGGTGAGTCGGGAACATGCTTGAACGTGTCCACGTGGGTCGGCCGGAAGCTGTGCCCATGCTGGAAGTCAGCCTCACCCTGCGCAAACCCAGCCGAGTATCCCTGCCGCGCCGCCATGTTCACCTGGCCATTCTCGTGGTAGTAGTCGTCGTAACCCCGCGGTGCAGTCCAGCCCGGCCCGTAGGCATCCGGCGGCGGTGGACCCTGCGCCACAACAGCTTGCGGAACACCCAGCATCAACACACCCGCCAACAGCGAGCCAGCAAACATTCCGTTCTTTCGCATCATCACGTCCTCAAGGGAGAGGTCCTCCCCGCATACCGTCTGACCCCAACCCGAAGACCAAAGTTGCCCTGCCACGCGCTGAGCGGTCTCACCAATTCCCGAAATGGAACTCTCCCACTCGTCAGTCACCTGCACGCGGCAATCCGGTGAGACTCCCGGGTACGTTCCTCTGGCAGACGTTTCATTGCTCCCCTGTTGCATGTAGTTTGCTTGGTCTCTCCAACGCGCGAAAGAGCCCGCATCGTCGAACGCTGGGCTCTTCCGCTCGCAGTCTCGTGACCCTCCGGTGCGGGCTCTCCGTTGAACCCCCTGCATCGAACTTGGATATCCTTAGCCGGTCAGGAGATCCATGCACCGAACCCCCTTCCAGCTGGTCCTTGCCCTCGCCCTGCTCGCCCCAGCTTCCGTCGCGCATGCCCAGTGGGAGCTTGAAGACTCCGGCACCAAGGCCTCGCTCCGCGGCATCCACAATGTCGGCGGCGGCGTTGCCTGGGCCTCCGGCACCGACGGCACCGTCGTCCGCTCCGAAGACGGCGGCTACCTCTGGCAGGGCTGCGCCATTCCCCCCGGAGCCGAACACCTCGACTTCCGCGGCATCCAGGGCTTCGACGAAAACACAGCCGTCGTGATGAGCTCCGGCCCCGGCGATCAATCCCGCCTCTACAAAACCACCGACGGCTGCCGCACCTGGAAACTCGTCTTCAAGAATCCTGACTCGACGGGCTTTTTCGACGCGGTCTATAAAGCGACGTCCAAACAGCTGTACGTCCTCGGCGATCCAGTGGGTGGTAAGTTTGCCGTCTTCCTCTCGCAGGATGGGGGCGCCACCTGGTTCGTTGCCGACCGGCCTGGGCTCGAGTCCGCAGAAGGCGATGGAGCGTTCGCGGCCAGCAACTCCACCTTCTTAGGAGAAGGTCACCTTCTCTACTTCGTCACGGGCGGGAAGAGTGGAGCGTATGTCTACAGCACCGTCGCTCGATGCGACTCGATAAAGGGAGGCGTGCCTTGTCCTGCGGCTTGGATGAAGGGCGACCCACTGCCGCTCGCCATGGGCAACGCATCCTCAGGCGCGTTCTCCATCGGCGGACGAATGGAAACTAACCTGGCGGGTAAGTCTCATTCCATCTTGGTCACCGTGGGAGGTTCCTACAACGAGCCGGACGTAGCTCCCGGTAGCGCCACCTTTTCCCTCGACAGCGGGCAGAACTGGCAGGGAACGCCAACCCCACCCCACGGCTACCGCTCCTCCGTCGCCTACGCCCCCCCCCCCCAAACCTGGATCCCCGTAGGCCCCAACGGCGCGGACTACTCCACCGACGACGGCCGCAACTGGCACCCGCTCGGCCCCACTCCCGAAGACCAGCCCGGCTCCGACCGCGACTGGAACGCCCTCTCCCTTCCCTTCGTCGTCGGCCCGCACGGCCGCATCGGCCGCCTCCGCTCGAACGCCCTGCCCGGCCAACCCGTGCCGGCAACCCCCAAACCTAGTTCGGCGACGTCGAGGTCGGCGGGCTCGACCCCCCGCCCGGAGAC
>CAXUCK010000193.1:0-4191 GCA_964249375.1 uncultured Acidobacteriaceae bacterium
CAACGGAATATCCGTAAAGCTCGTATGCGCCCCGCTCAAACTCCACGCCGTCTCCCCATGCCGCACCAACCAAAGCTCCGTCATCCCTTGCACCCCAGCCCCGATTCTTGCACCTTCGAATCCTGTCTGGCGACCGTCGGGCATCGAAGGACACCCTAGATCGCCTGCAACATCGTTTTTGGACTCAGCCTTCGCCGCCCTGATCCCCTTCGTCACCCCACTCCACCGGCCCTGGCTACTCCTTCCAGACCGCCCTCGGCGGCGCGATCACCGTCGGCATCCTCGTCGAGGGCGCCCCACCCACCATGTAAGTGGACACAGGTAGCTCTTACGTATCAGTAATCTTGCTCATTGATGACCGCCCCAGTAACCCTTCTCATTGATAACTCCTACGTACCAGTAACCTCGTTCACTGATACCACTAATTACCAATAATTTCGATCACGGTGGTAGATGTCTTCTTATGGGTACATCCCCAAGTCCATGGATGCGACAAAGCTCTCCCAGCTATAAAACCGGTAGCTTCGGTTCGTCATCGAAACAGCGTCAGGATGTCTTGTAATCCATGTAGCGCCAACGCGCGTGCTATACCAGCCTGGGCCGCAAGGCCCAGGTATGCATGCCGACAGGAATTTAAGGACTGAAAGCCCGTCCTATAACTGATGCGTATCAACATACAGGTATTCCTTATGGAAACGTGTCATCTCGACCGAACCTTGAGTGGAGTCGAAGGGGAGTGGGGAAACCCAGTATTTCATTGGTGCGGACGCTTCTACCCGCAAGATTGCTCTAGGAAGGTCTGATCAACTCCGGCTCTGAGAAGGGTTCCGCTTTTTGTCGTCATTCCCGAGCCGGGGTCCCCAGCAGCTTGCTGCTGGGGTGAAAGCCGGGGTCCGCAGCGAGCACTGTGGCTCGATGTGGTGGGAAAGGAATCTGCGTTTCTTCTTGCGGCAAATATCCTTAGAACTTGATCAGACCTTACCTGGAACCCTTCTCCTTAGAAATAGTTCTTGCCTTCGGGCTGAAGGCCCGACACATAATAACCTGAGGCCAAGCTCCAGGTTATGGGTAGGTATCTCACGAGGGCTGAAAGCCTGACATAAAGATCGGGACGATATTCATCGAGAGCTACAAGCCGTTCCCGAACTAAAACTTAAAAACGTGAGCACGCTCGCCGCCTATTTGTCGGAATATCATCGGGTTTCCAGACGTTCAAACGCGATTAACTCCACCACGTGACGCTTCACCTCGTCGCGCACCCTCCGCACATCCTCGATCGGCAATCTCCTCGGATCGCGCAGCGGCCAGTTATCTCGCCGCAAACCTGGAACATAGGAACACCTCTCGCATCACTTCCAGCACCTCGGGGTGAACACAAAGTTCCGGCTCTGTTCCGACAGAGATGGCCCGAGCTTTGCGCGAATTGGTGAGCTCATTGATGCGTCAACCCGTATATTGTGACTTATGGCAGAAACATCCTTCGGCAAACGCTCGATTGGCTCTATGAGGATCGGAGCATGCAGGCCGACCGTTCCCGGCTCTCGAAGGCCTGCTGCACCCCGGAAAAATTTACCGGCTTGCAAGGAGCGCCTCTGCCCCTCCCGATGAAATCGTCTCTCTTCAGTGAAGCGCTCCGATGACACCTGCGATACTTCCGAACCAAGGCCAAACCTGCGCTCCCGCTGCTCGCAAAAAACTCTCTTTCCTGGACCGCTTTCTCACGCTCTGGATCTTTCTCGCCATGGTGATCGGCGTGGCGATCGGTCACTTCATCCCATCTTCGGCGGCCTTCGTAAACCGTTTCCAAACCGGCACGATGAACATCCCTACCACCATCGGGCTCATCATCATGATGTTCCCGCCTTTGGCAAAGGTCCGGTACGAAAAGCTGGGCGAGGTCTTCCGCAACAAGCGCGTCCTGGGCCTGTCGCTCGTGCAGAATTGGCTCATCGGCCCGGTGCTGATGTTCCTCCTGGCCATTGTCTTTCTGCGCGGCGAACCGGACTACATGCGCGGGCTGATCCTGATCGGCATCGCCCGCTGCATCGCCATGGTGCTGGTATGGAACGAACTTGCGGAGGGCGACACCGACTATGTCGCGGGCCTGGTGGCAATCAATAGCGTCTTTCAGGTGCTGTTCTATAGCCTGTACGCCTGGGCATTCCTGACGGTACTGCCAAAGTGGTTCGGGCTGGAGGGTAGCGTCGTCCAGATAGGCATCGGGCAGATCGCTACGAGCGTTGGTCTTTATCTCGGCATCCCGTTCGTTACCGGGTTTCTTACCCGATTCGCTCTTATCCGGCTCAAGGGCGAACAGTGGTATCAGACGCGCTTCGTTCCTCGCATCAGCCCGCTCACGCTGGTCGCTTTGTTATTCACGATTCTCGTTATGTTCTCGTTAAAGGGCGACCTGATCGTGCGACTGCCGCTCGACGTGGTCAGGATCGCCATCCCGCTCGTCATCTATTTCCTCATCATGTTTCTAGTCAGCTTCTGGATGGGAAAGCGGCTGGGCGCGAACTACGCTCAGTCCGCGACACTCTCCTTTACCGCCGCCGGCAACAACTTCGAGCTGGCCATTGCGGTTGCCGTCGCCGTCTTCGGCCTGAACTCGGGTGAGGCGTTCGTCGGTGTCGTCGGTCCGCTCATCGAAGTGCCGGCCTTGATCGGCCTGGTCAATGTCGCCTTCTGGATGCGACGGCGGTATTTCACCTCAGAACGGACCTCCTTTGCAATCCATTCGGTCGAGGACACTCCTTAGTTGCATAGAGCTTCTCTTCTACACAGAGCTTCTCCGCCTCTTTGTTGTCACACGCCCAAGTCTTGTCATTCCGTAGTGCAGCGCAGGAATCTGCTGTTTGCCTGCGAGCAGACGCACCAGATAGGAAAAGCAGATCCATTCGCTGCGCTACCGAATTAAAACAAACAGGCGTAGAACCACTACAGTGTAGCTGTTCTCAAGCTGTTCTCGCTTGACTATAGCTGTGTCACTTCGACCGAAGGAGACAGTTCTATCGTCTGTGCAGTGGAGAGACCTGCAGTTGGCTCGCGTCGCAACCAAACCCAAGGGAGAACTGCTCTAATCCATTCCGTAGACTCAAAGGTCATAACAGACTCTAGTTCTAGGCTTCGGTATGAGGGTGAACCAAGCCATGAAGGAGGCCCACGCATTTCGCCTCCTCTTCGCCGTTGTATCCTACTCAGATGGATTTCCAGCTCCACACCGAGTACACCCCCCAAGGCGACCAACCCCGCGCCATCGGCGAACTCGTCTCCGGCCTTGAGTCAGGCGACAAGGACCAGGTGCTGCTCGGCGTCACCGGCTCCGGCAAAACCTTCACCATGGCCAAGGTCATCAGCGAGGTCAACCGCCCCGCGCTCATCCTCGCCCACAACAAGACCCTCGCCGCCCAGCTCTACCATGAGTTCAAACAGTTCTTCCCCTCCAACGCCGTCGAATACTTCGTCTCCTACTACGACTACTACCAGCCCGAGGCCTACATTCCCTCCGGCGACCTGTACATCGAGAAGGAATCCACTATCAACGACGAACTCGACAAGCTCCGCCTCAGCGCCACGCGCAGCCTCTTCGAGCGCCGCGATAGCATCATCGTCTCCTCCGTCAGCTGCATCTACGGCCTCGGCTCGCCGGAAGCCTACTACGGCATGCTCCTGCTCCTCGAGCGCGGCCAAAAGATCCGCCGCGAAGACATCACCCGCCGCCTCGTCGAGATCCTTTACGAGCGCAACGACGTCGACTTCCGCCGCGGGACGTTTCGCGTAAGGGGAGACATCATCGAGGTCTACCCCACCTACGACGAAAACGCCTTCCGCATCGAGCTCTTCGGCGACGAGATCGAGTCCCTCTCGCAAATCGACCCGCTCTTCGGAACCGTCAAGCAGAAGTATGCCCGCCTCCCCATCTACCCCAAGTCCCACTACGTCGTCCCGCCCGACCGCAAAAACGCCGCCGTCAACAACATCCTCGCTGAGCTCGCCGACTGGGAAGCCCAGCTCGAAAAGGAAGGCCGCATCGTCGAGTCCCAGCGCATCCATCAAAGAACCAGGTTTGACCTCGAAATGATCAAATCCGTCGGCTACTGCCACGGCATCGAGAACTACTCCCGCCACTTCTCCGGCCGTCTCCCCGGCGAGCCCCCACCCACGCTCCTCGACTACTTCCCCCGCGAC
>CAXUCK010000194.1:0-4157 GCA_964249375.1 uncultured Acidobacteriaceae bacterium
GCAGGTATTGCAGACGGTGGTACACCGGCGAGTAGCCCGACAGCTCCGGTACCTGCGGCCGGTCCCCTGGCAGCACCGCGTCCACCTTGGGCAAAGGACGCAGCAGCAGCTTCGCTTGGGGAAAGTTCAGGGTGACGAGGTACTGCGCAAAGAGGTCGGTACCCATGAACCCGGACGCCTTGCCGGGAAACGGGGTTTCGCTCACTCCCACCACACAGTCGTGGAAGGCGAGCGGTCCGACCTGCACCACCTCCGCATGCACCGTGCCCTCTGGGTCGCCTGTCCTGTGACCCAGGCCGTTCGCGTCGGCCAGAGCTCGGCTTATGTAGAGCCCCGAAGCTGCTGTGTCCACGCCCAGCATCGCTCTTGCCTGACCGAAAGCGACTTCCGTACGATAGCCATCAATATGTTGTCCATCTTGCCGGGAAGGCACGAGCGGCAGCGCTGCCGTGTTTTCTTCAGGGAGCCCTTTACACGTCTGCGATGTTTCAGAAAACAGTGGCAGCGTCGTCCGCACTGTCTCCTCCGCCTCCTTTCGCAGCTCCGGATCAATATTCTTCGTCGTCCGGAGATACTCCTCCGTGCTCTGGACGTCCTTTGCCGGCGTCACGAGCCGGTTCCAAGCCCGCCGGATCTCGGCGTCCTTGGGGTCGATCGCATACGCCCGCGCAATGTCCGCTCGCTCCGTCGCATACATCGAATCCAGCCGGTCAAGCCTGCTCCGCAGCAGCCATACCTGCGCAAAGCACGGGTCAATCTCGGCAGCTCGGTTCAGCGACTCGCGTGCCAGCCATGGCTGTCCTTCTCGCATCTGCACGTCAGCAAGCGCCACTTGCAAGGGCGCCGACCGCGGTGAGTTTGCAAGCGCAGCCCGCACAGCAGTCGCTGCCTCATCCAGCTTCCCAAGCCTCAACCGCGTCCGAGCCATGCCCGCGATCAGCTGCGGATCCTGAGGCTGACGCAAGAGCGCCTGCTGAAACAGCTCTTCCGCATCGGTCATGTTGCCTTGCGCAAACGCCATCTCTGCTGGATCGGCGGGTTTGGCTGGCGTGGCAGGGCAGGCAGGGCCTTGCCCACGTGCAGGTGCGCACGTGCACAGCAGCAAGGCGATTTGAATTGCAAACCGCCGGCGCGATTCCGGGAGAAGCGGAAGGAAGGTCACCGCCGAAAAGGAGCACATCGCCTCCCCGCGGCGTCGCCACCGAAACGCGAGTGTCCATAGCCTCAGGAATTGCCTCATGAACCTTAGCCTCCCTGCCCGTTACTGCTTATAAATCCGCGTCTCCCACGCGTTCAGGTGCAGCATCCCGCTCCCATCCTCGTGGCCCGGATAGTTCGCCAGCAAGGTCGCGCCTGTCTTCACGCCTCCCGGCAGTGTGTAGTCCACCGCGTGCGACGACACATTGTGCACCACCAGATATACCTCGCCATCCAGCGACCGCGTATAGACAAAGACCTGCGTATGCTGCGGGTCGAGGTCCTTATAGTCGCCATACACAAAGGCTGGCGTCTTGGCCCGCAGAGCGATCAACTGCCGGGTGAAGGTGTAAACCGAATTCGGATCAGCCGTTTCCCGGGCCGCATTGATCTCCATATAGTTCGGATTCACTGCCAGCCAGGGCTTCGCCGTGGCCGTCGTAAACCCCGCGTTCGGCGCCGCGCTCCACTGCATCGGCGTGCGTGAGTTGTCACGGCTGGATTGCCGCAACTCCGCCAGGTACGCCTCCGCGGTGATCGTGTGCCGCGTCTCCACCTCGTCCCTCCAGGCATTCTTCGCCTCAATGTCGTCGTAATCGGCAATTGACCGGAATGGGTAATTCGTCATCCCCAGCTCATCCCCCTGAAACAGGTAGGGCGTCCCCTTGAGCGTCAGAATCATTGCCTCGAATAACTTCGCGCACGGCACACGAAACTCCGGCGAGTCATCTCCAAAGGTCGACACGATCCGTGGATTGTCATGGTTCGACAGAAAAACCGTGTCCCAGTCGTGCTTGCCCATCACCTTGTCGTGATTCGTGTAGATCGCCTTCAAATCGGTCAGCTTCAACGGAAGCACCTTGCGGCCCTCGCGGTTCACCCGCACCGCGTCGAAGTTGAACACCTCGTTCAGCTCGTGCCGCCGGTCATCCACCAGCTCCGGCTCCTGCGCGAGTGTGATTCCCGCCGCCTCGCCAACCGACATGTCGTTGTAGTTCGACAGCACTTCGCGATTCATCTGCTGCAGGTACTCGTCGCGATGGGGTCCCGCCGCAAACACCGCAAACTCATTCTTCATCTGCTCGGGCGTCAGGTCAGGCAGGCCGGGCTGCTTCGAGATGATCGGAATCACATCCATCCGAAACCCATCCACACCCTTGTCCAGCCAAAACCGCATGATGGAGAATACTTCCTCTCGTACTTTCGGGTTATCCCAGTTCAGGTCCGGCTGCTTCACCGCAAAGTAATGGAGGTAGTACTCTTTGGTCTTCGGGTCGAACTGCCACGCCGAACCGGAGAAAACCGACCGGTAGTTGTTCGGTGGGTCAAAACCCGTCGGACTCGCTGCATCCGGCTTCCCGGGACGCCAGAAGTAGAAGTCGCGATACGGACTGTCCTTCGACTTCTCCGAAGCAACGAACCACCTGTGCTCGTCCGAAGTATGGTTCGCCACCAGATCGATGATCAGCCGCATGTGCCGCTGCTTGATGCCGGCCAGCATGGCATCGAAGTCCGCCATCGTCCCAAAGTCCTTCATCACCGCGCGATAATCGCTGATGTCATACCCGTTGTCCGCATTCGGGCTGGCGAAGTGCGGCGAAAGCCAGATCACATTCACCCCCAGCGTCTGCAAATAATCCAGGTGCTCCAGAATGCCTTTCAGGTCCCCAATCCCGTCGCCATTCGAGTCCTGAAACGAGCGCGGGTAGATCTGGTAAACCACCGCCTCTTTCCACCACTTCGGCTCATACCCATTGATGAGCTGAGGCGTCGGTGTATTCGCCGGCGCAGCCTGTTGACCATGGCAGGCCACAGCACACGCAAAAAACAAGGCCAACCCGGCAGCAGCACGCCCTACTCGCATCATCCAGCTCTCTCCAGCTTGCACAACCGAGTCTAATCGACTTCGCACGCCCTGCACCTTCGATTTCTCTTCGCATGCAAAATTGCTTCCCAAATCGGGAATGCACCCCCAAACCACACCCTCGCCCTCAACCCGGCATAATGAACATCGACGCCATACGTCTGCCAAACCCCGCAACCCGTCTATTCATGCCACGTGCATCTGCCAGCCTCACGCCGCCCGGCCCAACCCAGGAGAGATCCCAACCCGCATGTCCATCCTCGTAGTCGGCTCTGTCGCCTTTGACACCCTCGAAACTCCGCACGGCAAAGCCGGAAAGATCCTCGGCGGCGCAGCTACTCACTTCTCCCTCGCCTCCTCCTTCTTCACCCCCACGCGCGTGGTCGGCGTCGTCGGCGAAGACTTCCTCCCAGAGCACGAGCAGGTCCTCACGCGCAAAGGCGTCGACATCCGCGGCATCGAGCACGCTCCCGGCCTCTCCTTCCACTGGACCGGCTCCTACCTCAAAGACCTCAACGCCGCCGACACCCTCGCCACCGACCTCAACGTCTTCGCCGACTTCGCACCGAAAATCCCGCCCGCCTACCAGGACTCCGACTTCCTCTTCCTCGCCAACATCGATCCCGTCCTCCAGCTCCGCGTTCGGCAGCAAATCCCCAAAGTCCGCATGGTCGCCGGCGACACCATGAACTACTGGATCAGCGCCCACCGCGACAACCTCCTCCCCGTTCTCCGCGAGCTCGACATCCTGCTCATCAACGACGGCTAAGCCCTCATGCTCACCGGCGAATAGAACGGCCTCCGCGCCGCCGAAGCCGTCCTCGCCCTCGGCCCCAAAACCCTCATCGTCAAGCACGGCGAGTTCGGCTCCACCGCCTATTTCTCCCCGCGCTCCTTCGCCGACGGCATCGCCCGCACCGCGCTCTCCATGCTGGCCGGCATCCTGCCCCACCTCTGCCGCAACCACGGCAACACGGAGGTCCGGGCGGCGGTCGCCCGCTTCGCGCCCGTCCTGGCGCGCAGCACCCGCCTCGTCGTCCGCGTGCACCCCGACCTCATCGACATGCTCGCCGGCGACCTCGCCGCCATCGACGAC
>CAXUCK010000195.1:0-4136 GCA_964249375.1 uncultured Acidobacteriaceae bacterium
CTCGTCGACCTTGAGAATCTGGTCGGCGGGGATGTGGTCGAGGTGCTGGGTGATGCCGGATGGCCAGCGGATGTCGATGGACTTGGCGAAGGTGTCGGGACCAAGGCCGAAGTGGGCTCGCTTGTCGTTCGAGGACAGGTAGGAGCCGGTGGTGGAGACGGTGACGAACTGGGGGCCGCGGCTGGTGGTGAGCTTGACCGTGGCGCCGATGGCGTCGCGGTTGGAGGTGTGGCCGGTGAGGGCGAGGGTGAGCCAGTGGTTGCTGGTGGCGGTTTCGTTGTGGAGGATGTGGGCAGCGCCGCCGTTGGTGGAGATGACGGCGTCAAGGCGGCCGTCGTTGTCGAGATCGCCGATGGCCATGCCGCGGCCGACCCACGGCTGTTGGAACACGGCACCGGAGTCTTTGGAGACGTCAACGAACTCCCCTTTGCCCATGTTGCGTGCGAGCAGCATGGGTTCCTTGTAGCGGAGCTGCGGGTAGCTGAGCTCGACGGTGTCGAGGTCATGCCCCTGCGAGAACAGCAGGTCTTTGAGTCCATCGTTGTCGTAATCGAGGAAGCGGACGCCCCAGCCGGAGTGGAGCAGCGTCATGCGGGCGAGGCCCGAGACGTAGGTTTCGTAGGTGAAGGAGCCGTCGCCGTTGTTGCGGTAGAGGGCGTATTTCTGATTGGCGAGGTTGGTGATGACGAGGTCGGGCAAGCCGTCGTTGTCGTAATCGGCGAAGTCGATGCCCATGCCGGCGTAGGTGCGACCGTCGCCGTCGACGGCGATTTCGGCGGTGAGACCGGTTTCTTCAAAGGTGCCGTTGCCCTTGTTGTGGAAGAGGAACTCGAGCATGGAGTCGTTGGCGACGGCGACGTCGATTTTGCCGTCGTTGTCCAGGTCGGCGATGGCGAGGCCGAGACCTTTGCCGGGGGTGTCCATACCGATCTTTTTGGCTATCTCGGTGAAGGTGCCGTCGCCATTGTTGTGGTAGACGAGCGCGGGGATGGCGGGAAAGATGTCGGGGTGGCAGTAAGCGCGGTAGCCTTCGCGGTGCTCGCCGCAGAAGACGTCTTCCCAGTCCCATTTGACGTAGCGGAGGACGACGAGGTCGAGCTTGCCGTCGTTGTCGAGGTCGACCCAGGCGGCGGAGGTGGACCAGCTCATGCCCGGGGTGGTGTCGCCGGCCGTGCCGGATTTCGCGGTGACGTCGGTGAAGGTGCCGTCCCCGTTGTTGTGGTAGAGGTGATTGCCGCCGAACTCGGTGACGTACAGGTCCTCAAAGCCGTCGTTGTCGTAATCGCCGGCGGCGACGCCCATGCCGTAGCCGACGCCTTTGAGTCCGGACTTTTCGGTGACGTCCTCGAAGGTGCCGTCCTTTTTCTGGTGGTAGAGGCGGTTCCAATCTCCTGGGCCGGATTTTTTCGGGACGAAGCCCTTGGGCGCGGGGCTGGGGATGGGGGCTCCGTTGACGAAGAACAGGTCGAGGAGGCCGTCGTTGTCGAAGTCAAAGGCGGCGACGCCGGAGCCCATGGTTTCGAGGAGGTATTTCATAGGGGTGTGGGAGGCGACCCCGGTGAAGGTGATGCCGGCTTTCTGGGCGGTGTCGGTGAAGTGGCCGGGGATGGCCGGAGCTTGCTGAGCCGGGGCAGTGAGACCGGCAGAGCAAAAAAGCGCGCAGGAAAGGAGATGGCGAGCGGACATGATTTGGTCAGGGTTGGGGGAGCGTGTAGGCGAGATCGTAGGAATGCTTGCCATCGGGCGCGACACTGATGGTCATGGTACCCGTGAGACCGGTGAGCTGGCCGGTGCCGGAGTCGGGCATGACGGTGACGGTCAGGTGAGGTGTGCCGCGGTCCATGATGCCGGAATGGAGGATGGTGAAGGCGCCGCTGCGACCGTCGAGGGTGCCCGTGACCTGCTCCATGGCGACGTACCCCATGGAACCCTGAGTCGCGGTACGGACGGTGAGCATTTCGCCGCTCGTGGTGGCTTCGAGGCCGCCGTGAAAGTGCTTGGTGAGCGTCATGCGGCCAAGGGTCTTGTCGGCGTGTTCGTCCGCAAGGGGAGCGGGTTTGAGGACGGGTTCAAAGGTGCCGGTGGCGTGGTGGGTCATGGAGGACACCTCTGTGGGATGTGCCGAAGCGGCGGCCGTTGTCTGTGCCGGGCCGGGCAGCAGGAGGCATGCGAGCGTGGAGAGGAGGGGAGTCATGGCAAGGCCCGCGAAGTTTCGCACCCACTTCGCGCTGGATGGACAGTATAGAAGGTGGGGACGGTGCGTGACCGGTTCCGTGAGCACGCCGACGAGGCTTACTGGACCGGAAGTCGATACGGGATGCGGACATGCTTCTCGTTCCTGGGGAAGTCTTTGGTGTTGCGGGTGACGAGGCGTCCACCGCGGACGATCGCCGTGGCAATCAGGATGGCATCGGGGAGCTTGATCCGGCGATTTCTGCGTTCGATCACGGCCTGCTCGGCGATTTCATCGGTGATGGGCAACTTGTGGAATCGGCTGAGCAGATCCCGGATGCTTGCCTGCTGTTGGGGATCGACGCCGGCGAGGACCTCCATCCAGGTAATGACGCTGATCTCCCTGGTGTCGTACCGGTCGATTTCGTCCGCGGCAGGCTCGAATCCTCTGACAAGATCGATCAGGATGTTGGAGTCAAAAACGGCGATCAACGCTCCCACTCACTGCGAAGCCGATCCTGATAAGCCATCCCGTCTTCGAACTCGGGGCAGATTCCGAGAAAGTCGCGGATGTTGGTTTTTCTATGTGGAGCAAGGTACGTGCTTACGGCTTGGCGGACCAACTCGGCACGCGACACGCTGCCCGCTCTTGCGAGCTTGTTTAAGAGGGCGACATCTTCTTGCGGCAGATCGATGAGTGTTCGCATGAGCGACTTCCTGATATCACCGGAGTATATCAGTTTGGGGACTGGACGCCGGCGGTGGGGTTGGCCACGGTGATGGGGCCGATTCCGCGGCCGGTGAGGGCGCGGATGAGATTGACTTCCTCCTGGCGGTAGGGGGTGTCGTCCTGGCGGAAGACTTCGTGGAACCAGACGGTGGGCTGGCGATTGACGTAGGGAACCTGGGCGGAGTCCCACGGGAAGTAGGTCTGGGTCTTGCCGGCGACGAGGCCCCAGTTGATGGCGGCGACGTGGTAGTGCTTCGCGATGGGGAGCGAGTTGTCGAAGGTGGAGCCGGCGCCGCGGGCCATGTATTCGGTGCAGAGGATGGGACGGTGGAGCGGCTGGAGGCTGACGATGCGGGCCTCGAAGGCCTCGGGCCACTCGTAGTTGTGGAAGGAGATGACGTCGGACTCACGGAGCTGGATTTTGGTGGTCTCGGATTCTTTGGCGGGGTCGGTCCAGTTGCCCTGCCAGACGCCGGAGGTGAGGGGCTGCGAGGGATGGGCGGAGCGGGCCCAGGCGAACGCTTTGGGGAGGAGCTCGTTGACGCGGCGGACCTTGGCAGGTTCGTCAGCGACGCTATCCGAGCCGCGGTTGTCGGGCTCGTTCCAAACGTCCCAGCCGAGGATGCGGTTGTCGTTCGCGAAGGCGCCGACGATGCCTTTGACGTAGGCCTCAAGCTGAGGCTCTTCGGCGCGGTTGAGCAGACGCTCCTTGCCGGGGGACTGGACCCAGCCGGAGTTGTGAACGCCGGCGATGGGGGCGTGCTGCGGTCCGAGGTGCGGGTTGGGATCCCAGCAGGAGTCGAACAGAACGAGCAGAGGGCGGATGTGGTGGCGGGCGGCGATGGCGAGGAAGGCATCGAGACGCGCCCGGAAGCCGTCGGGATCTTTCTGCCAGAGCTGATCCTGGAGGAAGACGCGCATGGTGTTCATGCCGATGCCCTCGGCCATGCCGAGCTCTTTGTCGTTGAGGGCGGGGTTCCAGGTGGCGTCGCCAAACATTTCGAGCTCGTTGATGGCGTCGGAGGGAACGAAGTTGGCGCCGACGAGCCAGGGCTGCTGGCTGTACCAGGCGTTGGCCTTCTCTTCCGACCAGCGGGCCTGGTTTTGCGCGGGGGCAGCCGAAATAAGGAGCGAAGCGGCGAGAAGGGAGGAGGCGAGGCAAGACTTGAGCTTCATGCGAGTCCTTTGGTGAGGGGGCGCGCTCCCCCTGGGGTTTGCCCGAGGAGAGGGGTAT
>CAXUCK010000196.1:0-4105 GCA_964249375.1 uncultured Acidobacteriaceae bacterium
CGCCGAAGAGCTGATCCTCGCCACCTCGCCCACCACCGAGGGCGAAGCCACCGCGCGCTATCTCGCCGACGAGGTGCATCGCGCCTCCCCCACCCTGCGCGTCACTCGCATCGCCACCGGCGTCCCCGCCGGATCGGACATTGAGTACGCCGACGAGATCACCCTGTCGCGCGCCATGGAAGGCCGCCGCGAGTTCTAAGCGTCTGTGTGTTACGCTTCTGGCCGCGGGCCCACCATACAAAAGGCAATCGGACCGGGATGCCCCATGGCTACCTCTGCACTTCCGCGGATACGCGTCGCCTCACGCGCGCAAACTGACCGGCGCTTCTACCTCATCATGGCGCTGCTGTGCGCCGCCATCATCTTTGCCGGATTCGCCCGCAGCTATTACCTCAAATTCCACTTCCCTCTGTCACCAGCTCTCAGCCTGCTGGTCCATGTACACGGCGCTGTGTTCACAGCATGGGTCATCTACTTTGTCGTGCAGACCGCGCTCATCGCCGTGCGCAAGCCAGCCATTCATCGGTCCCTCGGCATCCTGGGTGCGGCGCTCGGCTGCGCCATGATCGTGCTCGGCCTTGCCGTCTCTGTCACGGCCATGCGCCTAGGCCACGGAACCAAGCTGCTTCCCCCGGAGACCACCTTCCTTATCGGCCTGATTGACATCTTCAGCTTCGCCGCGTTCTTCCTCGGCGGCTGGATCTGGCGAAGGGATCGCGAGGCGCATCCACGACTTATGCTCATGGCCGTCGTCGTGGGCCTTCTCGGCGCCGCCATCGGCCGCATCGTCGGCTACGGAGTGCCGATCCCCGTCGTATCGGTGGTCAATCTGCTCTTGCTCTTCGCCGGTCCCGCGTATGATTGGTTCACCCGTCGCCACATTCACCGGGTCTACGTCTTCGGCTGCCTTTACGCTTTGGCCACGTTTACGCCCCTCCGCTTTGCCGTAGGCGCAACGCCCTGGTGGCACCACATCGCCCACGCCATCGCCGGCACTTAGCCCGGCAGCACACGCAGATCGCCACCCGTCATCTGCTTCGGAAGATCGAGCGAGAGCAACGCCAGCACAGTTGGGGAAATATCGCGCAGGGACCCACCCTCACGCACATCAACCTTCCGGCCGTCTTCCGTGACCAGAATGAACGGTACCGGATTGGTCGTGTGCGCCGTGTGCGGTCCGCCCGCCACCGGATCGATCAGCATCTCCGCGTTGCCATGGTCCGCCGTCACCAGCATCGCCCCACCTCGCTGCCGCACCGCGCTATAGATCCGCCCCAGTTCCGCGTCCACCGTCTCCACCGCGCGAATCGTCGGCTCCATCTTGCCGGAGTGCCCCACCATGTCCGCATTCGCAAAGTTCGCAATCACCACGTCGAATGCCGTGTCGTTCACCGCCCGGATCACCGCATCCGCGATCCCCGCCGCTGACATCTCCGGCGCAAGATCGTACGTCGCCACCTTCTGCGAAGCGACCAGCGCCCGATCCTCCCCCGGGAACGGCGTCTCAATCCCGCCGTTGAAGAAGTACGTCACATGTGCATACTTCTCCGTTTCCGCCACCCGCAGATTGCGCAGGTTCGCCTGCCCCATCACCCCCGCAAGCAGGTTATCCATCGACTCCGGTGGAATCACCGCCGGCACCCGGTACTGCTTGTCATACTGCGTCATCGCCACATAGTGAATGTCCTTTGGAGCCTGGACCCGCGGAATCTCCGCCTCCAGCTCCGCCGATTTCGGCAGCTCAAACCCATCCCCCGCCGTCAGCCCCCCAGGGACATTCCGCGCCAACACCCGCGTCATCTGCCGCACCCGGTCCGCCCTGTAGTTGAAGCACACACACACGTCCCCGTCACGAACCAGCCCCACCGGCAGCCCCGCCTCCGTTACCACCGTGAACGGCGGACAAAACTCATCCGTCACGTCGTTGCTGTACAACTCCCGCACCCGCTCCGCTGCATCCCGGTACGTTCCGCCCGCCGGCGTTCCCGTCACCATCGCGTCAAACGCCTGCCGCTCCTTCTCCCAGCGCAGGTCGCGATCCATCGCAAAGTACCGCCCCGACACCGACGCCAGCTGCCCGACGCCGATCTCCCGCATCTGTAACGCTAGCTGTGCCAAATACCCCGCCCCCGAGGTCGGCAACGTATCCCGCCCGTCCAGAAACGCATGGGCAAACACCCGCGACAGCCCGCGCTCCTTTGCCATCTTGAGCAACGCGTACAGGTGCCGCTGGTGCGAGTGCACGCCGCCGTCCGACAGCAACCCCAGCAGGTGCAGTGCCCTGCCCTCCTGCCCCGCTCGATCCAGCGTCGCCACCAAGGTCGTATCTCGGAAGAACTCGCCCGAAGCGATGGCCGCATCGATGCGCGTCATGTCCATGCGCACAATCCGGCCCGCACCCAGGTTCAGGTGCCCCACCTCGGAGTTGCCCATCTGCCCGTCCGGCAGACCCACAAAGTGCTCGCTCGCGCGCAGCAGCGTGTTTGGGTACTCGCGCAGCAGACGATCATACGTCGGCTTGCGCGCCTGTGCGATCGCGTTGCCGCGCACTTCCGGGCTGTACCCCCAGCCGTCCAGGATCGTGAGAACGACCGGTCGTTTCCGCATGGCCTATTTCTGATTCGGAGAAGCCGCGGGCTTGTCGCCGGGCGAGCTCAACGTCGGTTTCGCCGGCGCCGCACCCGGGGCCGCGGCACCGCCCTGCGCCGCCTTTTGCGCAGCATCAATCTCGTCCTTATGCCGCGCCAGCGCTTCCTGCCCAACACGCTGCCCGTCCTTCCGCAGCACATCGCTCGAAGCCACGGCGGCCAGCGGCTGCTCATTCAGCACGCGCTGCCCAGCAGGTGTTTTGTAGAACGCGAGCGCGGCCGCCATATCCTCCTGCGAGAAGTAACGCTGATAGATCGGCACCAGCTCCGACCCAATGTCAATCGCATTGAACTTCTGATCGACATCTGTCCAGAAGTCAGCCGGAAAGTACGCGGGCGCCTGGCTCCTCGAATTTCCCACCATTTGCGCAAACGCACGGTGCGCATTCTCCACCGACTTCGTCAGCTGCAGATACTCCTTGATCTGCTCGGGCGTCGCAGGATGCTCCGGCGGTGGCACATCACCCGGTCCACGCTGAACCAGCTTTGGCGCAGCCGCGCCGGTCGCAGGCGCAGCCGCTCCGGTCGCAGGCTTCGCCGCTCCAGGCAGCGTTGTGCCCGGCGCGGGCACGGTGGTTGCGGCGGTCTGCGCCAGGGCCGCCTGCGGTGCTACCAGCAGGGCAACTGCGATCGAAAACAAGGGCTTCATCATGACTCCAGAAAAGGTGCGGCTGCCGGGCTTCAGTCGGCGCAGTTGATCGATTCGCGGCCAAGGAATTCGGCGGACTGTCCAAGCTCTTCCTCGATGCGCAGCAGCTGGTTGTACTTCGCAATGCGATCCGTGCGCGAGGCCGAGCCGGTCTTGATCTGACCCGCTCCCGTGCCCACCGCCAGGTCCGCGATAAAGGTGTCTTCCGTTTCGCCGGAGCGATGGCTGATGATCGACGTGTACCCAAACCGCCGCGCCAGATCGATCGCCTCCATCGTCTCCGACACCGTCCCAATCTGGTTCACTTTGATCAGGATCGAGTTGCCCACCTTCTTCTCAATGCCCTTCCGCAGCCGCTCCGTGTTCGTCACAAACAGGTCATCGCCCACCAGCTGAATCTTGTCCCCCAGCAGCTCGGTCAGGTGCTTCCACCCGTCCCAGTCGTCCTCCGCCAGCCCATCTTCGAGCGACACAATCGGGTACTGCCGCACCCACGACTCCCAGAACGCCGCCATCTGCTCGGACGTCTTCTGCAATCCGTCTGACTTCTTGAACTGGTACATGCCCGTCGCCGCGTCGTAGAACTCCGTCGCCGCCGGATCGAGCGCAATCGCGATCTGCTCGCCCGGCGTATACCCGGCCAGGCTGATCGCCTCCAGAATCAGATCGATCGCCTCCGCGTTCGACTTCAGCGACGGCGCAAACCCGCCCTCGTCGCCCACCGCCGTGTTATACCCCTTCTTCTTCAGCACACCCTTCAGCGTGTGAAACACCTCGGTGCCCCAGCGCAGCGCGTCCGAAAAGGTCT
>CAXUCK010000197.1:0-4103 GCA_964249375.1 uncultured Acidobacteriaceae bacterium
ATGTGGGGGAGTTCCTGCGCACGATGAAGGAACGCAAGGTGCCGGTGGACTTTGCGTCGACGCACGCGTATGGCAACGATACAGCGGATAACGTGCTGGGGACGAAGGAGAATGTGCCGCGCGACCTGATGGTGTATCGCGCGGTAAAGAAGGTGCATGAGGAGATTCTGCAGTCGCCATATCCGACGATGCCGCTGATATTTTCGGAGTACAACGCGAGCTACTCGAACGAGCCGGATGTGACGGATACTATCTTCATGGGACCGTGGCTGGCGAACAATATCCGACTGTGTGATGGGCTGACGGAGGTGATGAGCTATTGGTCGTTTTCGGATGTGTTTGAGGAGCAGGGTGTGGTGCGGACGCCGTTTTACGGGGGATTCGGTTTAGTCGCGGCGGACGGGATTCCGAAGCCGGCGTTGCATGCGTTTGCGATGCTGCATGAGTTGGGCGATCGGCGGCTGAAGGTGGAGAGCGAAGACGCGTTGGCGACGAAGTCGGCGGATGGAGCCGTAGAGGTTGCGCTGTGGAACTACCATGCGCCTTATGGCGACGGGCCGAGTTACACGCCGCCGCCGGCGGATCTAGGGGCGACGAGGAGATTTGCGGTGCAATTTGCGGGTGTCGCGGCGGATGCGGCGGTGGCGGTTGAGCGGCTGGATCAGGACCATGGCAATGCGGTGAAGGCGTTTGACGCGATGGGCCGGCCGGCGACGCCGTCCCGGGAGCAGATTGAGCAGCTGCGGACCGCGGGCAAGGCTGCTCCGGCGGAACGTGCGGTGCTGAAGGGCGGTGTGTTGGAGTTGGAGATTCCACCGCAGGGGTTGGTGCTGGTGAAGGTGCTGGCGAACGGCGCGCGATGAGGAACGACGTGGACGGTGGGCTGACGCGGCGCGAGTTGGGGCGGCTGCTGGGCGGAGTGGCGGCTGCGGCTTCGGCGACAGTTCGGGTGCTGGGGCAGGCGGCTGGTTCGGCGGCGGCTCCGAGCTATGACTTGCGACCTGAGGATCGGGCATTTCTGGACGACATGGAGCGTGCGGCCTGCCTGTTCTTTGCTGAGCAGCGGGGACCGGGAACGGGGCAGGTGCTGGATCGGGCGGTGAACCGGACATCGACGGGTGAGCTTGACCCGAGGAAGCTGGCGAGTATCGCCGCGACGGGATTTGGGCTGACGGCGATGTGCATTGCGGATCGGCGTGGGTTTTTAGCGCCTGATTGGATTCGCAAGCAGGTGGTGACGACGCTGGAGTTTCACCTGAACAAACTGCGGCACGAGCATGGGTTCTTCTATCACTTCAACGATGTGCACACGGGGGAGCCGGCACACGGGAGCGAGGTGTCGTCGATCGATACGGCGATCCTGCTGTGCGGTGTGCTGACGGCGCGGGCGTACTTCAAGGATGCGCGAATTACGAGGCTGGCGACGGCAATTTATGAGCGGGTGGACTGGCCGTGGATGCTGAATGGCGGAGCCACGTTCTCGATGGGCTGGAACTCCGGGGGGAAGGGATTTATCTCTTCGCGGTGGAACCACTATTGCGAGCTGATGATGATTTATTTGCTGGCGATCGGGTCGCCGACGCATCCGGTGGATCCGGCTACGTGGGCAGCGTGGACGCGGCCGCGGGTGCGGTTTGGACCGTATGACTACATTTCGGGGGATGATCCTCTGTTTGTGCACCAGTACTCGCAGGCGTGGTTTGACTTCCGCGGGAAGCGGGATGCGTTTGCGAATTATTTCGATAACTCGGTGACGGCGACGCGGGCGCACAAGGCTTGGTGCCTGAGCCTGAAGCAGGGATGGTATACGGACGACTACTGGGGCGTGAGTGCTTCGGACTGGGAGCAGGGATACACAGCTTGGGGCGGGCCGCCGCTGCAGGGGCCGGTGGATGGATCGGTGGTGCCGAATGCTACGGCTGGGTCGCTGGCGTTTCTGCCGGCGGATTGCTTGCGGGTGCAGAGGGCTCTGAGGGCCAAGTACGGGCGAGATGCATGGGGTCGATACGGGCTTTGCGATGCGTTTCATCCGAGCAAGCCGTGGTATGACCCGGACGTGCTGGGAATCGATCTGGGGATCGGGCTGGTGATGGCGGAGAATCTGCGGTCAGGTATGGTGTGGGAGACGTTTATGCGGAATCCGGAGGCGAAGCTGGCGATGGATCGGTGTGGGTTCCGGGCGGGGTAGGGCTTCACCACCCCTTCCTCTTCCATGGGCGATCTCCGGCGTAAATGTGTCGGGCCTTCAGCCCTCTGGGTCGATGTTGATTTTGTACCTAGGCCTTCGGCCTAGGCTGTTATGTGTCTGGCTTTCAGCCAGAAAAGGCCGAAGTTAGCCGGAAATGCCGGAGTTAGCCCGGGCCGAAGTAGCCGGAAAGTCGGAGTTAGCTAGAAAGGCCGAAGTTAGCCCGGGCCGGAGTTAGCTGGAAAGGCCGGAGTTAGCCCGGGCCGGTTTAGCTGAAAAGGCCGGAATCAGCCCAGGCTGGAGTTGGCCGGGTAGCCGGAGTTGTTGCTCCATGGAGAACGGGATTAGTTGAAGCCGCGGCGGGTGCGGTTGCGGGCGGTGTAATCCTCTTGTTCGCGTTCACGCATTTTTTCGGCGTACTGGGCGGCCTGGTCGTTGCGAGACTTTTTCTCGGCGGCGGAAAAGGCGCGCTCTTCGGAGCGGGAGATGCGTTTGTGGGCGGTCATGCCTTCGAGGAGGAACTCGGCGGCGGAGACGGCGACCTCGGGGGCAGACTTCGCATTGATCCCGAGGGGGGAGAGTTTATCGAAGAGCCCCTGGATCTGCTGGAGTTCCTTGTGGGAGTCGGCGGCGGGCTGCGCGTCGTTGAGCTGAACGGTGCCGCCGAGGTTGAACCACTGCTCGATCTGCTGGGTGTTGGTGTCCTTGAAATACTGGTCGTAGATCGAGGCGACGGATGTGCGGATGATCTCGCGGATGACGGTGTCGGCGCCGCGCATTTCGCCTTCGTATTCGAGCTCGATCTTGCCGGTGATGCCGGGGAGGGCGGCGTAGATGTCGCCGATGCGGGGGACGACGGTGGACTCGCCGTGAAGGAGAGCGCGGCGTTCGGCGTTTGAGACGACGAGCTCCATGGTGGAGATGGGGAGGCGCTGCGAAACGCCGGAGCGCTTGTCGACCTTTTTGTCTTCGCGGGCGGCGAAGGCGACGGACTCGACGACCTGGCGGATGTAGTGCGGGATCTGGATGGCTTCGACGGTATCGTCGCCGGCGTAGGTGCGGGCGGTCCAGGCTTCCTGCTCGGTGATGGCGATGGCTTCGTCGATGGACTCGGGGTAGTGGGTGCGGATCTCGGAGCCGATGCGGTCTTTCAGCGGCGTAACGATTTTGCCGCGGGCGGTGTAGTCCTCGGGATTGGCGGAGAAGACGATGGCGACGTCGAGCTCGAGGCGGACGGGGTAGCCCTTAATCTGGACGTCGCCTTCCTGCATGATGTTGAAGAGGGCGACCTGAATTTTGCCGGCGAGATCGGGGATTTCGTTGACGGCGAAGATGCCGCGGTTGGCGCGGGGAAGGAGGCCGTAATGCATGGTGAGTTCGGAGCCAAGCTCGTGGCCGGAGCGCGCGGCCTTGATGGGGTCTACATCTCCAATTAGATCAGCCACCGTCACGTCGGGGGTGGCGAGCTTTTCGACGTAGCGGGCCTGGGGTTCGAGCCAGGCGATGGGGGTGGCGTCGCCTTTCTGGGCGATGAGGTCGCGGGCGAATTTCGAGAGCGGAGCGTAGGGGTTGTCGCGGAGTTCGGAGCCGGCGACGTAGGGGATCTGCGGGTCGAGCAGGGTGGTGAGGGCGCGAAGGATGCGCGATTTGGCCTGGCCGCGGAGGCCGAGGAGGATGAAGTTGTGGCGCGAGAGGACGGCGTTGACGATCTGGGGAATGACGGTGTCGTCGTAGCCGACGATGCCGGGAAAGAGGGCTTCGCCGGAATTGCGGACGGAGCGGAGGCGGGTGATGAGGTTGTCGCGCAGCTCGTCCTTGACGGAGCGGCTGACGCGTTCCGGGGTCCACGGGGAGGAGCGGAGTTCACCGAGGGTCTGGGGTAGTGGGCCGGGAACTACCTTGGAGCTTGGCATTCCCT
>CAXUCK010000198.1:0-4089 GCA_964249375.1 uncultured Acidobacteriaceae bacterium
ACCTGGAACAGGACCAGCAGGAAGGTCATGAACGGGACGGCGACGATGGCGAACGATCGGTCGGAGACGGCGGGGATCCGGGCGACGTTTGGCGGGCATGCGGAGCGGATGGCGGTGAGCTCGACGAAGTCGATGCACGGACATGCGCTGGGGGCGGCAGGGGCGCTGGAGGCGGGGGCGTCGAGTTTGAGTTTGCAGAAGGGGGTGCTGCCGCCGACGGCGAACTTTACGGCGCCGGACCCGGAGTGCGACCTGGATGTGGTGCCGAACGTGGCGCGGGTGCAGGAGGTCGAGGCGTGCCTGTCGAACTCGTTTGCGTTTGGGGGGCTGAACGCGGTTTTGGCGTTTAAGCGGTTTGGGTAAGGTTAGTGACGCTTCGGCGTGGAGGAGTCGGCGAGCCAGGCTACGGATCGGCGGATGCCTTCTTCGAGTGAGATTGCCGGGTGGAAGCCGAAGTCGCGGCAGGCTTTGGCGGCGGGGAACTCCTGATTGCGACCGAGCAGAAGGACGGCGTGCCTGGTGAGCAGGGGACGGCCACGGAGGCCGGCATAGCGGTGGGGTGCTTCGAAAAGTTTTGCGAGGGTGAGGGCGACGCGGAACGGCAGGTTGATCCACGGAGGGCGGGTGCCGAGCTGCCCGGCGAAGGCGGTGAGGTACCCGCGCCAGGTGGCATTGGTGCCGTCTGAGATGTTGTAGGCCTGGCCGAGGGTGTTGGGGTGGTGGGCGGCGTCGAGCATGGCGTCCGCGACGTTGTCGACGTAGGTGAAGCCACCGGTTGCGTGGCCGCCGGCAACGTAGGCCATGAGGCGCTGGCGGAGAAGGGTGGCGATCTCCTGGGTGAAATCTTTTCCGCGGGGGCCGTAGATAGTGGCGGGGCGAAGGACCGTGACGGGGAGACCTTCGGCGTGCGCTTTCCAGACGGCGGCCTCCGCGGCGCCTTTGGTCTGGTTGTAGGGGAGACCGGCGTCGACGATGGGGTGCTCTTCGGTGCAGGGACTTTCTGGATAGCCGTAGATGTCGGTGGTGCTGACGTGGAGGAAGCGCTCGAGCTTCGGTGCGCGCCGGGCCGCGGTGAGCAGGTTTTGGGTGCCGGTGATGTTGGCGTCGGCGTAGGTCTGGCGTGGGGCCCAATCGGTGGAGCAGGCGGCGCAGTGGAAGATGTGCGTGACGGGTCCGACGGCTTCGTCCAAGGCAGACGAGTCGGACAGGTCGCCGCGAACGAGGCGGACGGGGGTGGACGCGAGGTGGCGGAGGTCGGACGAGGGGCGGGCGAGGATGACGACCTCCTCGCCGCGCTCGTGCAGGAGCTGGGCTACGCGGCCGCCGAGGAAGCCGCTTGCACCGGTGACCAGGGACGGCATGGAGCTACGCGGCGGCCAGTTGGCGGAAGACGTCCAGAACGAACTCGAGCTGCGGGATGGTGTGGGCCGCGGTGACGCAGAGGCGGAGACGGGCAGAGCCCTGAGCGACGGCCGGGAACATGACGGGGGCGGCGATGATGCCGAAATCGCGGAGTTTGCGGGCGAAGAGGGCGGTGGTCTGCTCGTCCTTGAGGACGACGGGGACAACCGCGGTGGCGGACAGGCCGGTGTCGTAGCCGAGGCTTTGCAGGCCACTGCGGAGGAAGTCGCCGTTGGTGCGAAGGCGAGCGACGCGCTCGGGCTCGTCATGGAGGATGGCGAGGCCGGTGGTGATGGCGGCGACGGCAGACGCGGCCATGGCGGCGGAGAAGATGTAGGGGGACGAGGCGTGCTGGAGAAAGATGGCGACTTCCTGCGAGACGGCGATGAAGCCGCCGCTGGAGGGAATGGATTTAGCGAGGGAGCCGGTCCAGATGTCGACGTCGGCGGTGTCGATGCCGAAGTGTTCGTCGGTGCCGCGGCCGGTGGCGCCGAGAACACCGGAGGCGTGGGCCTCATCAATCATGAGGAAGCAGCCGAACTCCCTTTTGAGGGCGATGAGGTCGGGGAGACAACAGATGTCGCCGTCCATGGAGAAGACGCCATCGGAGACGATGAGGGTCCGGTTGGCGGCGCTGTGTTTCTTGAGCTCGTCGCGGAGGGATTGCGGATCGTTGTGGCGGAAGCGCTGCAGCTGCACGCCGGCCATGCGGCAGGCGTCGAGGAGGCTGCGGTGGCAGAGCTCGTCGATGATAATGCGGTCGGAGGATCCGAACAGGCCGTAGATGACGCCGAGGTTGGCCATGTAGCCGGAGGAGAAGGTGAGCGCGTCCTCGGTTCCTTTGAAGGCGGCGAGGGCGTGCTCCATCTCGCGATGGATGTCGAGGGTGCCGGTGAGGAGGCGGGCTCCGCTGGTGCTGGTGCCGTAGCGGTGGATGGCGTCGGTGGCGGCGGCGTCGATGCGTGAATCGCCGATGAGCCCAAGGTAGTCATAGGACGACATCATGAGCATCTGGTGTCCGTCGGCGATGACGCAGGGGCCAGCCTTTGCCTGGAGCGGCATGTGGTAGGGGTAGGCGTCGAAGGAGCAGGCGAGGGCGGTGTTCTCGAAGACGCGCCGGGCCCGGGTATCGAGCAGGTCGGTTTTCTTGAAACTCCAGGTCTTGCCCGGGGTGAAGTAGCCGCCGAACATCTTGCCGGAGGACGAGGAGAATCCGGTCGCGGTCTGCGCTTCCTGCGTGACTTCTTGCGTTGCGCTCATAGGGTAGGTTTGATGC
The DNA here is from genome assembly GCA_964249375.1 of uncultured Acidobacteriaceae bacterium. Lineage (GTDB taxonomy): Bacteria > Acidobacteriota > Terriglobia > Terriglobales > Acidobacteriaceae > Edaphobacter. The sequence goes on from CAXUCK010000198.1 coordinate 2,678, forward strand.
TAGATGAAGCGAGCGATGTTTGGAAGGGATCTGTGCGTGGTGGTTTTGGCGAGTGGCCGGAAATGGTTACGTTTTGTTCCCGTCCGGTACCGCTGCAGGAGGGAGCCGCAGGCGCCGGCTTGCGAAGGTGTGAGCCGGTGGGTCGAGGCTGCCGCCTTCGAGGCGAGGGCGGCGATTGGTCGGCTCAGGCCGGGTTGAAGATGGATAGCTGCGCCGGGCGTCCGTGTGAATGAAGCAACATCGCCGGGAGATGCTGGTCAGTGACGGGAATGCGACTTGGCGGGACGATCCGTGTCACGCGTGTTCTATGGTACGCAGCTTCCGTCGACGCGGGAAAACTCTGATCGACTCTCGCCCCCACGTTTCCTTAGGCTGGAGCTATGGAAGTTCAGCTCACCCCAGACGTCCAAGCGAAGCTCGACCAGCTCGCAGGCAAAACAGGGCGGAAGCGGGGAGGAACTCGTCCGCGACGCGCTTGCAGGGTACTTCGATGAACTTGCGGATGTCCGAGGCCTGCTGGAGAGCCGGTACGACGACGTGAAGGGCGATCGTGTGGCCCTCCTCTCCGGAGAAACAGGTCGTGGCGCACTTTAATAAGAGTGCCGCCCGCCGTTCGTGACCGAGTATGCGTTTCATCCTGAGGCGCTTTGCGACCTCGATGAGATCTGGGAGTCATCGCCAAGGACAACGTCGACGCAGCGAATTGGATCGTTGCCCAGGTGCTCGCGGATGTCTCCAGTGTGGAGGGAACTCCGAGAAGAAGAACGCCTGCACCAGCAACAACGGCTTGAGCGTATTCAACCAGCAGACCGACGTATCTGTCCTCCAGCAGTTGCCTCCGGACCCAAGGAGTGAAGACCTTGTTGAAGAGGTGTGGGTCAGGCTCCGGCGATGGTCATGCCTTCGACGCGGAGGGTGGGGACGGCGGAAGAGCCGCGGAAGTGAAGGTCGTTGCCGACGGCGGATACGTTTTGGAAGATGTCGCGGAGGTTGCCGGCGATGGTGATCTCCTCGACGGGGAAGGCGAGTTCGCCGTGTTCGATCCACAGGCCGGAGGCGCCTTGGGAGTAGTCGCCGGTGACGAGGTTGACGCCGAAGCCCATGACGGAGGTGACGTAGAGGCCTGAGGGGACGGAGGCGATGATTTGTTCGGGGGTGAGGGTGCCGGGCTCGAGGAAGAAGTTGCCGGCGCCGGTGCCGGGGTTGCCGGCGAGCGAACGGGAGGCGTTGCCGGTGGAGGGGATGCCGAGTTTGCGGCCGGTGTAGGTGTTGGTTACGTAGCTGGTGAGGACCCCGCGGTCGACCAGGACGGTGCGGCGGGTGGGGAGGCCTTCGGCGTCGAAGGGGGTGGTGCCGAAGCCGCCGACGAGGATGTGGGCGCCGTCGGGGAGGGTGTGGGCAAAGACCAGGGT
>CAXUCK010000199.1:0-4066 GCA_964249375.1 uncultured Acidobacteriaceae bacterium
CCACGTCTCCTGCGCCTGCGCCGCAGGGGACTGCCCCGGTGCAGGCGGCGCCGGCAGCGCAGAGCGCGCAGCCCACGCCGGCAACCCAGCCGCAGGCTTCCACGCCGGACGCCGACCAGGTTCCGCCCACAGTGGACGAGCCCACGACCACCATCCGCGTCCGGGCCCGCGAGGTCAACCTGGTGTTTACGGTCACGGACAAGAAGGGCCGGTTTATCACAGGGCTCCATCAGCAGAATTTTGGCCTGCTCGATGACGGGTACCCGCCTCTCGCGGTCACCGGCTTCAAGCAGCAGACCGACCTTCCCCTGCGCGTCGGCATCCTGCTCGACACGTCCTCGTCGATCCGCTCGCGGTTTCAGTTTGAGCAGCAGTCCGCGCTTGAGTTTTTTCTCCAGGTGATGCACGCCAACGACCGCGCCTTTGTGTCGGGATTCGACATCCAGACCGAGCTGACGCAGGACTATACCAACTCCGTGGGCCTGCTGAACCAGGGTATCTCGAAGCTGCGTCCGGGCGGCGGCACAGCGCTTTACGACGCCCTGTACAAGACCTGCCGCGACCAGATGCTGACGCTGCGGGATGAGAACGCGGTGCGCCGCGTGCTGATTCTGGTGTCCGACGGGGACGACAACTACTCGCGCGCTCTCGAGTCGGACGCAATCAAAATGTGTCAGCGCGCGGAGACGATCGTGTACTCCATTTCGACCAATGTTTCGCCGTCCAAGGATAAGGGCGACGAGGTGCTTCGCCAGATTTCCGAAGCGACGGGCGGGCAGGCTTTCTACCCCACCAAGATCGAAGACGTGGCGACGGGCTTCCACAATATCGAGCTCGAGCTGCGCTCGCAGTACTCCCTCCAGTACCGCCCGGCTGACTTTAAGGACGATGGGTCGTTCCGGACTATTTACCTGACGGCCCTGGATCCGCGCTTCCATGTGCGCGCGAAAAAGGGGTATTTCGCGCCGCGTCCGCAGTAGCGGAGCTGCGGCCGGATCCTTGCCGAGGAGAGGAGCTTGTGCTCGTCCAGGCCTTGATCTTCGCCTCATCTTCTCCTAAGATGACGCGGTGCGCCTTACTGCAACCCAGCTACGCCGTGACCTGAGCGCTCGCAATGTCGACCGCGCGCGGGCGCATGCGCACGAGCTTACCTTTGGCAGCACGCCGTCGGTGATCTACACCCCGGAACCCGCCGCCGCGCATGGAAATTTTCTTCCAGCGAGCTATCGCCGCATCCTCGCCGACCCTGCATGGAGCGCGCGGCTGGGGAAGGCCTACACGGGTTCTGCCCGGGTGCCGCGGCGCCACGACCGAGCGCACCGCTCGGAACTCGACTGCGCTGTGAGCTCCGACGCGCTGCTGATGAATCTGTTCTGTTTCCCCGGGGTGCTGCGGCGGCCTGCCGTGCTGCGCCTGCTGGGCCTCGCGCCCGGCCTGCGCCCGAGCTTCGGGGTTCGTGCCGAGCTACCGGTCACGGGGACGCTGCCCGATCGCACGGAGCTTGACCTGGTGGTCGGCGATCTGATCGTCGAGAGCAAGCTGACCGAGAGCGGATTTGGGCAGGCCCGCGCGGCGCTGGTGACGCGCTATCGCGACCTCGACAGGGTTTTCGACCCGGAGGACCTCCAGCGCACCGCCACCGGGAGCTTCGCTTCGTATCAGCTGCTGCGCTCCGTGTTGGCCGCGCACGCCACCGGCTATCGCTTCGCTCTGGTTGCCGATGGCCGCCGTGCCGATCTGCACGAGGCCTGGTTTCAGGTGCTGCGTGCGGTCCGCTCGGCGGAGCTGCGTTCCCGGCTTTTGCTGCTCACGTGGCAGGAACTGGCGGCGACGCTTCCGCGTGAGCCTCGCAGCTTTCTCGCTGCGAAATACGGGATCGAGTAGGCGGAGCGGAGGGGGCCCGGAGCAGTTGCGGGAACGTCGGCGGGAGCTACCCTTCGCCGAGTTCCTCCTCGGGCTCGTCCGGCTCCGCTTCGATCGGAACCTGCCAGGCGCGCAGCAGCTTCCAGATGGCCGTGGAGCTGAAGCCCGCACGCAGCAGACGCCCCATGACCCGCGCTGTCTCTTTTGGGTTGGCCGGCGGGGGCATTCGTTTGCGCTCGCAGAACTGCCGCGCCAGCCCGACCTCGTCGGTCTCCGCGTAGGCGCGGTCGAGTGTTGCCGTGATCAGATCTTTGCCGATGCCCTTGGCCTGCAGGTCCTGCCGCACGCGGCGCTGGCCGAAGCTCTGGCCCTCCTGCCGGAGGCGGGTGTAGTCGGCCGCGAAGCGCTCGTCTGAGAGGTAGCGCAGCTCGCGCAGCCGGGCCAGGACGCGGTCGACCGCTTCGGGATCGGACGGGTCGACGCGCCCAGCCAGCGAGCGGCGCAGATCGCGCTCTGACCGCATGCGCCGGGTGAGCGAGCGGATGGCGTAATCGAACAGCTCGGGCTCGCCGAGCGGAACAGCGGACCTGGATTTTTGAAAGGGCATGGCGGACCGGGGTGTGGCAGTGGGTGCTGCAACGGAGACGGCAGTCTGCTTGCACTGTATCGCACGGAAGCGCCGGAACGAACCGCGGCCGGCGACCCGGATTGGCACCGGACGGTAGACTTAAGCTACCTTGCCGATTTCGCGAGGTGGCTCTGCTGTAAGTCAGCGCCAGCGGACAAGCGCCTTCGCTGCCTGACCCGATCTTCTTGTGCGTGTGTTGAGGGACCTCGACGAATGCGGAAGCAAAAGGATCCTAGCCGGCTGCGGACGGTTGCATGGCTGCTTGCAATGGGGTGTGCTTTGGTGGCGAGCAGCAGCGCCCAGACGGGAACGACCTCGTTGCGCGGCGTGATCACGGACGGAACCGGAGCCGTGATTCCCGCGGCGCACGTCGCGCTCGAAGACCGGGGCCGCGGGACGCATGTCGATCAAACGGCCAGCTCGAGCGGCGAATACCTGTTTTCACAGGTCCGACCGGGCGCCTACACGCTGACCGCGGATGCTCCGGGGTTTGCGGCCCGCGCGACGGCCGTGCAGCTGGTGGTGGCGCAGCCGGGAACGCAGGACGTGGCGCTGACGGCCGCGGGCGCTGCGAGCGAGGTGACGGTGGAGGCGAGCTCGCCCGCGCTGAACACGGCGGATGCAACGCTGGGGGACGCGCTCGAGAGCACAGCGGTGCAGCAGCTGCCGAGCGAGGGGCGGAATGTGCCGGACCTGCTGAGCCTGCAGCCGGGGGTGTTGTATCTGGGGCACACCATCAATGCGAATCTGGACAGCCGGTCGGGGGCGGTGGCGGGTGCGCGGTCCGACCAGGGCAACGTGACGCTGGACGGCGTGGACAACAACAACCAGGTGCAGGGGTATGCGTTTACCGGCGTTCTGCGGTCGACGCTGGACTCGGTGGATGAGTTTCGGGTGGTGACGCCGGGGACGAATGCGGATGTGGGGCGTTCGAGCGGGGCGCAGGTGGAGATTGTGCCTCGGGCGGGCACAAATGCTTTCCATGGGAGTTTGTACGAGTACAACCGCAACACAGACCTGACCGCGAACAACTGGTTCAACAAGCAGGGCGAGCTGGCGGAGGGGTTGCCGAACCGGCCGGGAAAGCTGATCCGTAACACCTTTGGCGCGGCGGTGGGCGGGCCGGTGCGGAAGGACAAACTATTTTTCTTTGGGGATTACGAGGGGCAGCGGACGGCGGAGAATGTGCAGCAGACGCTCGTGGTGCCAACGGCGGCCTTCCGCGCTGGAAGCATTTCGTACCTGAGCGGCGGAAATGCGGTGACGCTGACGCCAGGGCAGTTCGCGTCGATGGATCCGCGGTGCTCCGCGCTGGGCACGTGTCCGCTGGGGCCGGGGGCGAACCCGGCGGTGCTGGCGGTTCTGGGGCGGTATCCGCTGCCGAACGGGAGCATTCTGGGCGATGGGCTGAACACGGGATCGTACTCGTACTCCGCGCCGCAGCCAGGGTCGCTGAACACCGGGATCGCACGCTTCGACTGGGTGGCGACGGACCGGCATCGCGTGTTTGTGCGGGGCAATCTGCAGGATGACACGACCGCCGGGGCGTCGGAGCTGCCGGACACCCCGGCGGCA
>CAXUCK010000200.1:0-2272 GCA_964249375.1 uncultured Acidobacteriaceae bacterium
CCTTTCACTCCCACTTGCGTGATTTTTCCCCAAGCTCCCTACAATCGAATCAGGAGAACTCACGCCAGATTACAGAACGCCCGTCGCCCGTCGTCCAAGTACCCACCTAACTCCTGTATCGAACGTACTTTGCAGAAAAGTACCCCGGGGGGAGGGGTACCCAACCTCACCCGCTAGGCACCTCCCGCCCGCACCCGGTACACTCGCTCCATCCCCTTCTGCATCGGAGCGCGCGCTTGGCCCGTTTCACCGGTCTGCTCGGACTCGTCGCCCTCCTCAGCGTCGCCTACAGCCTTTCCACCAACCGCCGAGCGATCCGCTGGCGCACGGTGGCCTGGGGCCTCAGCCTGCAGATCCTCTTCGCCTTCCTGGTCCTCAAGTGGACCTTCGGCCAAACCGTTCTCCATGTCGGCGCCACCGCCGTCACCTCCCTGCTCGGCCACGCCGCCGACGGCTCTTCGCTCGTCTTCGGCCAGCAGCTCGGCAACCCCGCCAGCCCGCTTTCCGTGCTCGCCTTCGCCGTCCTCCCCACCATCATCTTCGTCTCCGCGCTCTTCGCCATGCTGTACCACCTCGGCATCATGCAGTGGGTCATCCGCGGCGCCGCCTGGCTCATGCAGCGCACCATGGGCACCTCAGGCGCCGAGTCCACCAACGTCGCCGCCTCCATCTTCATGGGCCAGACCGAGGCCCCGCTCACCATTCGCCCCTTCCTCAACGGCGCCACCCGCTCCGAGCTCATGACCATCATGACCTCCGGCATGGCCCACGTCTCCGGCGGCATCATGGCCGCCTACATCGCCTTCGGCATCCACGCCCAGGACCTCCTTTCCGCCGTCATCATGACCGCCCCCGGCACCATCCTCATCGCGAAAATGCTCGTCCCCGAAACCGAAATCCCCGCCACCGCCGGCACCGTCCACATGCCCCCCGACGAGCAGCACCGCGACGAAAACCTCCTCGGCTCGGTCGCCCGCGGCACCATCGACGGCGGCCAGCTCGCCTTCAACGTCGCCATCATGCTCATCTCCTTCCTCGCTCTCGTCGGCCTGGTCAACGCCCTCATGCTCGGCATCCACAACGGCCTCGGCGTACACCACATCGGCTCGCACGAGGTATCGTTCCCCACGAGCCTCAACGCCGTCCTCGGCGTAATCGGCGCCCCCGTCGCCTGGCTCATCGGCATCCCCTGGCACGAGGCTCGCGCCGTCGGCAACCTCCTCGGCACCCGCGCCGTCCTCAACGAATTCATCGCTTTCCAGCAACTCGGCGCGCAAAAGGCCAGCATCGACCCCCGCTCCTTCTCCATCGCCACCTTCGCCCTCTGCGGCTTCGCCAACCTCGGCTCCATCGGCATGCAAATCGGCGGCATCGGCGCTCTCATCCCCTCCCGCCGCAACGACCTCGCCCAGCTCGGCCTCCGCGCCATGCTCGCCGGCACGATGGCCAACCTCATGAGCGCCTCCATCGTCTCCCTCCTTCTCCCCCGCTGACCGCCCTGAACCAGCTCGACCGACCAGGTACCCAGGGTCACCGCACCTGGTGCCCGCCGTGCTTCAAACACCGCCCCGCAACCCACGGAACCCTAGGCCAAACAGGCCGAAGGCACTATGATACCCCTACCGATTCTGAGATGGAGCACAGGAAGACTCTCGTGAACATGGGCGGCCCCGACCAACTGCAGGGATGGAAAGAGATCGCCGCCTATCTCTGCCGGGACGAGCGCACCGCCAAACGCTGGGAAAAGCAACGCGGCCTCCCCGTCCGCCGCATCCCCGGCTCAGGCCGCGCAAACGTCTACTGCCTCGTCTCCGAGCTGCAGCACTGGCTCAACGGCGAGGGGGATCCAGCCCCCGCAAAGCCAGCTCCGACCGAGCTCCTCGCTGAGCCAGCCCCCGAAGCTCTCCTCTCGACCTCGTCAGCCATCCTGGACCTCCCCTCCGGTCCCGCCCAAATCGCTTCGGCCCGCTCCACCCCCCGCTGCCCAGGAGCTCTTCCTCCAGGGCCAGTACCTCGTCGAAGAGCGCACCCCCGCATCGCTCACCGGAGCGCGAGAGGACTTCCAGTCCGCCATCCGTCTCGCGCCCAACTTCGCCCCGGCCTACGCCGGCCTCGCCAACACCTTTCTGCTCCTGCGCGAGTACTCCACCATGCCATCGGTCGAGGCCTACCGCCTTGCCCGCGAAGCCGCGGAGCACGCCCTCAGCCTCGACCCGGACCTCCCCGAGGCGCACGTGGCGCTCGGCTTCATCGACTTTTTCTCTGCCTGGCA
>CAXUCK010000200.1:2282-4065 GCA_964249375.1 uncultured Acidobacteriaceae bacterium
GCCCTCCGAGGCGGAAGCCGAGTTCCAGACCGCACTTCGCCTCGACCCCCGATCCGTGCTCGCCCGCCACTGGTACGGCTCCATGCTGCTCCACCAGGCCCGCTACAGCGAGGCCCTGGTTCAGCTCAACGTCGCCCGCTCCCTCGCTCCCGCTTCCCCCGCCATCCTCGCCAGCCAGGCGCTCGCGCTCGGCTTGAGCGGGCACCGCGACGAGGCCGCGGCGCAGCTCCAGACACTCGCGTCCCACGGCCACGAAACCGCGTCCCTCCACCGCACCCTTGCGGTCTTGAGCCTCGTCCAGCCGCGCGATCTGCCCCGCTATCTCACGGAAGTGCAGCGTCTCGCGCAGATGCGTCAGGACGCCGATCTGCTCACCGTCGTGCTCGCGGGCGAGCAAGCCTACCGGGAACACGGCGAAACGGGCCTCTGGTCGGCCATGGCGGAGCAGGAACACCGCTTCCATCCCGCTGGCCATCCGACCTACCTTCTTGCGGACCTCGACGCTGCCTCCGGACACAACGTCGAGGCGCTGCGCGACCTCAGCACCCTCGCCGATCAGCGCGATCCCCAAATGATCGGCATCGCCATGGATCCGTTCCTCACCTCGCTTCGACAGACCGGCAGCCTTCACCAGGTCGCCCTCCGCATGGACTCCTTCCATCCCACCCCCACGATGCTGGCCAGGTCCGTACCCGCGGCCACGCTCTTCCGCTTGCCCTAGCCCGCTTCACCCGGCCATCAATCCCTTTGGCCACTGGTTTGCTGCGGTAAACTCCTCCTGTCTCGTCACCCACGGCGAGCCCCGGGGATCCATGACCGCAACACGTTCCACGTCTCTCGTCCGCTTCACACTGGCCGTCCTGGTCCTCAGCCGCACCTGGTCCGCACCCGCCCAGGCAAGCCCTGGTCCAACTTCCCCCTCCACCCGCGCCGGGGTGACCTCCCACGCCGGAGCCGCCGCCACGGCTCTCCTCACCACCTACGATCCCGCAACCGGCCTCTTCCGCACCACCGGCTGGTGGAACTCCGCCAACGCCATCACCGCCCTCGCCGACACCGCCCGCCTCACGCCCAAATCCAACCTCGACCGCACCCTCCGCAACACCCTCGGCACTACCCTCACCCAGGCCCCGCATAAGTTCCCCAACTTCCTCAACGAATTCTACGACGACGAAGGCTGGTGGGCCCTCGCCTGGATCGACGCCTACGACCTCACCCACGACAAGCGCTACCTCCACGCCTCCGAAACCATCTTCAGCAATATGACCGGCGGCTGGAGCGACACCTGCGGTGGCGGCATCTGGTGGAAAAAGGACAACAGCCATTACAAAAACGCTATCGCCAACGAGCTTTTCCTCTCCGTCGCCGCGGAGCTCGCGCTCCACTCCCACGGCAAGGGGCGCCGGCAGTACCTCGATTGGGCCAACCGCGAGTGGACCTGGTTTGCCGCTTCCGGCATGATCAACGCCGATGGGCTCGTCAACGACGGCCTCCGCATCGACCCCGATAACACCTGCCATAACAACGGCCGCACCACCTGGACCTACAACCAGGGCGTTGTCCTCGGCGGCCTCGCCGCCCTCAGCCACGCCTCCAAAAATCCCAGCCTCCTCACCCCCGCCAACCGCATCGCGGCCGCCGCCATGACCCACCTCACCGACACGGACGGCATCCTCCACGACCCCTGCGAGCCTGACTGCGGCGAAGACGGCGTCCAATTCAAAGGTGTCTTCACCCGCAACCTCGCCCATGAGGTGGCGCCGCGCGGAGTGAACGTGTTCTG
>CAXUCK010000201.1:0-3987 GCA_964249375.1 uncultured Acidobacteriaceae bacterium
GGTGGGGCCGGTGGTTTCGCGGTTGGGGCCGTGGTCGATGAAGCGGCCGACGGGGATGCGGGTGACCAGCTCGGGAACGCTGCCGGCGTGGTCCTCGTGGAAGTGGGTGATGAGGACGGTGTCGATGCGGGTGAGGCCGGCCTGGTGGGCAAGGGCGACGATGCGATCGGCGTCGCGGCCGGGCGGCGTGCCGGGCTGGTCTTCCCAGCCGGTATCGACCAGCAGCGACTGGCCGTTGGGCGCGACGAACAGCGTGGCCTGGCCGCCTTCGACATCGGCGAAGAAGACGTGGAGGTCCCCGCCGGGGCGGGCTGCCCCCCCGGCGAAAGCGGATGGGGCGACAAGCAGGCTGAAGGCGGCGGAAAGGAGGCGCGAGCGCATGGTGGAGGGATTCTAATGCTGGGAGCGGCTGGCGTGCCGGAAGGGCCGGGAACCCGCGTGATACACCGGTCGCAGAAGCGCGTGCGCGGGGCTTCTGTTGCGTGGCGGGAGCGATCTACAATTGGCGGCATGGACGTGCGTCGAACTGGACCGAGGGTGAAGCGTTCCGCCGGGGGCGGCGGGATCGTGGACGTCCGTAGCTCGCACCAGTTCCCCCTGTTCTGCTTCCATCCGTCCTTCCCCCTGCCCCTTTGTGTGTGGCGGCCCAACTTTGCGCTCCGCCGACGAGCGCCCCTGGAGACTGAAGACATGCGCGCAACATCGACCCCTGCGACCGCCCCGGCAACTCCGCACCCGGACAGCTTCCGGGCTGCCGCGACCCTCAGCTCCGGCGTGAGCACGGTGCAGTACTTCCGGCTGGCGGCGCTGGAAGAGGCGATGCCGGGCGTGCGGCTGGCCCGGCTGCCGTTTGCGCTGCGCATCCTGCTCGAGAACCTGCTGCGGCATGAGGACGGAAAGACGGTAACGGCGGACGACATTCGGTTTCTCGCCGAGTGGGATGCGAAGGCCGAGCCCTCGCGCGAGATCGCGTACATGCCGGCGCGGGTGCTGATGCAGGACTTCACCGGCGTGCCGGCGATTGTGGATCTGGCGGCGATGCGCGATGCGATGCGCGCGCTGGGCGGCGATCCGGAGCGGATCAATCCCTTGCAGCCGGCGGAGCTGGTGATCGACCACTCGGTGCAGGTGGATGAGTTTGGCACGGCGCGGGCGTATGACCTGAATGCGGCGCTGGAGTTCCAGCGCAACCGGGAGCGGTATGCGTTTCTGAAGTGGGGGCAGACGGCGTTTCGGAATTTCTCGGCGGTGCCGCCGGGGATGGGGATCTGCCACCAGGTGAACCTGGAGTACCTGGCGCGGGTGGTGTTTACGACGGAGCCGGACGCGGCGGGAACGGTGATGGCGTATCCCGACACGCTGGTGGGGACGGACTCGCACACCACGATGGTGAATGGGCTGGGCGTGCTGGGATGGGGCGTGGGCGGCATTGAGGCCGAGGCGGCGATGCTGGGCCAGCCGGTGAGCATGCTGCTGCCGCAGGTGGTGGGCTTCCGGCTGACGGGCAAGCTGCGCGAAGGAACGACGGCAACGGACCTGGTGCTGACGGTGACGGAGACCCTGCGGAAGTTCGGTGTTGTGGGCAAGTTTGTGGAGTTCTACGGGCCGGGAATTTCGGAGCTGCCGCTGGCGGATCGGGCAACGATCGCGAACATGGCGCCGGAGTATGGGGCGACGTGCGGCATTTTTCCGGTGGATGCGGAGACGCTGAACTACCTGCGGCTGACTGGCCGGACGGAAGAGCACATTGCGTTGTGCGAGGCGTACTTCCGGGCGCAAGGAATGTTTCACGGGGCGGGGGCGCCGGAGGCGGAGTACTCGGCCACGCTGCAGCTGGACCTCGGCACGGTGGAGCCGAGCGTGGCCGGGCCGAAGCGTCCGCAGGACCGGGTGCTGCTGAGCGAGACGCCGGCGAGCTTCCGGAAGGTGCTGCCGAGCCTGCAGGGGCCGAACGCGAATGCGCGGGCGGAACGGCAGATGGTGCGGTGGGAGGGCGAGGGCGGAAACGTTTCGGCGCCGGCGGTGCCGGATGTGGTGCAGGTGATCACGACGACGCACGGGCCGGAGACGGATGCGGTCAAGCGGCCGCTGATCGAGGAGCCGATCAACAGCGTGGAGCAGCGCTTCGGCATTGACCCGGAGCCGTATTTGCGGGATGGGTCGATTGTGATTGCGGCGATTACCTCGTGCACGAACACGTCGAATCCGTACGTGATGATGGCGGCGGGGCTGCTGGCGAAAAAGGCGTTTGAGAAGGGGCTGCGCACGCCGCCGTGGGTGAAGAGCTCGCTTGCGCCGGGCAGCCGCGTGGTGACGGATTACTACCTGCGCGCGGGTCTGCTGCCCTACCTCGATGCGCTGCGGTTTCAGGTGGTGGGGTACGGATGCACGACGTGCATCGGCAACTCCGGTCCGCTGCCGACGGACGTATCGAAGGCGATCGAGGAGCACAACCTGGTGGCGGTGAGTGTGCTGAGTGGAAATCGTAACTTTGAAGGGCGCATATCGCCGGAGGTGCGGGCGAACTATCTCATGAGCCCGCCGCTGGTGGTGGCGTATGCGCTGGCCGGGCACATTGAGCACGACTTTGAGAAGGACTCGCTGGGGCGTGATGGCGCGGGCAAGCCGATTTATCTGCGGGACATCTGGCCGACGCAGGCGGAGGTTTCGGCGGCGGTCGGGGAGTCGATTGATTCCGAGATGTTTCGTAAGCAGTACGCAACGGTGACGGATGGCGACGGCAACTGGCAGAACCTGAAGTTTCCCTCGGGCGATACGTACGGGTGGGAGCTGGACTCGACCTACATCCGTAAGGCGCCGTATTTCGACGGCATGCCCGCGACGCCGGCTCCGGTCGAGGATATTCGCGCGGCGCGCTGCCTGGCGGTGCTGGGTGACTCGGTGACAACGGACCACATTTCGCCGGCGGGCTCGATCAAGCGCAACGGGCCGGCGGGCAAGTACCTCGAAGAGCATGGCGTGCCGGTGCACGAGTTCAACAGCTACGGATCGCGGCGCGGCAACCACGAGGTGATGGTGCGGGGCACGTTTGCGAATGTGCGGCTGCGCAACCGGATGGCTCCGGGGACCGAAGGCGGGGTGACGCGGCTGTTGCCGGAGGACGAGCCGATGTCGATCTATGACGCATCGGTGGAGTACCAACGACGGGGCACGCCGCTGGCGATTCTGGCGGGCAAGGAATACGGCTCGGGGAGCTCGCGCGACTGGGCGGCGAAGGGGCCGCGGCTGCTGGGGATCCGGTTCGTGATTGCCGAAAGCTATGAGCGCATTCACCGGTCGAACCTGGTGGGCATGGGCATTCTGCCGCTGCAGTTTCACCCGGGCGAGAGCGCGGAGCAGCTGGGGCTTACCGGCGAGGAAATCTTCCAGGTGGGCGAGGAGCCGGGCGAACTGCGCGCCATGCTGGACGGGAAGTTTGCCGGCGGGAAAGACCTCCTGGTGCGGGCGGAGAACATGACCGGGCGCACAACCGAGTTTCCGGTGACGGTGCGGATCGATACGCCGCAGGAGATTTTGTACTACCAGCATGGGGGGATCCTGCAGTATGTGCTGCGGCAGCTGGCAGGGAAAGCGTAACTGCGTGAGTTACATTCTTAGAATGCGCGGACTGCCCCGGTTACATATAGCAGCAGCAGCGGTTCCACATCAAGAGGTCCGGCAGATGCCGGGCCTTTTCTGCGCTGCTAGTCGTTGGTTTCTATGAGGAACTGCTCGAGTTTGCCGTCAGGTTGGGTGTAGGTGGTGAGGGTCACTTGGCGGGCGCCGAGGGTGACGGCGAAGGAGCGGAAGCGCATGCCGCCGCGGAGGGCTTCGCTGGTCTGGTGAAGGCCGGTGACAGGGCCGAGGGGTTTGAGGCTGGTCTGGTAGTCGGCGATGGTTTCGGGGGAAAAGTAGAAGTTGAGGTCGGGGGAAAGGGCGCCGCGGTCGAGCTTGCCTTGTTCAATTTTGTTGAGGATCTCCCGGGCC
>CAXUCK010000202.1:0-3970 GCA_964249375.1 uncultured Acidobacteriaceae bacterium
GTAGATGGTGCTGCGGCCGGGTGGTCCGCTGGCCGGACGCCGCAGGGCTGTCGGGGTACATGTGTGCGTGACGATAGCAGGGCGGGGAGCGCGTGTACGGCGTACGGGCAGTCCACCGACTCATTTAAGAAAGACGTCGTAGGTGAAGCGGTTTCCACGCTGGCCTCTCTGGTCCCAGACCCGCGCTCGATATCTGAACAGATTCCGTACTCGTCCGTCTTCTTTTCTGCCTTGTAGGCGAGGCCGATCTGCCGTCTCCTCATTCGGCGAACGCGCGTTGTCGCTGGCGTAAGGGTGAGGATGCCGGGGCGACTGCTGGCGGAGGCGGCGCTTTCCCCTGCCCTGCCGCCGAAGCTGAAGTTCCAGACCCGGGGTTGAGGGATTGCGCGGCGCGGGCTCGATGTGGTGAGGGAGTCAGACTGCCCGACCGATTGCGCAGATGGCCAGAAGAGCGCGGAGTGATGTCACCGGGCGAAGCGAGGGGCTCGCCGCAAAAGACGAGCCCGCTTGCCTGGGATGACAGAACGCTAGACGGCGACGAGTCCACCATCCACGTAGAGCTCCACGCCGTTGATGAAGCTGGAGTCGCTTGAGGCAAGGAACAACGCTGTGGTGGCAATCTCTTCGGGCTTGCCGATCTCGCCGCGCGGAATCATGGCGACGAAGCCTTTCTTCGCTTCTTCTCCGAGCGGGGCGAGGACGGCGGTATCGATGGGGCCGGGGCTGATTACGTTGACCCGAATGAGCCGGTCTTTCAGATCGTTGACCCAGGTGCGTGCAAAGGATCGTACGGCGGCTTTGCTGGCGGCATAGACCCCGAAGGCCGGGAAGCCCTTGATGCTGGCGACTGAACCGTTCAGGATGATGGAGCCGCCGTTGTTGAACAGCTTTAGCGCCTTTTGAACGGTGAACACGGTGCCGCGCACGTTGAGGTCGAAGGTGTCGTCGAAGTGCTGCTCTGTGACCTGGTCGATGGAGGCAAATTCCCCGCGGCCGGCGCTCGCGAAGAGCACGTCGAAGGAGCCTTTTTCGCGCTTCACCGTTTCGAACAGGCGATCGAGGTCGTCGAGGTCCGAGGCGTCGCCCTGCACACCGGTGACGTTACGCCCGATCTCTTTGACTGCTTTGTCCAGCACGTCCTGACGGCGGCCCGTGATGAAGACGTACGCGCCCTCCTGAACAAACAGCTTCGCGGTGGCCAACGCCATGCCGCTCGTTCCCGCCGTGATGACGGCGACCTTGCCATCCAGCTTTCCCATAAGTTCTCCTTCGCAACGGCCGCAACGCATGTGCTTCCGCCGGCATGGAGCGATAGATGCGCGCGGTGACGGAGATGATGCATAAGTTCAGCATATGTGAACGATTCGCGCGTTTGCGGAACGCGCGCGTCTACCATAGAAGGACCTACTGACGACATGGGAGGGCCCTGCCGCCGATGAAACCGCTGATCCATCCCGCGATTGAAGAAGTTCCGGTGGCGGCGATCCTGTACGCGCTGGCTGATCCGGTGCGCGTCGCGCTGTTTGCGGAGATTGTCGCGCAGGAGTGTGCGCGGAACTGCACAAATCTGGTGAGGGTGCTCGAGAAGCCGATCCCGAAATCCACGCTTTCGCAACACCTGCGTCTTCTGCGCGAGGCGGGACTGATCCGCGGAGAACGCCACGGTGTGGAGATGCGCAACACCTCGCGTTGCGCCGAGGTCGAGGCGCATTATCCGGGATTGATCCGTTCGATTGTGGACGCCCACGAGGTCCAAAATAGGGCCGCCAAGAAACGCAGCCGCCGGCGAGCCCGCTCGGCAGATCGCTCCTGAGAATCCCGGCAGGCCCTCTTAATTTGCCGAGACACTTGCTGGTTATTTGAGTTTGCTGCTCTGCTTACCGTGCCTGAAGAATGTGGTTGGTCAGAAGGTCGGGCTGTTGATTCCGGACCAGGGCCGCGTACTTTTCCCCACCGTGGTAGTCGATCGTGTATGTCTGCGTCTCGTCATCTCTAGAGACCCTAAGGACGATTGGCGCCGGATTCTCCGGCGACGCGTGGACCGCAGAGGTGAGCGCTTCCGGGGTGTAGGGTTTGCCATTGACTTCGATCAGCTTGTCGCCCGGGCCAAGTCCCGCACGATACGCAGGGCTTCCAAACCAGACGTCCATGAGCGTGCCGTCGGCCATGGCCTGGAAACCGAGCGAGTGGTACATCTCCGCCATGTGCGCTCCCTTGATGAAGTCCGCTTCCGCGGGGATCATGGTGTCCTGGTAGATGTAGCTGTAGCCGCTGGCTTCGAGGCCACGTGTAAGCGACGCGAAGTCCAGTGCATTGAGGCGCGCTTGCCAGAAATTTTTCCAATCGTAGGGAGCGATTGCGTTCAGCGTTTGGACGAGATCCGCGAAGGTGTAGGGCAGCACACCGGGGCCGGTGTCGCGAGAGGACGACCCGGGAACCGATGGAGAGAAGAAGGCAACGGCGAAGTCGTCGAGGGAGCGCTTGCCTTGCGTGAGCTGGCGGATCTGGGCATCGGCTTCAAGCCAGAGCAGGGTTCCGGCATAGTAGTAGTCCTGACCGAGACGCCAGCTGGCCCATGCGGTGTCATTGCCGCGGAGTATGGCGGAGGCGTCCGCGGTGTCCTGGATGGAACGCCATCGGCGTCCGGGCTTGTCGAGTTGAAACGCCTCGTAGTCGAGGATGCTCACGGTTTGGGCAGGGGTACGGAAACCGGCGCGTGCCGCCAGGACATTGCCGACGTACTGCGTGAAGCCCTCGTAGACCCAGATCAGGTCGTTCTCCATCGGGGTGTTGTCGTTGGGCGTTGCCTCGCCGGCGGGGCGGCGGTACTTGCCGCACCACGAGTGGGTGTACTCGTGCGGCAGCAACGAGCCGATCAGGCCAGCGGTTTCCGCATCTGAAAAGTCAAGGCTGCGAACCACATAATCGGCTGATTGTGTGTGTTCTGCGCTGTCGCCCTGCAGGTGCGGGGAAGCGCCGACCAGGAAGTCGTAGTGATCGTAGTGATGGCCGACGAAAAGCTTTGTGGCCTGCTGCACCAGAGCGTTCATGTGCGCGAGGAAGGCGGGCTGCAGATCCAGGTCGGCTTCTTTATCCGAGCAGACGTCCAGGGTGTGCGCGGGGTGGATTTCCGGAGCGAGGGGATACTGACGGCAGTGATCTCCGGCGAGAATGGGTGAGTCGATCAGCTGCTCGACGGAGACGGTGCTGAAGGTGGTATCGGAAGGGTGGAGCGACGCGGCGTCGGACGTGCTGGTGCGCAGCGCTGTGGCGGCGCGCCAACCGACGGGCAAATGGATGGTCGCCTGGATCGGGAGGTCGTGGATGGGTGTGTCGCTGGGGTAGAGAACGACCTCGCTTGGCTCGAGCATCACGACGTGAGAACTCGTATGGTTGGTGCCGACCGTGTTGGCGCGGCTGGGCACCTCCAGCACGTCGTATGTCGCCACGAGGGTGGGCAGATTTTGCGGAACGACCACATGAAACTTGTAGGGATCCGACAGGTCGCGACGCCATGGAATGGTTTCGCCGCCGGCGGATGCTGCGTGAAAGGCAAGACCGGTGAGATTGTCGATGGGGCCGCCGGGCAGTTCCTGGCTGGGGATCCATTGGGGGTACGAAAAGGTGTTTGGGCCCGGGCGGACCGGGATCTGCTCGGTGATGTGGAGAAGCCGACGCGGGGCATCGGTGAGGTCGATGCGGATCCGCATCGGCGGTTGCTGGCCCACGCCGAAAACGGAGAAGCCAAGAACCGCGGCGAGGTAGAAGGGGTGAGCTGACATCAGCCTCCTCGAAGGGTCGCGTTGAGCTAGTTGGGAAGGGGTTTCAGAGTGATCGTGCGTCCGGTTTCGGCGGATTCACGGGCGGCGGTGAGGATCTGCATGACGACCATGTTGGTGCGGAGGGAGGACAGGTCGCCATCGGCTTCGGGGTGGACGGTGCCGTGGAGGACGGCGGCAAGGTAGGCGAG
>CAXUCK010000203.1:0-3931 GCA_964249375.1 uncultured Acidobacteriaceae bacterium
GACCACCTCCTCGGCCGCTGGCACGAGCCTGAGTTTCTCGAGGACCTCGGGGGCATTCCCCGCGTCGCGCTCGCCCGCCGTCCCTAAGCGGCAACTCTCCGTCCCCGACACCGCAGAGAAAAATTGAAATCGATTCCAACCAGCCCCTCGGGCCTGTTACCCTTGCGCCCATGCGTCACGCCGCCTTCGCGTCTCTTGCCCTCATCGCCGCCCCCGTCGCCATCGCCCAGTCCTTCACCGTCGAGCACGCGCAAGCCAAGCTCTCGCCCGCCTCCGAGGCCAAGCTCAAGACTCTCGCAGGCCTGACCACGCTGCCCGCCGAAGGCTGGCACTTCCACGCCGGCGATCTCCCCCACGGAGAAATCGACAACGACACCTCCTGGCCCGTCGTCCAGGCTCGCTCCGAAGCGCCCAACGATGCCGTCTGGTATCGCCGCGTCATCGAGGTGCCCAAAACCCTGAACGGCTACGACATCTCCGGCTCGCGCATCACCTTCCAGTTCCACGCCGAAGCCAACGGCCCCATGCCGCAGATCATCTACTTCAACGGCCGCCGCGTCGCCCTCGGCGATGATCTCGAACCCATCATCCTCTTCGAGCCGGCCCACCCCGGCGACAAGATCGATGTCGCCGTCAAGCTCCTCCACACCGTCGACAAGAAGCACTTCGGCGGTGTCACCCTGCGCATCGAACCCACCACCGCCACCAGCTCTCGGCCCAACCCACAGGACGTGCGCGTTGAGATCCTGACTGCCACCAATCTCCTGCCCGTCCTTCCCACGCCGCGCACCGACCTCCTCCCCACCGTGGAGCAGGCCGTCGCCGCCATCGATACCGACGCCCTCGCAGCCGCCAGCCAGGCCCGCTTCGACGGCTCCCTCCGCAAAGCGCAGGCCATCCTCGACCCCCTCCGCCCCGTTCTTGCGCAGGTGCATGTCAATCTCACCGGCAACGCCCACATCGACGCCGCCTGGCTCTGGCCGGCGACCGAGACTGTCGACGTCGTCAAGCGCACCTTCACTAGCGCCCTGCAGCTGATGGATGAGTACCCCAGCTACACCTACTCGCAGTCGGCCGCGCAGTACACCGCTTGGATGGCCGAAAAATATCCCCAGATCAACGAGCAGATCCAGAAGCGCGTCAAGGAGGGCCGATGGGAGATCGTCGGCGGTATGTGGGTCGAGCCCGACCTCAACCTGCCCGACGGCGAGACCGAAGTCCGCCAGCTCCTCCTTGGCCAGCGCTACTTCCAGAAGGACCTCGGCGTCACCGCCCGCATCGGCTGGAACCCGGACTCCTTTGGTTACAATTGGCAGCTTCCGCAGATCTACAAGCGCTCCGGCCTCGACTACTTCGTCACCCAGAAAATGCACTGGAACGACACCAACCAGCTGCCCTTCCGCATCTTCTGGTGGCAGTCTCCCGATGGCTCCAAGGTCCTCACCTACTTCCCCACCGACTATGTGCACGACAACCTGGACCCCGTACGCCTGTCACGCGACTTCGTTCAGTCTGCCGAGCGCAACCCCGGCCTGACCGACCTGATGGACCTCTACGGCATCGGCGACCATGGTGGCGGCCCAACCCGCGCCATGCTCGACGAAGGCACGCATTACATCAGCGCCACCGAGCAGCAACCGGGGCAAACGCAGCTCGATCTCGCCCTGCCCACCATGCGCTTCGGCACCGCGCAGCACTACTTCGACACCGTTCAACCCAAGCTCAACCCCACCTCCCAAACGTGGGACTACGACAAGATCGCCGCCGGTTACAAAATCGATCCCTCACCCGCCGGCCAGATCTCCGTCCCCACCTGGAACAGCGAGCTCTACTTCGAATACCACCGCGGCGTCTTCACCACGCAGGCCAAGCACAAGGAGGGCATGCGTCGCAGTGAAGTCGCCACCATCGACGCGGAAAAGCTCGCATCCCTCGCCTGGCTTTCCGGCAAGTCCTATCCCAACGACCAGTTCACCGATTCTTGGAAGAAAATCACGTTCAACGGCTTCCACGATCTCGCCGCCGGCTCCGGCATCGGCGTCATCTATAAGGACGCGCAGGCCGACTTCGATACCGTCTACCACTCCGACCGCGACATCTCGGAAGACTCCCTCCACGCTCTCAGCGCCCAGATCGACACCCGCGTCAAGGGCGACGCTCCCATCCTTCTCGTCAATCCCCTCGCCTGGAACCGCACCGGCACCGTTCAGTTCGAAGCTCAGCTGCCCGAGCACGCCGGCAACATTCGCCTGCTCGACAGCCACAACAAGCCTCTCCTCACCCAGGTCGTTCACCAGGACGAAGCCACCAACACCTTCACCGTTCTCGCCCGCGCGGAAGACGTGCCCTCGGTCGGTTACAAATTGCTGCATGCCGAAGCAGGTGAAGCAAAGTCTGTAACCGGTCCGAATACAAAACTTACCGCCACCAACCAGTCCGGCACGTTCACCCTGGCCAACGACCACCTCACCGTCACCATCGACGGCAGCAACGGGTGCATCACCAGCATCAAGGACAACGCAACCGGCACCGAGTCCCTCGCCCCCAACAGCTGTGGCAATCAGCTGCAGGCCTTCAAAGACACACCGGCCGATTACGACGCCTGGAACATCGATCCCGGCACCCTCGATCAGCCGCCCACCATCATCAGCCAGGTCGATTCGGTCGCCCTCACCGACCACGGCCCCCTGCGCGCCACCGTTCACATCGCCCGCTCCTGGCAGGCGTCCAAGTTCACCCAGGACATCTCGCTCGACGCCGGCGCCGATGAAATCATGGTCGCCAATCACGTTGACTGGCACGAAAACCACGTCCTCCTGAAGGCCGCCTTCCCCCTCTCCGCCAGCGGTCCCAAAGCCTCGTACGAAATCCCTTACGGCTCCATCGAGCGCACTACGGAACGCAACAACTCCTGGCAGAAAGCGCAGTTCGAAGTGCCCGCCATGCGCTGGGCCGACCTCGGCAACGAGGGGCACGGCTTCTCCGTCATCAACGACTCGAAGTACGGCTACGACGCAGCCGGCAACGTCCTCCGCATCACGCTGCTGCGCTCGCCCACCTGGCCCGACCCGGAAGCCGACCGCGGCCCTCAGGACTTCCGCTACGCCCTCTACCCGCATGCCGGCACGTGGAAGCAGGCCGAAACCATGCACCGCGGCTACGAGCTCAACTACCCCATCTACCACCAGCAAGTGGCCGCACACGCCGGCAGCCTCCCTCCTGAGCACTCCTGGATCGCCGTCGATAACCCCAACGTCACGCTCACCGCCGTCAAGAAAGCCGAGGACTCCGACGCCCTCGTCTTCCGCCTGGTCGAGTGGGCCGGCAAAGATTCCGAGGTCAAACTCCACATCCCCTCCGGAGCCACCGCCGCCACCGAAACCAATCTGATGGAAAAGCCTGAGTCCCACCCCGCACAGCTCGCCGGCGACACCGTCACCGCCCCCATCCACCCCTACGAAATCCTCACCCTGGAGGCCACGTACCCGAGCCGCAAATAGCGCGGGAGCCGCGACAGTGGCACAGTGAGAGTGAGGTCGCGTATGCGAAAGCTCATTGTGCTGCTGATTCTGCTTTTCGTCGTCTTCGTCGCCGTCTTCCGGCTGCGCCTCTACCTGCGCGATCCCCTCGGGAAGGTAGAGCGCGCCGGCGTCCGCGAAGAAGGTGAAAAGGTCTTCATCAACTACGAAAACGACGTCCTCCTGCAAGCCCCCGGCGGCACGCAATCCATCCTCATCCAGGGCCGCGGCGCCGTTCCTGGCATGCCCGAGCACCTCTTCTGCGTCCGCGAACTCATGTGCATGACCGACGCCGACACCGCCCCCGTCATCCCGCTCGCCGGCGCCGGCGCCAGCCGCCAACTCCCCACCATGACCAGCGAAGAAGTCCACTTCAACGACGCAAACGGCGTAGGCATCGCCGTCCAGCTCCG
>CAXUCK010000204.1:0-3502 GCA_964249375.1 uncultured Acidobacteriaceae bacterium
GTGTAGGCCAAGCGGCGGCGGCCCATCTTTTCAACGGCCGTGACTTCGCCGCCACCGTTGGTGATGATGGTGGTGAAGCCTTCGATGAGCTTGTCGAGGTCGGCCTCTTCGACGTCGGGGCGGACGATAAACATGACTTCGTAGGTGCGATTCATGTGCGGGTTCCTGCTTTCTGCGAAGTTCTGCTTCGCACCGCCTTCGCGTTTGTTCTGCGAGGGCGGTATGGAGTGGTGCGGGTGAAGCTGGACGCCGTCAGGGTTCCCGGCGGTTGAACTGGTTCATGGCGGCGGCGAGGCCCTGGGTGAAGATGGCTTCGACGGCGGATTGTGCGCGATCGAGAACGGGGTCAAGGACCGCGAGCTCGGATTTGCGCATGGGCGAGAGGAGGTAATCCTTGCCTCCCGCCTTAATTTCGCGGCCATCGGCGAGTGCGGGCTTGCCGACGCCGATGCGGATACGAAGCCATTCCTCGGAGCCGAGCGCGGAGGAGATGGACTTCACTCCGTTGTGCCCGTTGGCGGAGCCGCGTTCCTTGATGCGAAGCTCCCCGAGGGGAAAGGCCAGCTCGTCGTAGAGCACGAGCAGGTCGGCCGAGGGGAGGGTGATGCCGAGCTCCCGGACCAGAGCGGCGACAGCGAGGCCGCTGAGGTTCATAAAGGTCTCGGGTTTGGCGTGGCGGACGTCGTGTCCCCCGCGCGTGACCCGAGCGGTGAGGGCTCGGCCGCGGCGATTGCTGAGGAGGGCACCGCTCGTTTCGGCGATGCGATCGACGGCAAGGAAGCCGGCGTTGTGCGGCGTGAACTGGTATTCGATGCCTGGATTGCCCAGGCCGACCACGAGTTTCACGCCGCGAGGTCCTTACTTCTTGGTCGCGCCGGCTTTGGCGTCGGCGGCGGCGGGAGCATCGGTTTCGCCCTTGCCCTTTTTGGCGACGACGGGCTCTGCACCAGCGGGGGCGGCGACATCCGCAGCAGCTTCTGCTTCTTCGCGGACGGTGACGACGTTGGCGACGGTGGTCTCGTCGGGCACGAGGAACTTGATGTCCTTGCCGTGGGCGAGATCGGAGACATGGATGGCGCCGTTGAGCTCAAGGGCGGAAACGTCGACGTCGAGGTGATCGGGGATGTTACCCGGGAGGCACTCGATTTCGACTTCGCGGAGGATGTGCTCGAGGACGCCGCCCTGGGTTTTGACGCCAACGGGGGTGCCGGTGAGCTGGATGGGAACGGAGACACGGATGGCGCGATCCATGGCGATGCGCTTGAAGTCGATGTGGAGGAGCTTGCCCTTGATGGGCTCGTTCTGCCAGTCGACGATCATGGCCTTGCCGGCGCCGGCGCCTTCGATCTGGAGATCGAAGATGGTGTTGTGGCCGGACTCGGAGTGGAGGATGCGGGTGATGATTTTGGGGTCGACGGTGACGGCGACGGCGGGCTCGCCGGCACCGTAGACGACGGCGGGGATGAGGCCGGAGACGCGAACGCGACGGGCGTGGTTCTTGTTGAAGGTGCCGGATCGGGGGGTGGCGACGACGGCGTCGATGGGGGCTGCCATGGTGGTTTCCTTTCGGGCATGAGTGACAGGTTTGAGCCTTTTAGCTACTAGCTTTTAGCTTCTAGCTAGAAGCTGGTGCTCGGTCCTTCTATTCCCTTTGCGGCATTGCCGCGGTTGGTGGGCGTTAGGTGGTTTGCTAAAAGCTAAGAGCTAGCAGAGGTTAGTTGAACAGCATGGAGATGGACGTTTCCATGTGGATGCTTTCGATGGCGCGGCCTAGGAGGCCGGCGACCGAAAGGACGCGAATTTTGTCGAGGCCCTCCGCTTCGGGGCGGAGGGGTATGGTGTTGGTGACGACGACCTCGGTGATGCGGGAGTCGCGGATGCGTTCGACGGCGGGGCCGGAGAGAACGGCGTGCGAGGCGCAGGCGTAGACCTTGTCGGCACCCTGGTCGAGTAGGGCGTCGGCGGTTTTGACCAGGGTGCCGGCGGTGTCGATGATGTCGTCGAGGATGAGGCAGGTGCGGCCACGGACGTCGCCGATGACGTTCATGACTTCGGTGACGTTGATGTCGGTGCGGCGCTTGTCGACGATGGCGAGCGGGACGTCGAGCTTTTTGGCAAAGAAGCGGGCGCGTTCGACGCCGCCGGCGTCGGGGGAGACGACGGTGAGGTTGGGCAGCTTGAGGTCGCGGAAGTAGCCGACAAGGACGGGCGAGGCAAAGAGATGGTCGACGGGGATGTTGAAGAAGCCCTGGATCTGCGCGGCGTGGAGGTCGACGAGAAGGGCGCGGTTGGCGCCGGCGGTGATCAAGAGGTCGGCGACGAGCTTCGAGGTGATGGCGACGCGGGGGCGATCTTTGCGGTCCTGGCGGGCGTAGCCGTAGTAGGGGACGACGACGGTGATGCGGCCGGCGGAGGCGCGCTTGAGCGCGTCCATCATGATCAGGAGTTCAAGGAGGTTCTGGTCGACGGGGAAGGAGGTGGGCTGGACGAGGAAGACGTCGGCGCCGCGAACGTTTTCAAGTAGCTGGAAGTGAACTTCGCCGTCGGAAAAGCGCTGGAGGCGGGTTTCGCCGAGCGGGACGCCGAGGAAGCGGCAGATTTCTTCGGCGAGCGGGCGGTTGGCGGTGCCGGAGAAGATCTTGAAGCGCCGGTCTTCGGAAAGGCGGCTGGCGCGCTTGCGGTCCGGGGAAGGCACGGGCGTCGATTTGGCAGCGGCCTGGAGCGATGGGAGGGTGCTCGGGGACTGACCGCCGGGCATTTGGCCGCCGGCGGGCTGACCGCCATTGCCCTGCGCGGCTTGCGACGGGGTATGGGTTGGGTCAGGCGCGGTCCCGTCGGTTTGGGAAGAGCTTTGGGCTTCGAGCTCCGTGGGGGAAAGAACGGCAGTCATGTCTGGTTGGGCCATGTTGAAACGCTCCAGGTGGGTTGACCTTGAATGGGTTTCTTCTGCTGCTTTGGGTCGTTCCGGGGCCTTGTTGCGGTCCCCGTTTGCGGTGTTGCTGGCGAAATCCTTGTTGCGAATCTTTTCGGCAAAACGATACGACGCGGTGCTGATGTCCTTTCGAACTGCCAATCCCGGGGCCGCGTTGGTTCCGCGGCGGCGGGGGTGGTTCCGAGCCCGGTCAACTTGCTGACCTTCGGCTCGCCCCAGGGAGGGTACGAAGCGCCCTGGTGTTGGTGTTGCCCTGCGATGCTTCGGGCCGGGTGGGATCGACGAGGTGGTTGGGCGACTAGGATTCGAACCTAGACAAAGTGCGTCAAAGGCACTTGACCTACCATTAGTCGATCGCCCAGCGAGTTGAACCTGTTCTCTGTTTCCAACCGAATGGTTTCCCGGCGGGAGGGAGCAGAGGGTCAGACATCATCCCTAGCGACCATTGTTGCCCAGTACGGGCCACGGGGCAAGGTCTCGGTAAGGAGGGCCTCGGTGCCGGCGTGCTGGACGCGCTGTTGAGCAAGGCGGGCATCGTTCGCGGAGCGAAAGAGGCCAAAGAGCGCCGAC
>CAXUCK010000204.1:3512-3924 GCA_964249375.1 uncultured Acidobacteriaceae bacterium
AGTGCTGCCACGAGGGCAGGGGCTCCTGAATCTTCACCCAGAATCAGACGCTTGATTTGACGCAAGGAGGGATGCTGCGAGAAGACAACTTCTTCGAAGTCGTTCGAGATCCCGGTGCGGACAAGCGAGAGAAGGGGGTTCTCTCGGAGATTCTCCCCGTCCGTGCCTTCGTTGGGAAGGCTGCCCTGTTTTCTCTCGGGGCTTCGGCTGTGGAGGATACCGGAGGTGCCAGGTTCGACGATTTCCAGCTCTGCGGATTCCGCGAAGGAGGATGCGATCGCTAGGCTCAACTCCTCAAGCCTAAGGCCTTCGTCCTCCGCTGTCAAGTGATTGCTGGCGGCGCGGTTGTCCCACTCGCGAAAGGCGGCGGGGGTGGAGACGCCGACGGAGGGGACGGCGATGAGGCAGGGGA
>CAXUCK010000205.1:0-3922 GCA_964249375.1 uncultured Acidobacteriaceae bacterium
GGAGAGCAAGGCGTGCTGGTCGGGTGTGAGGTTGAGGAGGGCGAACATTTTGCCGCCGAGGGTCTTGTCGCCGGTCCAGAAGACGAGGTTGTCGCCCCACTGGAGGGTTTCGACGACGTGGGGGAGGGAGAGGAGGAAGGCGCGGGTGGACTGGGTGTTCATGATGATGACGAGAGTCGCGGGAGAGCAGATGCCGCCGGAAAGGGAATTGTTGGATCGGAGCGGAGGTGGACCGCTGAAATCGTTAGACAAAAGACTAAAGCTTTTTGGAAATGTGCCGATAAGAAGGGTATGAAAGAGACCGGGTCACGAGCTTTGAAGCGGTGCTGCGCTGGAACAACGCAACGCGTGGGTTGGTGGCGACGGTCGACTCGATCCCGTTCGCGGAGGGAGATTGGGCTGATGCCGGAGAGTGGCGACGGGGTGCTGCGGACCGCGCGCTCGGCTGGAGCAAAGCTGCTGTATGCTTGGGCCCGCACCTCACACCTCTTTTCCGGCGGTCGCGATGACACGGTGGCATCTTTTCCCAGCAGCGCTTCTTCTTTTGAGCCTCGTCCGGGTCGCCCGGGCAGACGTGACCTACACCTATACCGGCAACCATTTTGACTTCATCGATGGACCCCTGTACTCGACCGCCGATTCCGTCCACGGTTCGCTCACCTTCAGCGACGTGACCTCTGTGGATGCTTCCACGGGTCTGACGTACTACGGCAACCTGGTCGACTACAGTGTGACCGATGGAGTTTTCCACTACACCTTTCAGAATGCAGACGCGAACAGCGGGGCCTCCGTTGAGGTGAACGGCCAGGGAAAGGTGGTGCTGTGGGGTTTTTACCTGGAGAGCCTGGCCGACGGCGGCATCTTCACGACCCTGAGTACGAATCATGACCCCGAACCGGGTTTCATGGATGACTTTGGCGAGTTTTACAAGGTAGAGCCCAATCCCATCTCCGACGTCGGCGAAGTGGACTACGACCCGGGCACCTGGAGCGGGCCCTCCACCACGGGCCCAACATCCCCGGCGCCGGAGCCCTCCAGCCTGGCGCTGCTTGGGACCGGCGCGCTGGGGGCCGTTGGGGCTTGGCGGCGGCGTGGGAACTCCCACGGCTGACGCGAGTTCAGGTTGAGGACCGGAGTGAGTGGAAGGCGCAGGCGCCTGCGTGCCTCACGTTTTCCGCTAGCGGAGCTCGCGGAAGGGCCCAGCGCCAAGCATTGGCCCTGGCATGGTTTCGGGTGAGGGTTTGTAGGCGGCGTCGTGAAGAACCCAGAGGACTTTTCCGCGGCTCACCGGGGTCCCTGTGACGATGACGTAGGCTTGCCCGTTGCTCTCGAACGAGATGCGGTTGAGATCGACTTTGGCGGAAGTCGCCCCTTCGACCGGCGTCCCCGAGAGGAGGAAGCGTCCCTCTCCGGGAATGTAGAGCGAGACACCTTCCCCGGGCCTGTCGGCGTCCGCGCTGCCGTGGGCGAAGTCCCCCACGATTTGGTTGCCTTTCAGCAGCAGAGGGGAGGAGAGCCGGATTTCGGAGGGCCCCGGATCGAGCAGCTGATTGCTTCCGAGGGTCACCGGGATGTGGTCGGCCCATTCGCCGGTGAGCGCCAGCTTTAGCTCTCCTGTATCTGGCAGGGAAAGCGTCTGTCCGGGGGTGTACCAGGTCTGTGTTTCCGGCAGACTGCTTTCCGTATCGGGGCTGAAGCCGCCGGGCCCGAAAGGACCGACGCGGGAGCGGATGGAGAGGAGCACACGATCACCCTCTTTCTTGAGCGCTTTGATGGAGTAAGTCAGGTCGGTTTGGTTGATCTGGGCGAACCCGGCACAGTTGTCGCGATCCGTGGCGACGACCGACACAAAGCACTGCAGGGTATCGCCCTTTGCGGGGGTGAGCTTCAGCATCAGAACCGAGCCGTCGTCGTGGGCGCGGACTTCGACCAGGGCCAGGCGTGAGCCCAGGCCGACCAGCAACAGAACAAGACAAGCGAAGGCAATTCTGGGGATACGCATCATCTGAAAACCTTTCCGGAACCAGGTGGGGGTTGCTTTGCGGGTGGTGAGCCATGTGCGGTGCGGGACCGGTTCCGCGACAAGGAGGCTGCCGTAGATGCGCAGCGCTGCCCCCATTTCGGCGTAACCCTGCAACAACTCCCGGCAGTCGGCACAGCGGGCCGTGTGTTCGGCCGCCTGCGGCGGTACGGTTTCTCCGTCGTAGATTGCGGAGACAAATTCCTGGATTTCATCGCACCTCATGCAGATCTCCTTTGGCTTTGCTGAGCCAGACCGCCCGAAGCGCACCGCGCGCCATGAACAGCCTGGAGCGAACGGTGCCGACGGGAATGTCGAGGATGGCGGCGAGCTCGGCGTAGGATTGCCCCTCGACCTCGCGCAGCCAGAGCAGGGTTCGTTGATCTTCGGGCAGGTGGTTGAGGGCGTCCGCGATGACGGAGCCTCGCTCGAGACTGCACGCCGTGCAGCGGTCGTCGGCGAGGGGAGACTCGGGTCTGGAGCGGCGCCACCATTCCGCGGCGCGGTGCTTGCCGATGCCGAAGAGATAGGCGCGCACACTTCCGCGGGCCGGGTCGAAGGCGTCGGGCTTTCTCCAGAGCTGGGTAAAGATGTCCTGGGTCAGGTCGTCGGCGGTTTGGACGGAACCGACGATCTGACGGAGAAAGGCGCGGAGACGAGGTGCATTCTCGCGATAGACCGCGTCGAACGCTTCGGGGTCGTGTGCCCAGTTGCTTGCGACCTTCGGATCTCCGGGCATGTGTGGTCTCCAACCTGATCTTCGGGCGTGGGCGCTGGAAAGTTCATTCGGGGGGCAAATAAGTTGGTGGACTGAGGAGGATGGGGACGGAGATGGAGGTCAGTGCCGACGTTTCCCGGGTAAGTGTGTGGAGGACGACGGGCCGGATACGAGCGGTGGAGAAGGGTGTGCGCGGCTGGGGGCTGTGTGCCGCGGGTATGCTGGCGGCAGGCTTTCGAGGATGGCCGGAACTCCATGACGACGATTTCCGAATGGGGCACGTTTTACGAGGTGCTTGGCTCGGCCAGCGCGGCGCTGACGGGACTGCAGTTTATTACGATAGCTTTGCTCGCCGACATGCCCATCCGGAAGGCGGACGAGGCGGAAGCCGGCGACGCGTTTGCCACGCCGACGACGGTTCACTTTGTGAGTGCGCTGTTTCTTGCCGCGACGGGAGCGGCGCCGTGGCACGACCTCCGACCGGCGGCCGCGTTGTGGGGGGTGACCGGCGTTGCGGGCCTGGTGTACACGGGTGTCGTTATGCGGCGGATGAGGACGCAGCGGGCGTACCAGCCGGTGGCCGAAGACTGGGCGTTCCATGCCGCGCTGCCGTTGCTGGCGTACGCGACGCTGACCGGCGCCGCGTTTGCGGTGCGTGCGCATGCGGCGGCCGCGCTGATTGCGATGCCGACGTCTGCGCTGGCGCTGCTGCTGATTGGCGTGCACAACGCATGGGACAACGTGACGTTTCTTTCGCTGCGGAAACGCAAGGAGAACACCGGCAGGCGGTGAGAGGGGGCGGCGGCTAGGGTTCGCGGTGAGGGAACGCGGAGGAGGGGCTCGTCCCGGAATCGGCTTCGCCGAGGTCCATGCGTTCGATGAGGCCGCCGGCGAGGGTGTAGATGTGCCAGACCTCGGTGTCGGACAGCAGATCACCGGCGCGACTGCGCACGAGCTGGTGGACGCGGACATGGATTTTTTCCGATCCGCGGTCGAGGACTTCGATGGGGTCGACCTGGGGGTCGAAGTCGATCCACTGGCGGCTCCAGTAGGCGCGGATCGCGTCTTTGCCGGTGACGCGGCCGCCCTCGGAGGCCTTGGGCCAGCTGACGTCTTCGGTCATGTGAGCGAAGATGCTGTCGGGGTCGCGCTGGTTAAAGGCGGAGTAGAGGTGGGTGATGAGG
>CAXUCK010000206.1:0-3921 GCA_964249375.1 uncultured Acidobacteriaceae bacterium
CCCCCCCCAACCGCGTTCGCCCACGCTCACCGCCCTTACCGGCAACCCCGCCGAGAACACGCTGCCCGAGCACCACCATCCGACTTTGGAAACCGTCATCGTGCTCGAAACGGCGCTCGACGATCTGTCTCCGCAGATCCTCGCGCACGTGACCGAAACCGCCCTGGCGATGGGGGCGCTGGACGTGATGGCAACCGCAGTCACCATGAAAAAGGGACGGCTCGGCACGCTGCTCACCATCCTCACCGACGACGAGCACTCCCCCACGCTCGAGCGGCTGCTGCTGCGCGAAACTTCCACTCTCGGCATCCGCATCCGGACCGACCGGCGCATCTGCCTGGCCCGCGAGCACCACACGGTGAGCACGCCGTTCGGGCCCATCCGCATCAAGGTTGGCACCTTCGACACCGAAGAGCTGAACGCCGCGCCGGAATTTGAGGACTGCCGCGCCGCCGCCACACAGCACAACGTCGCCGTCAAGCACGTGATGCAGACAGCCGCCGCCGCGTGGCTGGCCGCCAAGGCCGAATGAATCCCGCCGCCCTCCTCGCCCTGCTCGCTGACGTGCAGCGCGGCACGCTCACCCCCGAGCAGGCGTCCAGCCGCCTCGCCGACCTCCCGTTTGAAGACACCGGTGAGGCCCGCATCGACCACCATCGCGCCCTGCGATCCGGCCTGCCGGAGGTCATCTTCGCCTCCGGCAAGACGCCGGGCCAAACCGCCGCGATCTTCGCCCGCATGGCCGCCGCCGGATCCGATGTCCTCGCCACCCGCGCGGACGCCGCGACCGCGGAAGCGACGCTCGCCCTCACGCCCGCCGCCACCTACCATCCGACCGCACGCACGCTGACGCTCCGCCAAACTCCGCCACCGGCGGAAGCGCGGGGCCACATCGCCGTGCTCTGCGCCGGCACCAGCGACCTCCCTGTCGCGGAAGAAGCTGCTATCACCGCCGAGCTGTTCGGCGCGCGCGTGACGCGGCTGTATGACGTGGGCGTCGCCGGTCCGCATCGCATCCTCGCCGTGCGCCCGCAGCTCCGCGAGGCCGACTGCGTCGTCGTTTGCGCCGGCATGGAGGGCGCCCTTCCGTCGGTGGTCGGCGGTCATGTCGCTGTGCCCGTCATCGCCGTGCCCACGTCGGTCGGCTACGGCGTCTCGTTCGGCGGAACCGCCGCCCTGCTGGGCATGCTGAATTCCTGCTCGCCGAACGTGACTGTCGTCAACATCGACAACGGTTTTGGCGCGGCCTACACCGCCACCTTGATCGCGCGCGCGACCCACCGTGCCTGATCGAACATCCCCAGCAGACAGCCGAGTTCCAACATCCATGATCTCTCGTCGCAGATCCCCCAAACACACCACTCTTCCCGTGCCAGTGACCCTCTTGGCTGGCTTGCTTCTGCTCTCATCGGCTCGCTTTGCGAATCCGCAGTTCACCACGGCAAGGAACATCTACCCCGATCCATCCTCCGCGCATGAGGACCTCCAGGCTGCCCTGACCCGAGCCAGGCGCGAACACAAGCGCATCCTCGTTGACTTCGGCGCGGACTGGTGCGGCGACTGCCACGTGCTGGACCTCTACTTCGCGCAACCGGCAAATGCGGCGCTGCTCGCCAGGTATTTCCTCAAGGTTGAGGTCAACGTCGGGCACTACGACGCCAACGGCGACCTCGCCCAGAGATTCGGCATCCCACTGAGACTCGGCGTCCCGGCCATCGCCGTCCTCGATACCGACGGCAAACTGTTGTACGCGCAGAGAAACAAGGAGTTCGAGCACATGGGGCAGCTGCAACCCGGCGACCTCACCGCCTTTCTCGAACACTGGAGACCCCGGACGTCCTCGCCGGTACGTTAAGGGACGCCGGCGCTCCTTGCCCCACGCCGACCGGCGCGCATCAGACTAGCGAGGGACCACACCCACAGGAGACATCATGGAACGCCGAGACTTCATCAAGACCGCCGCCGCAGCCGGAGTCGCTGCCGCAGCCGGCAGCCCAACCGCTCCCGCGCAGACCTCCGCCACGCACAAGCAGACCCCCACCACACGCCCGGAGAAGCCGGGCATGATCTACCGCGAGCTCGGCACCACCGGCGAGCGCGTTTCTGCGATCGGCATGGGCGGCTACCACCTGGCCAAACACAAGGAAACCACCCAGGACGACGCCATCAAGCTCGTCCACTCCGCCCTTGACGGCGGCATCACCTTCTTCGACAACTGCTGGGACTACAACGACGGCATCTCTGAAGTTCGCCTCGGCTGGGCCATGCGCGACGGCAATCATCGCAAGGACATCTTCCTGATGACCAAGCTCGATGGCCGCACCAAGGAGGAGTACAACAAGCAGCTGGAGCAATCGATGGGCCGCATGCAGACCGAGATGATCGACCTGGTGCAGTTCCACGAGATCCTCCGCATGGAAGACCCGGACCGCATTTTTGCCCCGGGCGGCGCCATGGAGGCCGCGGTCGCCGCACGCGACGCCGGCAAGATTCGCTACATCGGCTTCACCGGTCACAAGGACCCCGCCGTCCACCTGCGCATGCTCGAGGTCGCGAAACAGCATAATTTTCACTTCGACACAGTGCAGATGCCGATCAACGTCATGGACGCGCACTTCCGGTCGTTCCTCAAGGAGGTCGTCCCGGTGGCCAACCAGCAGGGTATCGGGGTGCTTGCCATGAAGACGTTCGGCGACACCGGCCTGCTCAGGAGCAACACCTTCCAGCCCATGGAAGGTCTGCAGTTCTCGCTGTCGCAGCCCGTTTCCGTCGTGATCACCGGCATCGACTACCCGCACATCCTCGAGCAGGCGCTCACCGCGGCCCGCACCTTCAAGCCGCTCACGCAGCAGCAGACCACCGAGCTGCTCGCGCGCACCAAGGATGCAGCCATGACGGGCAAGTACGAAATGTTCAAGACGACCGCCGCCTTTGACGGCACCGCCGCGAATCCCAAGTGGCTGGGCGAGCCGGCAAAAATGCCCGGTCAGCAGGCATAGATCAAGACCGGCTACTTACGCGGACCTACGCCCAATGGTTGCCAACTCGGCAGCCATTGCGCGTTAGGCATTTCCTGAATCCGCAGGTTCCCGCTCAGACCTTTTTAGTTCCTCTCCGATGCGGTCCAGGCGACCGCATTCCGCAGAATCGCCTGGTACGCCGGCAATTGATGCACCTTCTCGTCGTGCCCCAGCGTCACGCAGACGACCCTTCCCTTCTGCCCGGTGAGTGCCCAAATACTCGGATACGTCTTCCCCGTCAGTTCACTGTGCGCCGTCGCCAGCACCTCGGTGCTTTTCGCATCCGGCAGCATCTCCTGGTGGTAAAGCTCATCGTCCACCGCGAAGCTTGCCGGCACGCCCCGCATCACCGGGTTCCCAGGCGCCACCACGGTCACGTTGAACGGTCCCAGCCGGTCGTGATCCCGCGTCCCGCCTCCGACAAGCACGCGGTTGTACTCCGGCCACTCCGGCCAGTTGTACCAGGTGCCCGCGTGCACCACGACCAGTCCCCCACCCCGGGCCACAAAGTCCATCAGCGCCTGCCGCGTCGCCGCGTCGGGCATCGCCTGATTGCTCGCCTGCACGACCGTGTCGACCGCCGCCAGTTTCGCACTCAGTCCCCCAAAACTCTCCGTGTAATCGACAACATCTCCCGCCTGCCGAAGCGTCGCCACGTCTGTCTTGCCAAAGCTCGTCGCGAAATCGTGCGAGGTTCCCCCGCCGAGGATCGCCACCCGTGGCGGCTTGCTCGGCGCCGGCGACGCCTTCATGTCGGGCTTCCTGCGCGGCTACCTGCGCGGCGAGCCGATCGAGACCGCCCTCGCCTATGCCAACGCCTGCGGGGCCTTCGCGGTATCGCGGCTGCTCTGCTCGGCCGAGTACCCGACCTGGGACGAGCTGCAGCACTTCCTGCGTCACG
>CAXUCK010000207.1:0-3899 GCA_964249375.1 uncultured Acidobacteriaceae bacterium
GTGAGGGAGCTGCTGTGCCTGGGCGAGCAGGAGGCTCTGGCTGAGCAGGATCGTGAAGGTCACGGCGCGCATGGCATGCAGCATACACATCACACGGCAACGGCCGCGAACGCCGCGCGGGCGGCTTCGAGGATGTGGTCGACCTCGGGCTGGCCGAGGCTGGTGGAGAGGAAGGCGGCCTCGTACTGGCTTGGTGGCAGCCAGACGCCGCCATCCAGCATGGTGCGGTGAAAGCGGCCAAAGGCTGCCGTGTCGCTGGTGCTGGCGGTGGCGAAATCGATGACGGCGTGCCCGGTGAAGAAGGGCGTGAACATGGAGCCGACACGATTGGTGGTGAGCGGGATGCCAGCCTCGTGGGCGAGCTGCGTGATGCCGTCGGCGATGGCGGCGGTGGTGTGCGCGAGTTTGGGATAGATGACGTCGGCGTGGGCGATGAGGTGCTGGAGCGTGGTGATGCCGGCGGCCATGGCGAGGGGATTGCCGGAGAGGGTGCCGGCCTGGTAAACGGGGCCGAGTGGGGCGAGCGCGGCCATGATGTCGGCGCGGCCGCCGAAGGCCCCGCAGGGGAGGCCGCCGCCGAGGATCTTGCCGAGGGTGGTGAGGTCGGGTGTGATGCCGTAGAGTTGCTGCGCACCGCCGAGCGACAGGCGGAAGCCGGTCATGACTTCGTCCAGGATGAGGACGGTTCCGTGGCGCTCGGTGAGGTCGCGCAGGCCTTGGAGGTAGCCGTCGGTGGGCGGGATGGTGCCGGCGTTGCCGACGACCGGCTCAACGATCACCGCGGCGATCGAGTCGGGGTAGGCGGCGAAGGCGGAGCGGACGGCGCCGAGGTCGTTGAAGGGCAGAGCAAGGGTGTGTTTGGCGGTGTCGGCGGGAATGCCGGCGGAACCGGGGATGCCGAGGGTGGCGACGCCGGAGCCGGCCTTGACCAGCATGGGATCGGAGTGGCCGTGGTAGCAGCCCTCGAACTTGATCACGAGGTCGCGCGAGGTGAAGCCGCGGGCGAGGCGGATGGCGGACATGCAGGCTTCGGTGCCGGAGGAGGTGAAGCGGAGGCGTTCGACCGAGGGGAAGCATTGCATGACGAGTTCGGCCAAGTCGGACTCGGCGGCGGTGGAGGCGCCGAACGAGGGGGAGTTGGCGGCAGCGCGCCCGATGGCTTCGACGACGGGCGGGAAGGCGTGGCCGAGGATCATCGGTCCCCAGGAGTTGAACAGGTCGAGGTAGCGGTTGCCGTCGACGTCGTAGAGGAAGGCACCTTCGGCACGCTCGAGGAAGGGAGGATCGCCACCGACGGCGCGAAAGGCGCGGACGGGCGAGTCGACTCCGCCAGGGAGAAGCTGCTCGGCGCGGTGCTGCAGCTGGCGGGAGCGGGTGAGCGAGCGATCCATAGCTTAAGTATAGGTTCCGGGCGAGGGAAACTACGCCTTCTCCGGTTACGTGCGTTTCCTCAGCTGCACATCCGGCGCTGCTAGACTGGTGGTCTTTCCACGTCTGCGCCTGTGTGGAACGAGGACGGGATACGACGGTGGAAGACGAGAGTGTGCCGACGCGCGACGAGGGTGCAGCACCCGAGAGCGAAGATGTGCGGATGGACGAGAGGGACGAGGTGTCTGCGGAGGCCGGCGGCGGCAGGCCGAAGCCTGCGCGTCCGCAGCGCGTGCCGGTGAAGCGCAGCTCGACGGCCAAGAAGCCCGTGAGTTACGCGGACGCCGGCGTGGATATCTCGTCGGGGGATCGAACCAAGCAGCGCATCAAGATGCTGGCGCGCAAGACCTTCAACAAGCAGGTGCTGAGCGAGATTGGCGGGTTTGGTGGGCTGTTCGCGCTGGATCTCGAGAAGTTTCCCGAGCCGGTGCTGGTGAGCTCGACCGATGGAGTCGGGACCAAGCTGAAGGTCGCTTTCGAGCTGGGAATTCACCACACAGTTGGGCAGGACCTGGTGAACCACTGCGTCAACGACATTGCGGTGCAGGGAGCGACGCCGCTGTTCTTCCTGGACTACCTGGCGACTGGCAAGCTGGACGACAAGACGGTAGAGCAGGTGGTGCATGGTCTGGCGGAAGGTTGCCGGGCGAACGGGTGTGCGCTGATCGGGGGCGAGACGGCGCAGATGCCCGGCTTCTACGCGGATGGCGAGTACGACCTGGCGGGGACGATTGTGGGCGCGGTGAACCGCGGCAAGATCCTCACGGGCGAGAGCATCGAGGTTGGGGATGTGCTGATCGGCCTGCCGTCGAACGGGCTGCACACGAATGGCTACTCGCTGGCGCGCAAGCTGCTGTTCGAGGTGGCGAAGTACGGTGCGGACCACTACGTGAACGAGCTGAAGGACAAGGCGGGCGCGGCGCTGATGCGGACGCACCGATCGTACCTGTCGGTGATTCGGAAGCTGGTGAGTGGCGATCTGGTGCGTGGGATGGCGCACATCACGGGCGGAGGAATCACGGACAATCTGCCGCGGATTCTGCCGAAGGGGATGGGCGCGACGGTCGAGCTCCAGTCGTGGACGGTGCCGCCGATCTTTGAGCATCTGCGCGAGCTGGGCAATGTGGAAGGGGACGAGA
Organism: uncultured Acidobacteriaceae bacterium; assembly: GCA_964249375.1. Lineage (GTDB taxonomy): Bacteria > Acidobacteriota > Terriglobia > Terriglobales > Acidobacteriaceae > Edaphobacter. Next base: position 2,568 of record CAXUCK010000207.1, read on the forward strand.
TGCTGCGGACCTTCAACATGGGGATCGGGCTGATCGTGGTGGTTCCGGCCGAGGCGGTGAAGAAGGCGAAGGCGGTGCTGAACCGGGCGAACGAGCGGCACCACATCATTGGGCGGGTGACGCGGGGCGACCGCACGGTTGTGTATCGGTGATGCGGCGGCTGGGCGTTTTGTTGTCGGGGCGCGGATCGAACTTCGTGGCAATTGCGATTGCGATTCGGGAGGGGCGACTGCCGGGCGCGGAGATCGCGGTGGCCGTGGCGAACCGGGCGGACGCGGCGGGGTTGGAGGCGGCGCGGGGCTTCGGGATTCCGGCGGAGCTGGTTCCTTCGAAGGGTCGGAGCCGCGAGGAGCATGATGCGGAGATGGTGGCGGTGCTGCGGGCGCACCGAGTGGACTGGGTGTGCCTGGCGGGGTACATGCGGGTGCTGACGCCGGGGTTGCTGCAGGCGTTTCCGGATCGGGTGCTGAACATTCATCCTTCCTTGCTGCCGAGCTTTCCGGGGCTGCATGCGCAGGCGCAGGCCATTGAGTACGGGGTAAAGGTTGCGGGGTGCACGGTGCACCTGGTGGATGAGGAGCTGGACCATGGCGTGATCGTGTGCCAGCGGGCGGTGGCGGTGGCGGACGGCGACACGGCCGAGACGCTGGCGGCGCGGATCCTGGTCGAGGAACATCAGGCGTATGTCGAGGGGCTGCGGATGGTGCTAGGTGGAAGGTATGCCGTGCGTGGGCGTCGGCTGGTGCCTCGGTAGGGGACACCGTCCCACCTCCCTGTCCCCTCCCCCTGGGCTTGGCTTAGGCCGGGGCTAAGTTCTCTTGAATGAGTGACTTGGAGTTCGTGGGTGGAGGCAAGATCCTGAATCGAGAGATCTTACGCACAAAATACCTGGAATGAAAGGGTTACGGGTGGGTGCGATATGCATGGCGAAGTCTCCGGTATTTCTGGCATAAAAAAGGGCCCGTTCCCCTGAAGTGGAGGACGGGCCTTTTTGTTTGCTTCTGATTCCAGTATAGCGAGCTTGGCGGGAGAGTACGCCATGCGGTGTAGTTGGAAGGGCTCGGGCTCAGGAACGGTTTGGGGTACCGTCCGGGCGGGACAAGAGCTGCGGAGCGGTCCTGTTCAGGAACGACAGCAAGGAAGGCGAGAGCAGACCAACCCGAGAGGCAGAGGCGAGACAGCGGTCAATTGCAGGTGAGTTGGACGGTGGCGCTGGGCGGTGTGGTTTTGGGAGATGCGGGCGTGGCGGTGAGGGTGACGGGGCCGCCGGTGGGGCCTTTACAGATGGCGAGGCCATTGGTTTCGTCGTCGGCGCTCGAGATGGAGATGTGG
>CAXUCK010000208.1:0-3849 GCA_964249375.1 uncultured Acidobacteriaceae bacterium
CTTCGGTGGGGCGGCCGTGGGTGGCCCAGCGGGTGTGGCCGATGCCGAAGGTGCCTTGGACGGGGTCGGTGTGAAGGATCCCGTCGAGGTTGCGAAGTTTGCCGGGGGCGCGGCGGAGCTGCAGACCGGCGGGTCCACCGGCGACGGCGATGCCGGCGGAGTCGTAGCCACGGTATTCGAGGCGGGAGAGGCCTTCCATGATGACGGGGACGACTGTCTCAAAGTCGAGAGGTGGGGCACCCGGCTGCGCTCAGCATGACGACCGGGAACGGGCAGGCACGGATGGGCCGTGCCTGACCGGTGTGGATGTGTGAGTGGTCTGCGGTGCGGGTGCGCGCTATTGCCGGTGACTGGGCGACCAGCGGAGACCACCGCCGAAGGTTTGGCGGTAGAACTCGCGTTGGACGGGGTAGATGGTGGAGCCGTTGTAGAAGCCGAAGACTTCGTTGTTGAGGTTGAGGCCGTAGGCGACGGCGGTGAAGCCCTTGGGGAGGCGGTAGCTGCCCTGGAGATCGAGCTGGAGGTGCGAGTAGAAGTAGTTGTCGCCGTTGGGGCCTTTGGGGCCGCCGCCGCCACCGAACTGCGTGATGGGCCCATTGTTGTCGGTGGTGTATTGGTAGGCGGCGATGTTGGCCTGGTTGTAGGTCATGCCCAGGCGGACGGAGAGGTTTTTGCGGTCGTAGGTGGGGGAGAAGTTGAAGCTGTTGGGGGCCTGACCGATGAGCTGTGGGTTGGCGCCCTCGGGGCCGCGGTTGGGGCCGGAGACGGTGCCGACCGGAGCGGTCGCGAGGGTGTCCGGGTCGATGTAGGGAGGCAGGTGCGCGGCGGAGTTGGTGTAGCCGTAGTTGGCCGAAACGCCGAGGCCACCGAGCAGGCCCGGAAGTTGCGTGAAGTGTTGGATGAAGGCGATTTCGAAGCCGAAGACGTACGCGCTGCCGGCGTTGAGGACGCCGTTGACGATGTGCGGCGTGGTGACGATGGAGTCGGGGCCGGCGACGGACTGGGTGCTGACGATGGGGTTGACGAGATTTTTGTAGTAAAAGCCGGCTTGCAGGAGGCCTGAACCCCCGAGATTGTTCTCATAGAGGAGGTCGATGTCGTCGGCGTACTCGGAGTTAAGGAAGGGGTTGCCGCGGCTGACGGTGGGTCGCGCGGTGCCGCCGCTGGGCGAGCTCTCAAAGGGGATGAGGTCCTGGAAGTCGGGGCGGGCGAGGCCGCGGCTGTAGACCAGCCGGATACCCTGGCGGGGGGTGAGGGCGTAGCGGAGCGAGGCGCTGGGGAGGAGGTCGATGTAGCTGCCCTGCGCGCGGATGGGCGTGGCGCCGGGGGTGCCGGAGCGTGAGGTGCCCTGGTAGCCGACGTTGTTTTCGCCGGTGGCCTCGATGCGCAGGCCGAGATTGAGGCGGAAGCGGCCAAGCTCGGTGGTGTTCATGATGTAGCCGGCCGAGACTTTTTCGACCTGGTTGAAGCCGTTGCCGAAAGTATTCGAGTGGTTGGGATCCTGGCCGACGGGACCGAAGGCGTCGACGGCATCGACGCTGGCCGCGGGGCCGAAGGTGTAGTGGTTGCCGTAGTAGTTGGGGTCGGAGAAGTCGCTGGGGAAGTTGGCCAGAGCGAGCGAGGGGTCGGCGGCATTGGTGGCGGCGACCAGAGGAGCGAACCACTGGGTGTTCTGGTTGATGAACTTGTGCTCGTTGCGGAAGAGGCCGCCAAGCTCGAAATTGTTGGCGCGGCCGAAGAAGGTGTAGGGGATGGCGAGCGAGGCGCCGAAGCCGAGATCGGTTTCGGAGTTGTAGGTGTTCTCGATCTCCTTGTTCTGATAGAAGTACTGCGTTGGATCGAAGATGTTTTTGCCATCCTGCACGTTGATGTGCGGGATCAGCGGGTTGGAGAGGTCGAGAGCGTACTGAATGCCCCCGTTGAGCGGAACGTTGCCGGCCGGGGCGAAGTGGTAGAAGCTGTAGCCGTCGTCGCGGGTGCGGCCTACGGACGAGTTGAGGTCCCAGTTGAAGAGGGTGCGGCCGAGGACGTGATGACCGCCGAGCTGGATGCCGCCGATGTCCTGGACGGGGCGGCGCTTGATGGCGGTGAAGCTGATGCTGCCGTCGGTGCCGCCCTTTGTAAGGCTGTCGCCTACGAAGCTGTTGATGGCCGGCGAGTAGATCCAGTCGTCGCCGAAATTGTTGAATTTAGCGTAGAGCGTCTTGAGGAAGAGGTTGGACGTGTCGCTGAGGCGGTAGTCGAGGGTGCCGCCGAAGCCGCCGCGGGCGCGGAAGTAGCGGTAGTCGCGGAGGTCGTAGGTGCCGGCGAGGGCGGGGCCGGGTTCGACGTCGTTGATGCCACGGCCGTTCCAGTCGTAAGAGCCGCTGAAGAGGACGCCGAGCTTTTTGCCGGGGAGGAAGCGGCGGCCGGCGGTGCCGTCGAACTGGTAGTTGTCGCGGCCCTGGAGGATGGGGTTGTAGCCACCGAGGCCTTCGAGGTCGAGGGTGGGGCGGTCTTCGGCGCTCTTGGTGCGCAGGTCGACCGATCCGCCGATGCCGGAGCCTTCCATGTTGGCCTGGAGCGTCTTGTTGATCTGGACGGATTCGACGAGGTCGGCGGGAATGAGATCGAGCTTGATCTGGCGGACGAGCTCGGGCGAGGCCAGGGTGACGCCGTCGAGCGTGGTGTGGGTGAGGCGGGGCTCGGTGCCGCGGACCTTGACGTACTTGCCTTCGCCCTCGTCGCGTTCCAGGGTCACGTCTGGGAGGCGGCCAATGGCGTCGGCCACGTTGGCATTGGGCAGGCTGGTGATGACGTCGGCAGGGAGGACGTTGATGATGTTGGGTGCGTTGAAGGTGCGGTTGATGGCTTCAAGCTCACCGCCGACGCGGCCGGAGTAGACCTGAACCTGCTGGGTGTCGCCGGAGACGGCGAGGTGCTCGTCGACGCGGGTGGTCTGGCCGGAGAGGATCTGCGCGGTCGCGGAGATGTTCTTGAAGCCGGCATAGGTGTACGAAACGGTGTACGAGCCGGGCGCGAGACGGAGGACGGTGTAGAGGCCTTCCGCGTCGGTGAGAACGGTGAGGTCGCCGGGGGAGATGGTGATTTTGGCGGCCTGGAGGGCGTTTCCGGTGACATCCGTGACGGTGCCGGACAGGGTGCCGGGCGCGTTTGACGCCTGGGCTGAAAGTGGGCGCGTGCCGCAGGGGAGAATGGCGAGGGCGACGAGCAGGAGGGTGCAGCGGCGGATGCGAGCGGAGTGCGGAGGAACGATGTGGTTCATAGGATCCCATGCGCGCAGCGGTGGGAAAAACGTGTGCCGCGTGTCCTTGTGGGTATGCGCCGACGGTACGGGCGCAGCAACAAAATGGGGTGACAGGACTGTGACGCGGAGGTAAACGTGCGGCCCGGAAGCTATTTGAAATGTTGATCTTAAGCCTGGCTTAAGGAATGGGGCAAAAACCCGAGGAATTGCCAGGTTGCCCCCTGCGAGATGAGGGAGAAGGCAGACTGTCTGAGGCAAAGGTTTGTGACTGCGGGAGAGGTCTTCTGGCGTCGGGAATCGGTCTCCGGATGGGGATGGAGCGGTGTGCGTCCGGTGGTCGCAACCCGCCGGGGGGAGATGGCACCTAAGAGAGGATGGCGAATGAACGGGATGCGGCGGCAATTGAATCGGGAGCTCGGCAAGTGGAGGAGCGGGAGCACATGGCGGCGGGACATGAGGTGCCGCGGGATGTGGGTGCGGGAGAGCGTGAGCCAGAGGTGGGGCTGGACGGCGGGCCGGGGGAGACGGCGATGGGATCGATGCGGCGGAGCATGCTGGAGGTGGGGCACCAGGGGCAGGGGCGGGTGGGGGATCCGCGGAAC
>CAXUCK010000209.1:0-328 GCA_964249375.1 uncultured Acidobacteriaceae bacterium
TGCCGCGATGGCGCGACGCCGGAGGAGGTGGCGCGCCGGCTGACGGAGCTGGGGGCGAGTGCGGTGGGGTGCAACTGCAGCGCGGGCCCGGCTGCGGTGCTAAGGGCGATTGAGCGGATGCGGCCGGCGACGCACCTGCCGCTGGCGGCGATGCCGAACGAGGGGACGCCGCGATCAGTGGATGGGCGGACGATCTACATGAACTCGCCGGAGTACATGGCGAGTTTTGCGAGGAAGTTTGCGAAGGCGGGGGTGACGCTGATCGGCGGATGCTGCGGGACGACGCCGACGCACATTCGAGCAATGCGTGGATCGTTGCGGGCGATGG
>CAXUCK010000209.1:338-3813 GCA_964249375.1 uncultured Acidobacteriaceae bacterium
CGGGACTTCCTGGCGGCCGGGCGCGGCCGGTTCGCGCTGGTGGTGGGCGCGGAGGTGGTTGAGGCAGCGAGGCAGAGTGGGTCCGAGCCGGCCGGGGTTGTGCCGCCGCCGATGGCCGAGCGGTCGCGCATCGGGGCGATGATTGCGGGGGGTGAGTTCTGCAACCTGGTGGAGATTGTTCCGCCGAGGGGGATTGACTGCTCGCGGGAGCTGGAGGGCGCGGCCTACCTGCACGCGCTGGGGGTCCATGCGATCAATGTGCCGGACAGTCCCCGGGCGAGCGCGCGCATGGGCGCGGGGAGCCTGTGCGTGCAGATCCAGCAGAAGGTGGGCATTGAGACGGTGCTGCACTACACCTGCCGCGACCGCAATGTGCTGAGCATCCAGAGCGACCTGATTGGCGCCTCGTCGATCGGGCTCAAGAACATCCTGTGCCTGACGGGTGATCCCCCAAAAATGGGGAACTACCCGGATGCGACGGCGGTGTTTGACGTGGATGCGATTGGCCTGGTGCGGCTGGTGGAGGGACTGAATCGCGGGCTGGATCTGGGGGCAAATCCCATTGGCGCGTCGGCGGGGTTTACGGTGTCGGTGGCGGCGAATCCGGGGGTTCCGGAGATTGACGGCGAGATCCGGCGGTTCGAGCACAAGGTTGAGGCGGGCGCGGAGTTCTGCATTACGCAGCCGGTGTTTGACCTGGCGCTGCTGGAGCAGTTTCTGCGGCGCATTGAGGGATACCGGATTCCGGTGATTGCGGGGATCTGGCCGCTGACCAGCGTGAAGAATGCGCAATTTATGAAGAACGACCTGAAGGTGCGCATGCCGGACGAGATCGTGGAGCGGATGGGAAAGGCGGAGACGCCGGAGGCAGCGCGCGCGGAGGGGATCCGGATTGCGCAGGAGATGTTGCACGAGGTGCGGCAGCACGTGCAGGGAGCGCAGGTGAGTGCTCCCTTTGGGAAATATGCGGCGGCTGCCGCGGTGTTGGGACTGGAAGCGTAGGTCGAAAGAGGATACGGGATGGCGAGTTTTGAGGAGCAACTGACGCAGCTGGAGGCGGTGGTGGACCGGCTGGAACGGGGCGAGCTGACGCTGGACGAGAGTGTGCGGCTGTTTGAGGACGGGGTGCGGCTGTCGAATGCGTGCAAGCGGGAGCTGGATGCGGCGGAGGGCAAGCTGCAGGTGCTGCTGGAGACGCCGGGTGGGCTGCGGGCGACGCCGATGGATCTGGAGGGGGCGGCGGTTGAGACGGACGCGGAGTGAATAGTGGGTGACGGTGCTAGCGGTCGCGGCTGGTGACGAAGCCGGGCATCCAGAGGAGGGCGCTCTTGGCGGCGGACTCGGGGAGGTCGGCGATGGAGAGGCGGGCGGCTTCGGCGTAGGCGCAGGCGGTGTCCATGGCGTAGGCGATGGAGCCGTGGCGCTCTAGGATTTCGAGGATCTCGGCGTGGCGGACGCGGCCGAAGCTGCGGTCGGCGAGCACGGTGCGGATGGCTTCGCGATCGGCGCCGGTGCCGCGCTCGAGGGCGTGGATGACGGCGAGGGTGGCTTTGCCCTCACGGAGGTCGGAGGCGACGGGTTTGCCTAAGACGTGTTCGGCGGCGGTGAGGTCGAGGACGTCGTCAACGATCTGGAAGGCGAGGCCGAGGTTGCGGCCGTACTCGCCCAGCTGCTCTTCCGCGATGGGCTTGGCGGAGGTGATGGCGGCGCCGAGCTGCATGGAGACCTTGAACAGGAAGGCGGTCTTGCGATAGATGAGGTCGAAGTACTCTTCTTCGTTGATGAGATGGCCGAGCTTCTGCATCTGGAGGAGCTCGCCCTCGACCATGCCCTGGGTGAGCGAGATGAGGAGATCGAGAACGTGGAAGTTGCGCTCTTCGAGGGCGGCGGAGAAGGCCTGCATGTAGAGCCAGTCGCCGGCGAGGACGCACTTGGGATTGCCCCAGGTGGTGTTGGACGAGGGGCGGCCGCGGCGCGTGGCGGCGTCATCGATGATGTCGTCGTGGACGAGCGTGGCGGTGTGGAGCATTTCGACGACGGCACCGAGGCGGCTGCGGCTGGTGGAGTTGGAGCCGAGGGATTTGGCCGAGAGCAGAAGCAACATGGGGCGGATGCGCTTGCCGCCGCCGGCGATGAGGTAGTTGGCGATATCGGTGACGACCTCGACCTCGGAGGCGGACTGCGAGCGGAACTCACGCTCGATGGCGTCGAGGTCGTCGCGGACGAGGTCGAAGACGTCTTTGGCGCTCGAGATGGAAAGCGTACTCACTGGTAGATGAGAGTATCAGGCGGCCCGCGGCGGCTTACGACTGGCTTCGCCGGGATTGCTGGGGCGTTGCCGTGTCGTAATTGCAGAGCCGCATTGCAGCGGGACAGCAACAACGGTGTGAGCGGGAGGCTAGTTGGACCGGAAGTTGGTGAACTGGAGATCGACGCCGAAGTCGCCGGCGCGGAGCTTCGCCATGATCTGCTGCAGGACGTCGCGGTCTTTGGAGACGATGCGGACGGTGTCGCCCTGGATGGAGGCCTGGGCCTTGAGCTTGGAGTCTTTGACGAGGGCGGTAATTTTTTTGGCGGAGTCGGACTCGATGCCCTGCTTGAGCTTGATTTTTTGGCGGACGGAGGAGTTGGAGGCGGGCTCGAGTTTTTCGTACTCGAGGTTCTTGAGGGAGACGCCGCGCTTGACGAGCTTTTGGGAGAGGATCTCGATGACGGCTTTGAGGGTGTACTCGTCCTGCGACGCGAGCTGGATGGTTTCGGTGCCCTCGATGTCAATCTTGGACTTGGAGTTCTTGAGGTCGAAGCGGGCGTTGACCTCTTTGGTCGCTTGCTCGACCGCGTTTTTGACTTCCTGCATGTCGACTTTGCTGACGACGTCGAAGCTGTTATCGGCTGCCATGTGCGTATGTTCCTTCTCGGGATGTGTGCCGTTGTGATTATGCCAGCGTGCGCGTGGCGGGGAAAAGGTCGTGGAAGTTCGCGCTGGTGATGGCGGCCAGCTCTTCGGGTAAGATGCCGCGGAGCTCGGCCAGGAGCGCGGCGGTGTGGGTGATAAGGGCGGGCTCGTTGCGCTCCCCGCGATGTGGGACGGGCGCGAGAAAGGGGGCGTCGGTTTCAACGAGGATGCGGTCGAGCGGGGCGAGGGTGGCGGCCTCGCGGATCCCGGAGGAGCGTGGGTAGGTGAGATTGCCGGCGAAGGAGAGGCAGAAGCCGAGGCTGAGGGCGCGCTCGGCGTCGGCGGGCGAGCCGGAGAAGCAGTGCATGACGCCGGGGAGGCCGGTTGGAGCCCAGTGCTGTTCGACGAGGCGGAAGAGATCTTCCTTGGCGTCGGCTCCGGCGTAGCGGGCTTTGGCTTCGGGGGTGGCGAGCTCGGAGGTGCGGAGGTGGATGAGGATGGGCTTGCGGATGGCGGCGGCGATGCCGAGCTGGGCGACGAAGGCGGCCTGCTGGGTGTCGGGGTCGGGGTTGTCGGCGT